>NZ_RCDA01000001.1:1428865-1747844 GCF_003664325.1 Alkalispirillum mobile
TCACCCCGTAGGGCCCGGCCTCAAAGGCCTCGGCAACCCCCTGTCGCCGTGTCAGGAGCGCGCATTCTACAGCTTCGCACCCCCTTGTCAAACCCCTCGTCACCGCCGCCGAAGCCTCCGCTTCGCCGCCGCCCGAAAGCGGCCTCGCCGTGACGAGAGGCGGCATTATAGACCCAATGAAAAATCTGTCAAACAGTTTTTCAAGGGGCCCACAAAAGGGCGGTTCGCGCGGTGATGAAGCCGACGGACGGGCTTGGCAGTACGCCGCCGGCGGCGCATCATGCCTCTTATGATAACACTGCCTGCAACGCTGGGCTCCGCGCCCGGATGGCTTTACCCCGGACAGGTCATGCACCGGCGTGCGGGACCACCGGCCTACCGCTTTGCCTACCGCTACTGGGCCATTCTCGCGGACCTGGACCGGCTTCCGGAATTGCGGCGCCGCTCGGGCCTGGTCCAGCACAACCGAAAAGGGGTGGTGGCCCTGCACGATGCGGATCACGGCCCACGGGATGGCAGCCCCCTCCGGCCCTGGTTTGACCAAGTGCTCGCCGATGCCGACCTGGACCTGGCCGGCGGGCCGGCCTGGCTGCTCACCCAGCCCCGGGTCTTCGGCGTCGGCTTCAACCCCTTATCGCTCTGGTTCGGCTGGCACCGGGACGGTCGCCTGCTGGCCGTACTGGCCGAGGTACGCAATACCTTCGGCGACTGGCACGGCTACCTGCTACACGAGAACGGAACACCACTCGGGAAGACTATAAGAAGCCGGACGACCAAGTGCTTCCACGTCTCCCCCTTCTTCCCGGTGGCCGGGCAGTATGACTTCCGCATCCGGCTGGACGAGCAACGCCTGGGTATCGGCATCCATTACAGCCTGCAGGACGCCCCCTTGCTCACGGCGGTGCAGGCGGGCACGCGGCAGCCACTGACGCGGCGCCATCTGGTCAAGGCGATGGCCGGGCCGCTACCCGGCAGCGCCGGCACCCTGGCGGCCATCCACTGGCAGGCGCTGAAGATCTGGCTGCGGGGCGGGCGCTACCATGCGCGCCCGCAACCGCCGGCGCAGACCATCACCGACGACTGAGCCGGGGGCCGCCGCCCCTCAGACCTCCAGCGGCCCGCCGAGCCGTGCCCGGCGCAGGCGCAGGCTGTTGCTGACCACCAGGATGCTGGACAGGCTCATGGCCGCGGCCGCCATCATGGGCGACAGCAGCAGGCCGAACGCCGGGTAGAGCAGCCCGGCCGCCACCGGCATCAGGGTGATGTTATAGAAGAAGGCCCAGAACAGGTTTTGGCGGATGGTGCGGAAGGTCCGGCGCGCCAGCCGGATGCCGGCGGCCACCCCGCGCAGGTCCCCGGACATCAGCACCACCTCGCCGGCCTCGATGGCGATATCGGTGCCGGTACCGATGGCCATACCCACGTCCGCCTGGGCCAAGGCCGGGGCATCGTTGATGCCATCGCCGACGAACACCACGCTGTGGGCGTCGCCCTGCAAGGCGGCCACCTCACGCGCCTTGTCCTCCGGCATCACCTCGGCGATCACCTGCTCGATGCCCACCTCCCGGGCCACGGCCTGAGCCGTGCGCTGGTTATCGCCGGTGATCATGATCACCTGCATGCCGAGCGCCTGCAGCGCATGGACCGCCTCGGGACTACCGGACTTGATCGGATCGGCCACCGCCAGCAGCGCCGCCAGGCGGCCGTCCACCGCCACGTATAACGGCGTGCGCCCTCGGCCTGCCAGGCTTCGGGCCCGTTCCGCGAACGGGGAGAGATCCAGCCCGAGGCGGGTCATGTAGCGGTCCGCACCCACCTGGAGACGGTGACCGCCGACCTGCCCCTCCACGCCAAGCCCGGCGTGGGCGGCGAAATCGCTCACCGGCAGCTCTCCAGTGCTGTCCAGCCCTCGGACGATGGCCTCCGCCACCGGGTGCTCGCTGCGGGACTCCAGGGCAGCGACCAGAGGGGCCAGCTCGGCCTTGTCCCATTGCGGACGCAACTCGAACTCGGTGAGTTCTGGCCGACCCTCGGTCAGGGTGCCGGTCTTGTCCACCACCACCGTGTCGACCCGGGAGATGGCCTGGAAAGCGGCACCGCGACGGAACAGGATGCCCTGCCGGGCGCCCCGCCCCGCACCCACCATGATCGCCATCGGCGTGGCCAGCCCCATGGCACAGGGGCAGGCGATGAGCAGCACACTCGCCGCGGTGACCAACGCATAGTGCGGCCCGGGCCCGAGCAGCGCCCACGAGAGGGCGGCGGTCAATGCGATGGCGATGGCTGCCCAGACGACAACCCCGGCGATCCGGTCCACCAGGGCCTGAATAGGGGGTTTGGAGGCCTGGGCCTCCTCAACCAGGTGCACGATACGGCCCAGCACGCTGTCCTCGCCAATGCCGGTGGCGCGGAAGCTGAAGCTGCCTGAGCCATTGACCGTGCCGCCCACCACCTGCTCGCCCACGGTCTTCTCCACCGGGACGGGCTCCCCGGTGACCATGGACTCGTCCACGTAGCTGCCGCCGTCAGTCACCTCGCCGTCCACCGGTACCCGCTCGCCCGGACGCACCACGATCACGTCGCCGGGCTGCAGCGCATCCACCGGCACGCTGACCAAGTCATCGCCCCGCTGGACCCGCGCCTCGCGCACCTGCAGCGCCAGCAACTGGCGGATTGCATCGGAGGCCCGCCCCCGTACACGCAGCTCGAAATACCGCCCGACGAGGATGAGGGTGACGATCACCCCGACCGCCTCGAAGTAGACCCCGCGGGCCGCCTCCGGGAACAGGCCGGGGGCCAGCAGGACCAGCATGGAATAGAGCCATGCCGATGTTGCCCCCAGCATGACCAGACTGTTCATATCGGGATTGAGCCGGCGGAGGGCAGGCCAGCCATGCTTGTAGAACCTCGAACCGGCCCAGAACAGCACGGGCGTGACCAGGACAGCCTCAACCCAGAGCCACGCCTCCGGTGCCAACACCCGATGCATGACCTCGGCCATGGGGGCCACCATCATGGGCCCCATGGCGATCAACACGAGGGGAACGGTCAGCGCCACGGCCACCTGCTTGGCCCTGCGGAGCTGCTTCAGCTCGCGGTCGGCGGGCCCCTCCGTCTCACCCGAACCGCCGTCGCTCAGCAGCCGTCCCTCGAAACCGGCCTTCGACACCGCATCCACCAGGCCTTGCGGGTCGGCAACGCCGGGCAGCACCTCCACCCGGGCCCGTCCGGTGGCCAGGTTGACCGTCGCGGAGAACACCCCGGGGCGACGCCCCAGCACTTTCTCCACCCGGCTGACGCAGGAGGCGCAGGTCATGCCGTCCACCGCCAGATCGAGCTGCTGCGTCTGCGGCTGGAAACCGGCCTTGTTTACCGCGTCCAACAGGGGCTGGAGCGCCATGTCGCGCTCGGCCTCAACGCGCGCCTTCTCCGTCGCCAGGTTCACGCTCACCGAGCGCACGCCGGGCACACGGCCAAGTACACGCTCCACTCGCGCGACGCAGGAGGCGCAGGTCATGCCCTGCACCCCCAGATCGAAGCTCTGCTCGGTGGATTGGCTTTTGTCACTCATGGGGCCTCCCGGTGGGGCAGCGGTCAACGGTACTTCAGGACTTCCATCAGTTCCTCGACCATCTCCTCCACGTCGCCCCGCTCATTGGCGGTGGTCACGTGGTCGCGCAGGTGGGCACGGAGTACCAGACCACCGACGCGGTCCAGCGCCCCCTGCACCGCCTTGACCTGCTTGAGCACATCCACGCAATAGGTGTCTTCCTGGTCGAGCATGCGCAGGATGCCGTCCACGTGCCCCCGGACCGAGCGCAGACGCTGGCGGGCATCGTCCCGGGCGCTGTCATCCAGGCGCAGGCGGTGGCAGCAACCGGCCATCAGGCCTCCACGCGGGCATCGAAGCCCTGCTCATCCAACGCCGCAACCAGGGCGGCCGGGTCGGGCTCGCCGCTGACCTGCGCCTGCCCGTCATCGGCCGACACCCGCACCACCTCGGTCACCCCGGGTACCGCCTGCAGCGCGTCGCGCACGGCCTTCTCGCAATGCCCACAGCTCATGCCCTCGATTTTCAGCTTCATCAATAACCTCCTGCTTCTCTCACCCCAGGTGGGGGGGGCTGGGGATAAAAGTCTGACCCGACGGCGCCCCCGGGGTCAACCACGGCACGGTGGAGCAGTCAGTGCCTGCCGGACCGCCGTTCCAGCCGATCCACCTTGGCGCTCAACTCCCGCATCAGTTGCAGCATCTCCAGGCGCTCGTCGTGGGCACGCTGCTCCTGTTCCACCCGCTTGGCGTCCTCTGCCTCCCAGTGCGCGGACTGCATACTCTCGATGATGATACCGATGAACAGGTTGAGCACCGTGAACGAGGAGATGAGGATGAACGCCACAAAGTAGACCCAGGCCCACGGGTAGGCCTCAATCACGGGTCGGGCGATGCCCATGGACCAGCTTTCCAGGGTCATGATCTGGAACAGGGTGTACATGCTACTCCCCAGGGTACCGAACCACTCGGGGAAGGTCTGGGCGAACAGCTTCACCCCCATCACCGCGAACACGTAGAAGATCACCAGCAACAGCAGGGCGATCCAGGCGATGCCGGGAATGGCCTTGAGCAACGCTTCAACGATCCGGCGCAGCCGCGGGACCATCGAGAAGAGGCGTAGCACCTTGAGGATGCGCAGGGCCCGCAGCACCGAGAAGGCACCGGAGTCCGGCACCAGCGAGACGGCCACCACGGCGAAGTCGAAAAGGTTCCAACCGCTTCGGACAAAACGGGTGCCGTCAGCGATCATCCGTAGCAGGATTTCCACCACGAAGGCGGCGACGATGATGGTATTGACCCAGCCCAGCCAGGGTTGCAACGCCTCGGTCAAGGCGGGCGAGGTCATCAGCCCCAACGTGACCGCGTTCAGCAGGATGAGCCCGACGATGAAATACTGAATCGCCGGCAGGTCGATGAACCAGGCCAGGCGCCCCCGCAGGCTCTCGTCCTCCGGGTGCTGCACCAGGTGACCGATCATGTCCTTCTGGTGCTCACTCATGGCCTAGTCCCTCACCACCCGCACCTGTGCGTCCAGCCGGGCCGGAATCGCCTCCGGCGTGACCATGGCCATTGCCACGAGATCGAGGAGCGGCACGGGCTCGGTCGGGCGCGCCCGCAGCTCAAGCCCTACCGGGTCGCGCAGGAAAACCGTCACGGCCTCGGCCGTCTCCATGAAAAAGGGCTCACCGAAACGGCCCGCCCAACCCTGCACCATGGGAATCAGTGCCTCCGCCTGGCTCTCATCCGCCAGCGCGCGGAAGAACCCCTGGTCGCGATAACGCAGGTTGAGGCCGGCCACCTCGAACTCCGGGAGCTCCAGCGCATGGGTCCGCAGGGTCTCGCCCAGGTCGAAGCGGGTCAGGTGGAGGCGCCCTACCGCCCAGCCTCGCCCCGGGATATTCAGGCGGAACTCGTCCACTTGCAGGGCCTGTGCCTCCGGGTCATAGCGGTACGCGAACACCCACTCCGCCGAGTCATCGGACCAGTCCGCGGCCGGCACCGGCCAGCCATCGGCCGGGTCGGCGTGCAGCCCGACCGCACGCACCCTGAGGTGGTGGGGCGGGCTGTGCTCCCGGTCCACGTCCACCACGATCAGCTCATCCACGCGCAGGGGTTGCTCACCCTCGTGCGCCACCGTCAGGTCAAAGACATGCAGACGCTGATTCCACAAGTTAACGGCTACCCGATCGTAATCCGCGCTCCACTCTGCCGGCAGCCCCTCCAGCGCCTCTTCCAGGGCCAAGCGCCCCTCACGGTCCGCCCAGGCCTGCAGGCCGAGCACGGCCACGGCACCGACCACCGCCAGTGCCACCAACCCATGCCAGTAACGCAGCTTCATAGTGGGCCTACCCCAATCATCACGATTCAGAGGGCGAAACCATACCACGAGGCCGATTCCGCCTCTTGAAAAATCCGGCGCGCGCCCTATCTAACAGAGTGAGGACATCAAACAACCGGTCAGCAATCATTCATGGGAGGTGATTGTCATGGCGATCGTACGGTACGACCCGTGGAACACCCTGCGTCAGATCCAAGGCGATCTGGACCGCATGTTCGGCCAGCGCGGCCCGCTGGCGGCCGATGAGGCCGAGAGCGCAGAGACCGCCGGGCAGTGGCTGCCGGCCGTAGACATCTCGGAGGACGAGAAGGCCTACCACATCCATGCGGATCTGCCGGGGGTGGCACCGGAGGACATCGAGATCAGCATGGATCAGGGCGTGCTCGCCATTAAGGGCTCGCGCGAGTCGGAGAGCACCGAGAGCGAGCAGGGCTGGAAGCGCGTGGAACGGGCCCGCGGCACCTTCTACCGCCGGTTCTCGCTCCCGGAGTCGGTGGATGCTGAAAACATCGAGGCGCGCTCCCGCAACGGCGTACTGGAGGTGACGGTCCCCAAGAAGGTCGCACCGCCTGCTCAGCGTATCGAGGTGAAAGCGGAATAACGCGGGCCGGGGCCGCGGGCACGCCCCCGCCGGCCCCACTCCTTCCCGAAACGCCGGGACTGCCCGGGGTCAATCCGCCGATGAAGGCCCGGACAGGGTGGGCCGGCCGCAGGGGCGCTCCTGGCAGTGCCCGGCCAGCCGCTCCAGGCTTGCCGGCTCCTTGAGGGTGATTTCCTTGCCCCGGCTGTGCAGCCACCCCTGCTCCTGGAAACGCCGGAACAGCCGGCTCATGGTTTCCGGCGCCAGCCCAAGGTAGTTACTGAGGTCACTGCGCGACATGGGCAGACGGAAGCGCGTCGCCGACAGCCCCCGGCGGGCGAACCGCTCGGAGAAATTCAGCAACAGGATGGCCAGGCGCTCCTCGGCGTTCCGCCGGGCCAGGGCGTGGAGCATCTCGTGGTCCTGGAAGATCTCCTTGCTCATCAGACGAAGGAGCTGGCGCTGGAGGTCGGGAATGGCCCGGGCCAGTTCCTCCAGCTCCGGGAAGGGGATCTCGCAGATGCTGGAGGTCTCCAGCGCCCGCGCCTCGCAGGGATGCTCACCCAGGCTGACCGCATCCAGCCCGATCATCTCCCCCGGCATGTGAAAACCGGTGACCTGCTCCTCGCCATCGCGGGAGATGGTATAAGTCTTCAGTGCACCGGCCCGCACGGCATACACCGCACGGAAGCCATCCCCCTCCCGGAAGAGCACATCGCCCCGACGCAACGGGCGCTGACGCTGCAGGATCTCGTCCAGACGCCGAACGTGCTCGTCATCCAACCCCTTGGGAAGACAGAGGCTGAACAGGGAGCAATCGCTACAGGCGCCCTTGGAGCCTGCCAATTGCACTACCCTTTCTCCCTGCCAGTGCGCCATACGGATACCCCGCCGGAGGGCGGCCTTGCGGCCGGCATGAAAACCAGGCAACAGAATACCGCCAATGCCGCTGCCCGTACAAAGCGAACCGTCGCCGGTGTGAGGGGCGGCGCCCTCAATAGAGGCTCTGGAACAACCGGCTGCGGTACTGCCGGACCAACGGGTCCTCGGCACCCAGCAGATCAAACACCCGCAGCAGGGTATCCCGCCCGCGATCATCGCCCCACTGGCGGTCGTGGCGCACAATCCAGAGCAAGTGCTCCAGGGCCGGCTCATTCTCCCCGGCCAGCACCTGGTAAAGGGCGAGCCCGTGGCGCGCTTCGGTATCGGCCGGGTCCTGCTCCAGCCGTGCGGCCAGGGCATCGCGGCCAGGCAGGTCCGCCAGCTGCTCGGAAAAAGCCCGGTGCGCCTTGATCCCCTTGCACCGCGGGTCGTGACGGGCATCATCCGGCAGCTCGGCGACTATGGCCTCGGCCTTCTCCGGCTCGCCGGTCTGCATCAGCGCATGGGCCAGATCAAGGGCCACCTCCTGATCGTCCGGCCGGTCCGAGCGGGCCTGCTCCAGGAGCGGGATCGCGCCCTGCAGGTCTCCGGCGGCCACAAGCTCCCGCGCCTGCTCCAGCGGATCGGCTTGCGGGGCCTGCACATGCTGATCCAGGAAACGGCGCAGCTCACCCTCCGGGAGCGCACCGGTGAACTGGTCCAGCACCTGCCCCTGGGAGACCAGGATGACGGTGGGCAGGCTGCGCACACCCACCTGGGCAGCAATCGCCTGCTGCTCGTCGCAATTGACTCGTGCCAGGCGGAAGGCGCCGCGGTATTCCTCGGCCAGCTTCTCCAGCAGGGGCATGAGGGTCTTGCAGGGCTGGCACCACTCGGCCCAGAAATCCACCAGGACCGGTTGCTGCATGGAGCCTTCCAGCACCTCTGACTGGAAGTTGTCCATGGTGATATCGATAATATGTGGTGAGGTAGTCACAGGCACTCCCATACTGTGCGTCGGCATGGTCGACGAAATGAATCTATCCTGAGAGCAAACACCCTGGTTGACGGACGGTCAAAAGGGGCGTCGTCATGCTCTTGGAACGCTTATTATCGCGCATTGTGACGGAGGGACGGCTGGAGGTCATCCTCCCCGATAACAAGCGACTGGGATTCGGCCCGGGCAACACCCCGCACGTCGTGGTGAGGCTCAAGGACTGGGCCACGGTCCGGCGCCTGGGGCTGCGCCCCGATCTGGAGCTGGGCGAGGCCTGGATGGACCAGCGCCTGAAACTGGAACAGGGCAGTCTGCGCGAGCTGCTTACCATCGCCTGCGGGGCGTTGCGGGAGCTGGAACAGACCGGCTGGCACCGGTTACAACGCCGCCTCCTGCGCCCCTTCCGCTACCTGGCGCAGTTCAACCCGCTGTACCGGGCGCGGCGCAACGTCGCGCACCACTACGACCTGTCCGGCGAGTTGTTCGACCTCTTCCTCGACAGCGACCGCCAGTACTCCTGCGCCTACTTCGAGACCGGGGCGGAGAGCCTGGAGGAGGCCCAGGCGAAGAAAAAGCGCCACCTGGCCGCCAAGCTCTGCCTGGCACCGGACCAGAGGGTCCTGGACATCGGCAGCGGCTGGGGCGGCATGGGCCTGTCCCTGGCCCGTTACGCCCCGGTGGATGTTACCGGGGTCACGCTCTCCACGGAGCAACTGGAGGTGGCTACCCGGCGCGCTGCGCAAGCCGGCCTGGACGACCGGGTCCGGTTCCGGCTCCAGGATTACCGGGAAGAAACCGGCCCCTATGACCGCATCATCTCCGTCGGCATGTTCGAGCACGTGGGTGTCACCCACTACCGCCCTTTTTTCGGTCACCTGCGCCGCCTGCTCAAACCGGACGGCGTGGCCGTGCTGCACGCGATCGGCCGGATGAGCCCGCCGGCCCGCACCAACCCGTGGATCGCCCGGTACATCTTCCCGGGCGGCTACTGCCCGGCACTCTCGGAGGTCTTGCGCGCCGTGGAGAAGGCGCAGCTCTGGGTAACCGACGTGGAGATCCTCCGCCTGCACTACGCCCACACCCTGCGCGCCTGGCACGAGCGGTTCCTGGCCAACCGCGACCGGATCCGCGAACTTTACGACGAGCGTTTCTGCCGCATGTGGGAGTACTACCTGCTCGCCAGCGAGGCGGCGTTCCTCCACCTGGACCACATGGTGTTCCAGATCCAGCTAGCCCGCGACCGCCACGCCGTGCCCCTCACCCGCAACTACATCCAGCAGAACGAGGCGCACTTGGCGGCCCTGGATGGCGAGCAGCGCACAGGGTTACAGGAGGTCCGGCGCACAGGGTGACGGCCTGGACCCTATTACAGGGCAGCGGCCCCGTTATACTGTTTCGGCATAGAACACACGGATAAGCAAGGAGTGTTAATGACGGGCAAGCTTCGCTGCGCGGTAGTGGGGACCGGCCACCTCGGTCGCTGGCATGCGGACAAGTACGCCGCCCTGCCGGACTGCGAACTGGTGGGGGTGGTGGACGTGGACCAGGAGGCCGGGCGAGCGGTCGCCGACAAGCACAACGTGCCGCTGTACGACGACCACCTCGCCATCATCGGAGAGGTGGATGCGGTCAGCATCGCGGCCCCCACTTCGTTGCACTACCGCATCGCCCGGGATTTTCTCTCGGCCGGCGTGCATGTGCTGGTGGAAAAGCCCATCACCACCACCCTCGCAGAGGCAGATGAACTGATCGAACTGGCGGCCCGCCACGGGGCGCGGCTCCAGGTGGGCCACCTGGAGCGCTTCAACGCCGCGCTCATGGACCTGGACCTGCAGAACCAGCCCCCGCGCTTCATCGAATGCCACCGCCTGGCCCCCTTCAAGCCCCGGGCCACCGATGTCAGCGTGGTACTGGACCTGATGATCCACGACATCGACATCATCCTGTCGCTGGTGGACGAGACACCGGAACGAATCGATGCCAAGGGGGTGCCGGTGCTGACCGGGGATACCGACATCGCCAACGCCCGCTTGCAGTTCCCCGGCGGTTGCGTGGCCAATGTGACTGCCAGCCGGGTGAGCATGAAGATGGAACGGAAGATGCGCCTGTTCCTGCCGAACGGCTACGTGTCGGTGGACTTCCAGAACCGGGTCCTGACCCGCCACCAGCCGGGGGAGCGCGAGATGTTCCCCGGCATCCCGGAGATCGTCAGCGAAGAGTCGGTATTCGAGGACGGCGATGCCCTGATGGCGGAGATCCGGGACTTCGTCGCCTGCATCAGGGAGGGGCGCAGGCCTTTGGTGGATGGGCAGGCGGGGCGCCGCGCCCTGGCGACGGCCATCCAGATCAGCGAACAGCTCAGCGCCTGAGCGTCATTTCGGGCCGCGTCGGCCTCCCCCAATGGGGCAGGCCGACGCTTGATGTAACCTCACGTCAGTGCGCGGCCCGTTCAGTGCCCACCCTGGGGCACCACCAGCACCGGGCAGTTGGCGAACTGCAGCACCTGGTGACTCACCGAACCCAGCAGCAGGCCGGAGAACCCACCGTGGCCGCGGCTGCCCACCACCAGCATGGTGGCATCGGAACCGTGATCAAGCAGCGTCCGCGCGGTGCCGTGTTTCTCCGCCAGCACCACCTCTTGCTGCACGTCCACGCCCTTGGCCTCGTCGGCCACCGAGGCCACCAGCTTCTCCACGATGGCCTTGGCCTCCTTCTCCAGCTCCTTGATGGGCGGCGAGATCAGCGCCCCCCACTCCGGGTCCAGGTAACGCCGGTCCAGCACGTAGATGGCCCGCAGCGCCAACTTGCGCAGCTTGGCCTCCTCCAGCGCGACCAACAGGGCACGGCGGGAACCCTCGGAGCCATCCACCCCGACAACAATCGAGCCCATAGTTATCGCCCTCCTCGTAGACTTGATTTCGCGTTATCGCCGCTTCCATCATGCAACATGCATGTACAATCGTTGAGCGGCTCACCTACAATTTACATGAACTGGTTAGACCATATAAGGTAAAACCGCAAACCGCAGTTTCCATATTGCAGCATTCGCGGCATAAACCAGAAAGAAGCCGCCCTTGCGACAACACCACTACAACCATAGTCCAGAACCGGGCACGCCCCCTGCTGGGAGACAATAACTATGAATGCAGTATGGCTCGCCTTCATCGCCGGCCTGATCTACATCGTCGGCTGGCGCTACTACTCCAAGTTCCTCGCCGAACGCATCTACCGGCTGGACCCCAACTTCATCACCCCCGCCAACCGCTATAACGACGGCGTGGACTTCGTGCCCACTAACAAGTGGGTGCTCTGGGGCCACCACTTCACCTCCGTGGCCGGTGCCGCGCCCATCGTTGGCCCGGCCATCGCCATGTACTGGGGCTGGCTCCCGGCCATGCTCTGGGTGGTCCTGGGCACGGTCTTCGCGGCGGGTGTCCACGACTTCGGCGCCCTGGTGCTGTCTGCCCGCCACAAGGGGCAGTCCATCGGCACCCTGGCCAACCGCCTGGTGGGGCGGCGGGCCAAGCTGCTGTTCCTGTTCATCATCCTCATACTGGTCCTGATGGTGAACGCGGTCTTTGCCTGGGTCATCGCCAACCTGTTCATCAGCAACCCCTCGGCCGTGCTGTCGGTCTTCATCCAGATCCCGCTGGCCATCTGGATCGGTTATACCGTGCTGCGCAAGAAGGGGAACATGCTGATCCCGTCGCTGGTGGCGCTGGCCGTCATGTACGGCGCGGCAGTGGCGGCCTCCTACATTCCAGCGCTGCAGATCGACCTGGTGCGCTGGATGGGTGGCGAGGAGGCCAGTGGCGTGCTGTTCGGGCTGGATGCCACCGGCTCGGCCTTCCTGATCTGGATCATGATCCTGCTGGCCTACGTGTTCGTCGCCAGCACCCTGCCGGTCTGGAAGCTGCTGCAACCGCGTGACTACATCAACGCCCAGCAGCTCGTAGTCGGCCTGCTGCTGCTTTACGGCGGCCTGCTGGTCACCATGCCCTCGGTGACCGCGCCCGCCTTCAACGCCCAGGCGGACACCTCCTGGTTCCCGCTGCTGTTCATCACCATCGCCTGCGGGGCCATCTCCGGGTTCCACGGGCTGGTGGCCTCGGGCACCTCGTCCAAGCAGCTCGACAAGGAGACCGATGCCCGGACCATCGGCTACCTGGGTGCGGTGGGTGAGGGCACCCTCGCCCTGGTGACCATCCTGGCGGTGGCCACCTTCTTCGCCAGCGCCGGCGACTTCCACGACGCCTACTCCAGCTTCGCCGCCGCCGGTGCGGGCGGGGTCGGCAACTTCGTCGGCGGCGCCGGGCAGTTGATCTCCGGGCTGGGCATCCCCGAGCAGGTAGGCCAGACGATCGTGGCGATCATCATCGTCAGCTTCGCCGCCACCACCCTCGACTCCGCCGTGCGCCTGCTGCGCTACATCATCGGCGAGCTGGGGGTCGAGTACGGTGCGCCAAAGCTGTCGCAGCGCTACGTGGCCACCTCCATCGCCGTCTTCCTGACCGGCCTGCTGGTGCTGCTGCCGGACGGGGGCCAGGGCGTCGGCTCCGGTGGCTTCCTGCTCTGGCCGCTGTTCGGCACCTCCAACCAGCTGCTGGCGGGCATCACCCTGATGCTGGTCTCCCTGTGGCTGTACCGGCAGGGCCGCAGCCCGCTGCCTACGCTGATACCGATGGTCTTCCTGCTGACCATGACCGTCTGGGCCATGATCCAGCAGGTGGTATTCAACTGGTCGGGCCTGGGCGAGGCGGACACCCAGTGGCTGCTGTTCATCCTCGGCGCCATCATCCTGGGCTTTGCCCTGTGGATCCTGCTGGAGGCGGTGCGCTTGTTCCGCAACCCGGAGGAGCTCAAGCGCCTCGCCGAGCGTGAGGCCCGCGAGGCCGAGTAAGCCCGTCGGGCGGGGGCCGTGGAGGCCCCCGCCCCCTGCCTTCCCAGGAGGTCGCAATGAGTGACCCCGACGAACCCCGCAACCCCATCGCACGCTGGCTCTACCGCTACGACCGGATGCTGCGCCTGGGCCATGAGGCCGAGGTGATCCGGGAACTGCGGGACGAGGACGACCTGTTCCTTTTCATGTGCTTCTCCGAGATGCTCGGGGTGCCAAACCCGGTCTCCTACCACACCCTGGAGCTCTACCCGTTGATCATCGAGGAATTCCACGAATGGCATCAGCGCATGGGCCTGGAGCGCTCCCCGCTGGACCACATCCGCTGTTGTTAAGGAGCTGACAATGGATCATGCGCTGCTGGAAAGGAAGGTGGTGTTCTTCGCCGGCAAGGGCGGCGTGGGCAAGTCCACCTCGGCCTCCGCCTTCGCCCTCTGTGCGGCCCGGCAGGGCAAGCGGGTCCTGCTGGTCTCCACAGACCCGGCGCACAACCTGGGCGATATCTTCCACGCACCGATCGGTGGGGAGGGCATTACCCGGGTGGCCGCCAACCTGGATGCGCTGGAGGTGGACGCGCACCGTGAGACCCACCGCTACCTGGACGGGGTCAAGGAGAACATCCGCCGCACGGTCAGCTCCACCATGATGGAGGAGGCCATGCGCCAGATCGACCTGGCGGCCCACTCCCCCGGGGCCACCGAGGCGGCGCTGTTTGACCGCATGGTGAGCCTGATCCTGGAGGAGTCCCAGGACTACGACCTGCTGGTCTTTGATACCGCGCCCACCGGCCATACGGTGCGCCTGCTGACCCTGCCGGAACTGATGGGAACCTGGGTGGATGGCCTGCTCAAGCGCCGGCGCAAGCGCAACAAGGACTACTCCCACTGGCTGGGTGATGGCGAGGTGCCGGACGACCCGCTCTACGACGTCCTCAGCCGACGGCGGCAACGGGCGGCGGCCATGCGCGATATCCTGCTCGACGACAGCGCCACCGCCTTTGTCTTCGTGCTGGTACCCGAGTACCTGCCCATCACCGAGACCCGCAACGCCATCCGCGAGCTGGCCGCCTGGGACATCCACGTCCGCCACCTGGTGGTGAACAAGCTGCTACCCGCGGACGTGACCGACGCCTTCTTCCGCGAACGGCTGGCCCGGGAGGAGCGCTGGCTGGACCGGATCGACGAATACTTCCACGACCTGCACCAGGTCCGCCTGCCCCTGCTGCCCGGCGACGTGGACAGCCGCGAGGCCCTGGACCAGGTGGCAGCGGCGATAGAGGCGGAATTGTCGAAACGGTGACAGGGCTCAGCGCACCCGCTGAATCTGGCTGGCCTGCAAAGCGCCCTCCTTTACGGCGGAGGGGTTCACGTCGAACTCCAGGATAATATTGTGGCTGGGCAGATCGGCCGGCCTCACCCCCCCGGGCAGATCGCCATCCCGGAAGTAGGCCGATGCGTAGGGCGAGTTGGGGTGCCGGGTATCGGTCACCCAGAGGTGATCGGCAATCCGCCGCATGAAACGCAGAAAACCGTAACCCTCCGGACTGTGGTAGTAGCAGATGCCCCGCACCCGGGAGCCCATCTCCCCCCAGACCCCCCGGCCCTCCGGGTTCCGCGGCGGCAGCAACCCCGGTACCAGGTAGCCGGAGACGAACACATCCGCCTCGCGACGCAGTTCCGAGGAGATATTGTCGAAGGCCAGCACCTCCACCCGGCAGCCCTGGTTCTGCAGTGCCCGAACCACCTGCACGAAGTCCCCGTCGCCGGTGACCATCACCACCCGGGTGAGGTTCTGTGACTGCAGCAGCGCATCCACCGCCATGTCCAGGTCGGCATTGGCCTTGGCGTAGGCGTTCCCCTCCTCGTCGCGGTACCAGCGGTACTTCTTGACGATGACCTTGTAACCGAACTCGCGGATGGACTGGAAGAAATTATTGACCCGCTGATGGTAGCCGCGGTCGCGCTCCGCCCGGTGCTCGTCGTAGGTGACGTAGGCGTTCAGCCGTATGGGCTCGGCCCCGGTGCGGCAGGCGAACTCGCGCAGCACGTCGTACTGCATCCCGAAACCACCGTTCATCTGGATATTGGCGGCATCCACGTAGATGCCCACGCCGCCGCTGCTGCTACTGGACATAACCGGCCCCCTGCGGAAAAGCTCATCGTATACGAGTGGCAGGCACAGAAAAACGTCTGCGCAAGCAGGGCGGGGCAGGTGCGGGTGACTGGCAGGCAGCCGGTCCGAGAGGCGGGCCGGCGGGGAAGGGCGGCCGCGGTGTGCCGCAAGGGCACACCGCAAGCCGGTCAGCTGCTACGGCGCAGCCGGACCACCACGTCTACACCGGTGATCTCGTGCCCGGCCGGAACGCTGATGCGGCTGGCCAGCTCGTCGGCATCCAGGCTGAGCTGGACGTCTTCGATGTCACCGGTGTCCTCGTTGAACACGTGCTGGTGCGCCCCGGTGTTGGTGTCGAAGTAGGACTTGCCCGAATCCACCACCACCTCACGCAACAGGCCGGAGGTGGTGAACTGGTTCAGGGTGTTGTAGATGGTAGCCAGTGACACCCGGACACCCTGCCCAAGGGCCTCGTCGTACAGCGACTCGGCGGTGACGTGGCGATCGCCCTGCGAGAACAGCAGGTCCGCCAGGGCCACGCGCTGGCGCGTCGGCCGCAGGCCGGCGTCGCGCAACCGCCCGACGATGTCGTGGTGCTGGTGTTCGTTAAGTTCGCTCATGGAAACCTCTCGCAGCCGGAAGGCGCGGGTTCTTGACTTTAATGAAGTCTAAAGCCAACAACCCCTTGCAGCAAGCGTTCCATTTTGACTCCCGGCCAATTCCGCCACGCCCGGTCAACCGTCAGTGCCGGTGCGCGCCGCGGGCTGGTACTCCCCGGCCGGCCCTGCCGTGCCACGCGGTTCATGCAGGGTCTCACCAGCCTCGTCCATGCCCACCCAGGGCTCGGTGGGGGCCACCGTGCGGGTACCCGGACGCGGTGCGTAGCGCTCATGCTCCAGCGCCCTCACCAGCCCCAGCAACATGACCACCATGACGATGGAGAAGGGCAGCCCCGCCAGAATGACCGCGGCCTGCAGGGTCTCCAGCCCACCGGCAACCAGCAGCACCCCGGTCAGCAGTGCCAGCACAACGCCCCAGATCACCCGGTGGATGGTGGGCGGGTCGGTGTCACCGTTCGCCAGGATGGTATTGATGACCAGGGTACCGGCGTTGGCCGAGGTGATCAGGTAGGTCGCGATCAGCAACGTTACCAGTACGGCTGCCCCCTGCCCCAGCAGGCCCAGCCCCATGCCCTCAATGGTGTGGAATATGGCGATAGAGACATCCTTGGAGACGGCCTCCACGACGCCCCCGGCGCCGAACAGCTCCTGGTGCAACGCCGTGCCGCCGAACAGCCCGATCCAGACGAAAGTGATCACCGTGGGCATCAGGAGCACGCCCAGCATGAACTCGCGCAGGGTGCGCCCACGGGAAATCCGCGCGATGAACATGCCGACGAAGGGCGACCAGGCGATCCACCACCCCCAGAAGAAGACCGTCCACTCCGCCTGCCAGCCGGTGTCCTTGTTGGCGTGGGTGTAGAACGTCATGGCCAGCAGGTTCTGCAGGTACTCGCCGGTGGACTCGATGGTCAGGGCGAACAGATAGTGGGTCGGCCCGAAGAGCAGGAAGAAGAGCACGATCACCACGCTGAGCCAGAAGTTGGCCTCGGAGAGCATGCGCACCCCCCGCTTGACCCCCGAGACCACGGAGACCGTCGCAATGAACATGATCACCGCGGTCACCCCCAACTGGAGGGTCAGCGTGGTGTCCAGATCGAACACCTGCCCCAGGCCGGTGTTCATCTGCTGCACCCCCAGGCCCAGGGTGGTCGCGATACCGAACACCGTGCCGAACACCGCCAGACTGTCCACCAGGTCGCCGATGGGGCCGTGAATCCGGTGCCCCAGGAAGGGGTAGAGCGCGGAGCGGATGGTCAGCGGCAGGTTGTGGCGAAAGCTGAAGTAGGCCAACACCAGGCCCACCAGCCCGAAGATCGACCACCCCGGCAGCCCCCAGTGGAAGAAGGTCAGGCGCATGGCCACCGCCGCCGACTCCGGGCTGCCGTCCGCAGCGAAGGGGTTGGCATCGAAGTGCATCACCGGCTCGGCGATACTCCAGAAGATGATGCCCACGCCGGTGCCCGCGGCGAACAGCATCGCCACCCAGGAAAAGGTGGTGAACTCCGGCCGCTCGGTGTCGCCCCCGAGCCGCACATTCTTGTACCGGCCCACACCGAGCCAGAGGCAGAAGACGAAAAAGATCGCCACCAGAATGACGTAGTACCACTCCAGGAAGGGGTTCAGCGTCTCCCGGGCGGTACCGATGGCCGCTGCCGTCTGCTCCGTCCACCCGGCCCCCAGGGTCACCGAGACCAGCATCACCACGATGGTGATGATCGTGACCACGGGGTTCATACCCTTGAGCAGACCTGATTTCGCCTGTACCGCCATGACTGTTGGATTCCTTCTGGTTTGTGGGCACCGGGGCACGCCGACGCAGCGCGTGGTAGGGTAACGCGAGTGCGACGCCGGCCACCAGAAACCGGACCCCTGATGCCATGGAACCGCTCACCCTACTGCTGGCACTGTTGAGTATCGCCCAGGCCGTGGTCGGCCCCCTGGCCGCCGGGCACGCCCTGCTGAACAAGCGCGAGCCCTCGGTCGCCATGGCCTGGATCGCGGTCTGCCTGGCCTTCCCGGTGGCCGGCCCGCTGATCTACTTTTTCTTCGGCATCAACCGGGTCCGCACCCGGGCGCGCAAGCTGCTCTCGCCCGGCGCGGCCGCCCCCGATGTCAGTGACAAGCCCCCCTCCCCCTGCCCGACGGACGGTGCTCCGAGTTGCTCCGAGCTGGTCCGCAGCGCCGATGCCATCACCGGCCGCACCCTCTACCAGGGCAACCGTCTGGAACCCCTGCACGACGGGGAGACCGCCTACCCCCGGATGCTGCAAGCCATAGAGGAGGCCCGGGAGCGGCTCTTTCTGAGCACCTACATCTTCAAGAGCGACCGGATCGGCCAGCGCTTCGTCCACGCTTTAAGCCAGGCGCACCGGCGCGGGGTGGATGTCCGCGTCCTCGTGGACGGGGTCGGCGAGTGGTATACCTTCCCCCACGTCAGTCGGTTGCTGCGCCGTGCCGGCGTCCGCCACGCCCGCTTTCTGGCCCCCCACCTGCTGCCGCCGGAGATTTATATCAACCTGCGCAACCACCGCAAGCTGCTGGTGGCCGACGGGCACATCGGGTTCACCGGTGGCATGAACATCAGTGACCACCACCTGACCAGCACCGGGGCCGGGCGCCGGCCGGTCCAGGACCTGCATTTCCGGGTCACCGGACCGGTGGTGGCCGATCTGGAGCAGGTGTTTCTGGAGGACTGGGCCTTTGCCACCGGCGACGAGAACCCGGTCCCCGAAGCCGCATTGGAGCACCACGGGCCCGCCGCCTGCCGCGCCATCGTGGACGGCCCCAACGAGGACCTGGACCGGCTGCTGATGATCATGGTGGCGGCCATCTCCGCCGCCCGGCAGTCGGTCTGGATCATGACCCCCTACTTCCTGCCGCCGCGCCCGCTGACCACCGCCCTGCAAGCGGCGGCGCTGCGAGGGGTGACGGTGAACATCCTGCTGCCGCGGCGCAGCAACCTGCCCTACGTGGACTGGGCGAGTCGCCACATGCTCTGGGAGCTGCTTCACTGGGGGGTGAAGGTCTGGTACCAGCCGGCACCGTTCAACCACTCGAAACTGCTGGTCATTGACGACCACTACAGCCATCTGGGCTCGGCCAATCTGGACCCGCGCAGCCTGCGGTTGAACTTCGAACTCACACTGGAGGCGCACGACCGCGAGTTCGCCGAGCAGATGGTGGCCCACTGCCGTAAAATCCAGGCGGTGAGCGAACCGGCCGTCGCCGACGAGTTGCACCAGCGCAGCCTGCCCGTGCGGGCACGGGACGCCCTCTTCTGGCTGCTCAGCCCCTACCTGTAGAACGAGGACCATGGCCCCGAGCTCCGACGCACTGAGTCCCGACGCAAAACGCCGCCACCTTGTCAAGCATTTGGGTCCCGAGGCCGTCATCCTGTCCGGCGATGCCATGGCCCCCTATCTGGCGGAGTGGCGCGGCCGTTTCCCAGGCCGCGCGCTGGCGGTGCTTTGCCCGGCGGACACCCGGGCGGTGAGCCGGGCGGTGGCCTGCTGCGCCGACCTGGGATTGGCCATCGTCCCGCAATCCGGCAACACCGGACTGGTCGGCGGCGGCTCCCCGCAGGACGACGCGGACCAGGTGGTCCTGAGCCTGGAGCGGATGGACCGCGTCCGCGCCATCGACCCGGAGAACAACACCCTGACCGTGGAGGCGGGCTGCAGGCTGGTGGACGTCCAGCGGGCGGCCCGCGATGCCGACCGGCTGTTCCCCCTCAGCCTGCCCTCGGAAGCGCAGTGCCGGATCGGGGGCAACCTGGGCAGCAATGCCGGCGGCACCAACGTCCTGCGCTACGGCAACACCCGCGAACTGGCCCTGGGCCTTGAGGTGGTGCTGGCGGACGGCCAGGTCTGGAGCGGGCTCACCGGCCTGCGCAAGGACAACAGCGGGCTGGACCTGCGCGATCTGTTCATCGGCAGCGAGGGCACCCTGGGCATCATCACCGCGGCCGTGTTCCGCCTCTACCCCCTGCCCCGGGACGTGCAGACCGCACTGGTGGCGGTGCCCGACCCGGCCCGGGCCATCGCCCTGCTGCGCCGGCTGCAGGCCGACAGCGGCGACACCGTCACGGCGTGTGAGCTGATGAACACCCTGGCACTGGAGCTCGGGCGCCAACAGGCGGGGGCCGCGGCCGGGGGCATACCGGACACCGCCCCCTGGTACCTGCTGGTGGAACTCGCCAGCCCCAACCCCCACGCCGGACTGCGCGAGGTACTGGCGCACAGCCTCGCCGAGGCGCAGGCAGCCGGCGAGGTCAACAAAAGCGTGGTGGCCGTGGACCCCGACCAGCGGCAACAACTCTGGTCCATCCGCGAAGGCATCCCCGGTGGCCAGAGCCAAGCCGGTGCCAGCATCAAACACGACATCTCCCTGCCCATCTCCCGCCTCCCCGACTTCCTGGCGCAGGCCGCGGAGCGGGTCCGGGCCGAGGATCCGCGGGTCCGCCTGTGCACCTTTGGCCACGTGGGCGATGGCAACCTGCACTTCAACCTCAGCCAGCCCGAGGGCATGGCCCGCGACGCCTTCCTGGCGCAATGGACGCGGTACAACGACCTGATCCACGACCTGGTCACCGGGATGGGCGGCTCCATCGCCGCCGAGCACGGCGTCGGGCTGCTCAAGGCCGAGGCCCTGCGCCGGCACAAGGACCCGGTGGAACTGGACCTGATGCGCCGGATCAAGCAGGCCCTGGACCCGGAGAACCGCCTCAACCCCGGCAAGCTGATTCCCGGCGATGAACTTTAGCCCCCGCCACTACGCCCTCCCTGCCCTGGTGGCGCTGGCCCTTTACGTGGCCGGTACCGCCTGGGTCGGCGAACGGCAGCATTGGGTGGCCATCAGCCCCTATCCCAGCGAGCACTTCATGGCGCTGGCCACCCACCCGGATGGCCGCTTTTTTGCCGGAGCGCAGTCGGGCGCGGTGCTGGAACGCGGCCCCGCTGGCGACTGGCAGCTGCACAACACCGGGCTACCCGCCATCACCTGGCTGCGGCCGGACGGCGATGGCCTGATCGCCGGCACCATCGCCGGCGTCTACCACTCCACGGACGGGCGGGACTGGCAACCGGTAGAAGACGGACTCCCGGATGACCTCTGGGTGCTGCAGTTCGAGCCCCTGCCTGACAGCCTGACCCTGCTCAGCCCCGACCGGGGCCTGTTCCGGCGCGGCACCGACGGCCAATGGCAGGCCGATCACCGCCGCGGCCTGCCCCCCGGCGTGCACATCTATCACTACGCCCGCGACCACCAGGGCGGCGACCACGTGGGCACCGTGGGCGAAGGGGCCTGGTACCGTGAACACACCGATGCCGACTGGCAACCCAACCGCGAGGGCCTGCACCGCAACGCCCGCGGTTTCAGCCTGCTGGCACGCGAGGGCGGCGTGATCCTGGGTAGCGACCGGGGCGCCTGGTGGCAGGCGGCCCCGGGCCAGCGCTGGCACGCCCTGGGCACCGGGCAGCACGGCTTCCGGGTGCTGGACCTGGCCGTGGACGACCAGGACCGCGTCTGGGCGGCCAGCGACGAGGGTATTTGGGTGGCGCGCGAGAGCGACCCGGATGGCCGCCCCACCCCCTGGGAGAATGTCCCCGTCCGCGACGGCCCGCAGGCGCCGGTAAGCCGGTTCCATATCACCGACGACCACCACCTGGCCGCCGCCGGGGCCATCTACCGGCTGGAGCGGGACACCAGCCACCGGGTGCCCGTTCTGGTCATGGCATTGCTGGCAGCCGTCCTCACCTGGGGTATCATGCAGCTGCCGGCGATCACCAGCCGAAACACCCCTTCCGGTCACCGATGACACCACATGGACGCCGCCGCTTATGAGACTGCCCTGCCGTCTGCTGCCCCTGCTTGCCACCCTGCTCCTGATCAGCGCCTGCGCCAGTAATGGCAATGGGCCCGAGCCGGAAGCCGGCACAAGCAACCCCACCGGTGAAGGCGGCGATGCCACCCTTGCCGATGAGGCCTGGGATGAGGACTGGGATGACTGGGACGATGACCCCGGCACCGCCGACCCGCTGGAGCGTTACAACCGGGCGGTGTTCACCTTCAACGAGTTCTTCGACCGCACCGTGGCGCGGCCGGTGGCCACCGGTTACGTGCAAACGGTTCCGGAGCCGGGGCGCAACCGGGTCACCAACTTCTTCGCCAACCTGCGGGAGCCGGTCAACGTGGTCAACCACAGCCTGCAGGGCGACGCCGGTGCCGCCACCGAGGGCACACTGCGCTTTCTCTTCAACTCCACCTTTGGCCTGCTCGGCCTCTTCGACGTGGCCGGCGCCATGGGCCTGGAGCGGCAACGCACGGACTTCGGTCTCACCCTGGGCACCTGGGGCGTAGACACCGGGCCCTACCTGGTGCTGCCCTTCCTGGGTCCCAGCAACGTCCGCGACGCCAGCGGCCTTGGGGTCCAGTTCGTGACCCGTGAATACACCGGCCCGCTGCACTGGACCGACCAGGAGCGCGACGTACGCTGGTCGCTGGCTGCGCTCAACGTGGTCGACATCCGGGCCCGGCTCCTGCCCGCCACCCGCATCATGGAAGAAAGTGGCGCCGACCCTTACGTCTTCATGCGCGAGTCCTACCTGCAGCAGCGGGCTCGGCGCCTGGCCGGCCCGGATGACGACGGCTGGGGCGACGAATGGGACGATGAGTGGGATGATGGCGACGACGGCTGGGATGATGAATGGGAAGAGGACCCGGACTGAACCGGTTTGCCACCTGAGTTAAACTTCAGGGGAATGGCATGAGGTGACAGGCGCGCCGCGCCGGGAGGGTCCCATGCTTCAGGTACCACCGCTGGTGGATCCGGTGCGCAACGCGCCCAAGCCCCGCACCCCGCCGACCATCGAGGGGGTGCTGGCCGTCAGCCCCTACCCCCGGGTGCATCGCAAAGAACAGGAAGACCGCGAGCAGGAGCACGGCGGCGAACGGTTCGCGGAGGCCGGTGGCCAACGGCGCACGGCCAGCGGCCCGCCGACCGCCCGCCAGGCGTCCCCCAGAAGGGATTCCGACCGCACCGACGACGACGCGCCCAGCGCGCCGCGGGACCCGCCATCGCTGGGCATCGATGAATATGCCTGACCACCCCGCCCCCCGACTGCCCCTCCGCCAGCCCGCGCTGCTTACCCTCGGGCTGCTGCTCCTGCTGGCCCTGGCCCTGCCCGCGGACGCCAGCATGCGCTGCGGGTCGCGCCTGGTCTCCACCGGCGACCGGGAATACGACGTCCGCTCCGCCTGCGGTGAACCCGACCACATCAGCCACGTCTGGACGAGCTACATCCCGAGTCGCGGCTGGATCGCTGAAGAAGAGGTCTGGTACTACAATCGCGGCCCCAACCAGCTGATGCGGGTCCTGCGGTTCCGCCAGGGCCGCCTGCGCGACATCTCCACCGGTGGGTACGGGTTCCACCCCGACAGCAGTGGCTCCTGTCGGCCGCGCGACCTCCAGCAGGACATGACCGAGTTGGAACTGCTGGCGCGCTGCGGCGAACCCGCCTCGGTGACCGTCCGCCGCCGGGGCAGCAGCGGCCACCCCCGCAACCCCTGGCACGGCGGACCGGACCGGGTGGTGGAGGAGTGGATTTACGATTTCGGGCCGCAGCACTTCTACCGCGTGGTCACGCTCCACCGTGGCGAGGTGGAAGCGGTGGAGCGTGGCGAACGCCACGGGAACTGAACCACGACCGTTACCGCTTATGAGACCGCGCGAACTGTTCGTCTACGGCACGCTGATCCACGGTGCACTGGACCCGACGGTGCAAAACGCGCTTTCGCAACACGCCCGCCCGGGGCCCATCGCCCGGGTGCGCGGCGAACTGCTCGATCTGGGCGACTTCCCGGGCGCCATCCCCGCCACCCGCGGCCAAAGCCGCATCCACGGCCAACTGCTCACCCTGCTCCGTCCGGCGCCGTTGTTGCCCGTCCTGGATGCCTACGAGGGGGTCGACCCCAGCCACCCCGGGCGCGGCCTGTACCGGCGCGAAATCGTTCGGGCGCACCCCCGGGACGGGCCACCCCGGCCGGCCTGGATCTACTGGCTGAACCGGGTACCGCCCGGGGCGGTGCGCCTGCCGGATGGCCGTTGGGCGCCCTGAATCAGGCGCCCAGCAGCACCGGGAGTTGGCGATCCACCAGCAGGGCCGCGAAAAGACCGAACAGGTAGATGATGGAGAAGCGGAACGAGCGCATCGGGATGCGCGGGCCTGGCGCGGTCACCATGCGGATATTGAGCATCAGGTACCAGCCGCCCAGCCCGATCGCCGCCGCCAGGTAGAGCCAGCCGCCCATGAAGGTGGCCCAGGGCAGCAGACTCACCGCCAGCAACAGCACCGTGTAAAGCAGCACCTGCCAGCGCGTGAAACGCTCGCCGTACACCACCGGCAGCATGGGCACATCGGCGCGCTCGTAATCCTTCAACCGGGCGATCGCCAGGGCCCAGAAATGGGGCGGGGTCCAGACGAAGACGATCAGGAACAGCAGCAGCGCATGGGCGTCCACGCTGCCGGTCACCGCCGTCCAGCCCAGCAGCGGCGGGGCCGCGCCCGCCGCACCCCCGATCACTATGTTCTGCGGCGTCGCCCGCTTGAGGTAGAGGGTGTAGACCAATGCATAACCGATCAGCGAGGCAAAGGTCAGCACGGCGGTCAGGGGATTGACCCACGCCGCCAGCATCCCCAGCCCGACCACGCCCAGCAGGGCAGCGAAGGCCAGCACCTGCAGCGGGCGCAAGTGCCCGGTGGGCAGTGGCCGGTTACGGGTCCGCGCCATGATGGCATCGATCCGCTGGTCCGCCAGGTGGTTAAGCGCGGCGGCGGAGCCTGCGGCCAACGCGATACCCAGACTACCGACGGTGAGCGCAACCCAGGGCACCTGGCCCGGGCTGGCCAGGAACATGCCGACGATGGCGGTGAACACCATCAGCACAACCACCCTCGGCTTGGTCAGGGCCAGGTAGTCCCGCCAATGGGCCTGCACCCCCGCCACCGGGGCTATCGCCTGCTGCAAACTCTCCGCGCGACTCTTCATGGCAATCCCCCAACCCAATGGTCTAACCTAACCCGATGGCTGTTGCAGGGTCCCGCTGCCCGGCGTGACCGGTGAACGGGCCCACGCCCCCGCAGACGCTCGGCGCGCCGCGGGGGCAAAAAGCAGGTGAATGACATTAACTGTGGCCAGCAGCAACAGCGCCGCCCCGGCCGTATGGGCGGCGGCCAGCCAGAGGGGCAGCGACAACAGCACGTTGGCGGCCCCGATGATGAACTGCACCCCGACCAGTGCCAGCATCCAGCCGGCGCCCCGGCGCAGCCCCGGATGGTCACTGGCCCGGAGCAGACCGATGGCGAAGGCGGCCACCAGCCCCACCACCACCACGGCCCCGATACGGTGGGCCAGTTGAATGGCCACCCGAGCCGGGTTGTCCAGAATGCCGAACTCGTAGTTGACCCCCAGCCCGCGCCAAAGCACAAAGGCCTCGCCGAAGTCCGCCCGCGGCCACCAGGCCCCGTTGCAGGTGGGGAAGTCGGTGCAGGCCAGCGCCGCATAGTTGGCGCTCACCCAGCCGCCGAGGGCGATCTGCGCCGCCACCGCCACCAGCACCAGGACGCCGGCCGCGCGCATGGTGCCACTGACCTCCGGCACCCGTAGTGACATCCCGACCCGTCGACTCCGCAGCCAGGTCCACCAGAGCATGGCCAGCACGGTCATGCCACCCAGGAGGTGCGCGACCACCACGATGGGCTTCAGCTGCCAAGTCACCGTCCAGGCGCCGAGCACCGACTGGAACAGCACCACGAACAGCAGCGCGACCGGCAGTGCCACCGGTTGCTCCGGGTCGTGGCGACGGCGCCAGGCGAGAATGGCCAGCGCCAGGATCATCAACCCCAGCAGCCCCGCCACGTACCGGTGGCCCATCTCCCACCAGCCCTTGGCCACTTCCACCGGGCGTTCGGGAAAGGCGAGATTCGCCTGGGCGATGGCCTGCTCGCTCTGCGGTACGGTCAGCAACCCGTAGCAGCCGGGCCAGTCCGGACAGCCCAGGCCGGCATCCATCAGCCGCACGGTGGCGCCGACCACCACCACCATGAAGGTCCAGACGGTGAGCAGCAGCGCCAGCCGCTGGAAGCGTGTGCGGCCCATCACGTCCCCTCCCCGCGGCGGCGTTCAGCCTCGCGGTCCGTGGCGCGCAACAGGCGGCGCACGTCAGACAGCACGCCGCTGCCATCCAGGGGCAGCGGATAGGCCATCATCCGCTCGCCGGCCGGGTCCACCAGGTGCACCCGCACCCCCTCGCTGCCGCTCTCGCCTGCCGGTGCAAACCCCTCTGCCCCGTGGCGCAGCAGGCGCAGGCTGTCCGTCTCGCCCAGGCCGTTCAGCGCGGGTCGTTCGGCGCCCTCCGGCAACACCAACAGGGTCTGCACCCGGTCCGCCTCGTGGTTCAGGGCCACGCGCACCCGCACCAGGGTATCCAGCACCGACTGACAGGCCTCGTCACAGGGACCGTCCGCCACCAGCATCATGCTCCAGCGACCGCGCAGTTCCCGCTCCGGCAGAGGGCTGCCGTCCTCCTGCGCCAGGCTCGCCGCGGCCACCGGTTCCGGCGGATCGACGAACTGGCCGTGGTTGCCCAGGCTGCCGGGCCGCCAGTCGCTCAGCACCAGCAACCAGGCCACGGCGATGGGCCCGAAGAACAGCAGGGCGATGCCCAGCAACTGCCAGCGCCCCCGGCCGGGTGCCGGGGCAAGGGACTTATCTTCCGTCATCGCGTTCCCGCTTCAGGTTTACCACCAGCCAAATCACCACCAGGGCCGCCGAAAGCCCGAACCACTGCAGGGCGTAGCCCTGATGTCGCTCCGGCGGCAAGGCGCTGGGTTGCCAGTCCTGCGTCAATGCCGCCGGGTGCTCCGGGTTGAGGCGCAGCAGGTAGGGCACCACCGGGCGGTCCAATTGCTCCGCCACGTAGTCGTAGTCCAGGTACTGCAAACGCCGCGGCCAGCGCTCATGCTCCTCCGCCGGCTCGCCCAGCCGCAGGCCCACCGAGGGGCCGCTGTCGATCACCCCCTCGACCAGCACACCCCAGCCGGGCCATTCCGGGTCCGGCAGGTCGGTGCGCCCGCCGGGCGCTTCCACCCAGCCCCGGTCCACCAGCAGCACGGTGTCGCTGCCGTCCAGCAGCCAGGGCTGCAGCACCCGGTAGCCCCCCTGCCCCTGATGCACCTGGTTGTCCACCAGGAACACCTGGTCAGTGAGCGGAGCACCCGGGGCGCGGCCCCGGTGGTGGCGTACCGCCTCGTAGGGCGGCTGTTCCCGCTGCAGGGCCACCACCGGCGCCTGTTCCCCCTCGGCCAGGGCATCCAGAGCGGCCTGGCGCTCACCAGCGCGGTCCAGTTGCCAGAAGCCCAGGCTCACCAACACCGGGAGCAGGACCAGAAAGGCCAGCGTGGGCCAGAGCCCCGGGCGGAACCGGTAGGGCCCGACCCGCATACCACCGGCGAACATGGGCGCAGAGCCGGTCATGATTTCCTATACTGGCGGTCAACTTCTGCCCACAGGGAGCCGTTGCACCCCATGGCCACCATCCTCTTCAAGTCCGCCGTCGTCGTCGCCCTGGTCGCCATCATCTGGAACCTGGGCACCGCTGCATTCGCCTTGAGCCGGGACGGCAGCGACCAGCGCCGTGTAGTCCGGGCGCTCACCTGGCGCATCGGGCTGTCGGTCGCGGTCTTCCTCGTGGTGCTGCTCGCCATCGCCAGCGGGCTGGTGGTGCCCAACCCCTCACCCCTGCAGACCGGTTGAGACCGCACCCCCATCGCCGCCCCCTCAGAGCACGTACACGAAGACAAACAGGATCAGCCAGACCACGTCCACGAAGTGCCAGTACCAGGCGGCGGCCTCGAAACCGAAGTGGTCATCGGCGGTGAAGTGGCGCTTCAGCACCCGCACCAGCATCACCGCCAGCATCACCGCGCCTATGAACACGTGCACGCCGTGGAAGCCGGTGAGCATGAAGAACGTGGAGCCGTATATCCCCGTGTCCAGCCGCAGGTTCAGGTCCTGGTAGGCGTGGACGTACTCGTACATCTGGATCCCGAGGAAGATCGTCCCCAGCACGATGGTCCCCACCAGACCCCAGACCACCCGTTGGTGGTGGTCCTCCTTGATGGCGTGGTGGGCGATGGTCAGGGTGACGCCACTGGTGAGCAGGATGGCCGTGTTGATGGCCGGCAGCCCCCAGGCCCCCATCACCTGGAAGTCGAGGTCCAGGAAACCGGGGCCAGCGGTGGGCCAGGCCAGGGCCACGGAGTCCCAGATGAAACGGCTGGTGGCCGGGTCTTCGCCACCCAGCCACGGAATGGAGAACACCCGGGCGTAGAACAGTGCGCCGAAGAAGGCGCCGAAGAACATCACCTCGGAGAAGATGAACCAGATCATGCCCCAGCGGAAAGAGCGCTCCATCTGGTCGTTGTACAGCCCCTGGCGCTTTTCCCGGATGACATCGCCGAACCAGCCGATCATCATCAACACGATGATCACCAGCCCGACCAGTGATACCGGCAACCCCCAGCCAGCCCCCACCAGAAAGGACGCGAACCCGCCCACCAGCGCCATGACCCCAACACAACCGACCATCGGCCAGTAGCTGGTGTGCGGAACGTAATACCCCCCGTGCGCCGTGCTCATGGGCTTGTACTCCTCTTTATGGGTGCCCCGTCAACTGTCCGCCCCAAGGTCGAACAGGGTGTAGGAGAGGGTGACCGTCTTGACCTCCTCCGGCAGGTCCGGATCGATGAAGAAGGTGACCGGCATCTTGCGCCCCTCCTCGGCCGCGAAGTCCTGGCGGGTGAAGCAGAAACAGTCGGGTTTGGCGAAGTAGCGCGCGGCCGTGCCCGGTGTCATGTTGTAGCTGGCCTGCCCGGCCCGCGCCTCACCGGTCTTGTTGGCCGCGTAATAGGTGGTGGTGTAGATCTCGCCCGGGTGCACCTCCATGCTGCGTTCCGTCGGCCGGAACTCCCAGGGCCCGTTGCCGTTGATCTGCCCGACGAACTGGACGGTCACCTTCCGACTGGTATCCACCCGGTCCACCGCGGCGGCGGCCTCGCGGGGCCCGGCATCCAGGTAGCCGTTCAGGCCGGTGATCTCGCAAACCACCCGGTAGATGGGCACCATCGCGTAACCGAAGGCGAACATCAGCGCGCAGACCACCAGCAGTTTGGTGACCAGCGGCCAGTGACGGATCTGTTCACGCACGTACATGGCTAATGACCGTGTAGAGATAGAGCCCGAAGACGATCGCCGCCAGAATGCCCACCGTGATGAAGACCCGGCGGCGGGTGGCCTTGTCCATCCGACGTCGCGGTTGGTTCACATACCCTCCTGCATGGGTCCAAACACCCCGGCTCATTTGATCACCGGGGGTTTGGCGAAGGTGTGGTGCGGTGCCGGTGAGGGCAGCTCCCACTCCAGCCCCTCGGCCCCCTCCCAGGACCGCGCCGGCGCCGGCTCACCCTGGCCCCGCATGCACCTGATGACGATGTAGAGGAACAGCAGCTGGGTGGCCCCGAAGGCGAAGCCGCCGATGGAGGAGATCATGTTCCACTCGGCGAACTGCAGGGCGTAGTCGGCGGTGCGGCGCGGCATGCCGGCCAGCCCCAGGAAGTGCTGGGGGAAGAACAGTACGTTCACCGAGACCACCGACAGCCAGAAGTGGACCTTGCCCAGGAATTCGTTGTACATCACCCCCGTCCACTTCGGGATCCAGTAGTAGACGGCGGCGAAGATGGCGAACACCGAGCCGGTAACCAGTACGTAGTGGAAGTGGGCCACCACGAAGTAGGTGTCGTGGTACTGGAAGTCCGCCGGGGCGATGGCCAGCATGATCCCGGACAGCCCGCCGATGGTGAACAGCACCACGAAGGCGATGCTGAAGAGCATGGGCGTCTCGAAGGTCATGGCCCCGCGCCACATGGTGGCCACCCAGTTGAACACCTTCACCCCGGTGGGCACGGCGATCAGCATGGTGGCGTACATGAAGAACAGGATGCCGGCGGTGGGCATGCCCACCGTGAACATGTGGTGCGCCCAGACGATGAACGACAGGAAGGCGATGGCCGCCGTCGCGTAGACCATGGAGGCATAACCGAACAGCGGCTTGCGGGCGAAGGCCGGGATGATCGCCGAGACGATGCCGAAGGCCGGCAGGATCATGATGTAGACCTCGGGGTGCCCGAAGAACCAGAAGATGTGCTGGTACATCACCGGGTCACCGCCGCCGGCGGCCGAGAAGAAGCTGGTGCCGAAGTAGGCGTCGGTGAGCAGCATGGTCACCGCGCCGGCCAGCACCGGCATCACCGCGATCAGCAGGAACGAGGTGATTAGCCACGTCCAGACGAACAGGGGCATTTTCATCAGGGTCATGCCCGGTGCCCGCAGGTTGAGGATGGTGGCGATGATGTTGATCGCCCCCATGATCGAGGACAGCCCGGCCACGTGGATGGCGAAGATCAGAAAGGGCAGCGCCATCCCGGTCTGCAACGACAGCGGCGGATAGAGCGTCCACCCGGAGGCGGGCCCGCCCCCGGGCATCACCAACGTCGCCAGCAACATCAGGAAGGCGAAGGGAAGCAGCCAGAAGCTCCAGTTGTTCATCCGCGGCAGCGCCATGTCCGGCGCCCCGATCTGCATCGGGATCAACCAGTTGGCCAGCCCCACGAAGGCCGGCATGACCGCCCCGAAGATCATGATCAGGGCGTGCATGGTGGTCATCTGGTTGAAGAAGTGGGGATCCACCAGGCTGAGCCCGGGCTGGAACAGCTCGGCCCGGATCACCATGGCCATGGCACCGCCGATGAAGAACATCGCCAGCGAGAAGACCAGGTAGAGGGTGCCGATGTCCTTGTGGCTGGTGGTCAGCACCCAGCGGTCCAGAAAACGCTGGGGCTTGTGATCGTCGTAGTCCAGTTCGGAGACCGTGATACTCATTTAGCGCTCCCCCCCGCGAGCCTCGGGCACGGTCGCCCTGGGCGTGTCATCGTTCAGGTTGGCCAGCAGGCCCTCCACCGTGGTCTCACCCGGGCGCGGCACCTCCGGCACCCCGGGCAGGGCAAGCTGCGCCTCGCCGGGCGCGCCGTTCACCTGCTCCTCCACCCAGGCCAGGTAGTCCTCCTCCTCCTTGACCACCACAACGATGGGCATGAAGGCGTGGTCACGCCCGCAGAGCTCGGCGCACTGCCCCCGGTAGACACCCGGCTCGTCCACCTGCACCCAGGCCTCGTTGACGAACCCGGGGATAGTGTCCTTCTTCCAGCCGAACTCGGGCACCCACCAGGAATGGATCACGTCGTTGGAGGTAAGCAGGAAACGCACCCGCTGGCCCGCCGGCAGCACTAGCGGGTTGTCCACCTCCAGCAGGTAGTTGTCCACGTCACGGGGGGTCAGGCCATCGGCGCGAATGCGGGCCAGGCGGGTATCACGGTCCATGGCGCTGTAGAACTCGGTGCCCTCGGGCTCACCGTCCATGTACTCGTAGTGCCACATCCACTGGTAGCCGGTGACCTTGACCGTGAGGTCGAAGTCGGACACATCCTCCATGTCCAGCAGTACCTTGGTGGCCGGCACCGCCATGCCGATCAGGATGACGAAGGGGATCACCGTCCAGACCACTTCCAGACGCGTGCTGTGGGAGAACTGGGCCGGCTTGACCCCCCGGGACTTCCGGTGGGCGAATATGGAATAGAAGATGGCCCCGAAGACCAGCACCCCAATCGCCACGCAGATCCAGAAGACCAACATATGCAGGTCGTACACATCCTGACTGAGGGATGTGGGACCGCGGGGCATGTTCAGCGCAGAGAAACCGCCCAGTGCCGTCGAACTGAACCCAGTCAGCCCGACGCCGCACAGCAAGAGAGCTGCTTTCATCCTCCGACCCCCTCCGGGTGTTTGTTGCCCTGCCGGCTTTATGGTTGATGTGGTTTAGAGCCGGTGGCGTCACGGTGCTGCAGACCGCTTTCAATTACCCGATCTTCTTGTCGGGCATTTTCCTGAAGCATAGACCAGGAACGAGGGGAGTAAAGGTAGGGGGGTGTAGCGAGATTTTCCCTTCTACGTCACAAATTGGTGCGACATCATCAGTCGCAGGCCAGCAACGGGCCCATGTCCAACCGGTCGGCCACCGCCTCAGGGGTCGGTTCGTCCATCCAGGGGAGATCCCCCAGCAACGGGGCCTGCAACCGCGTGCGCAGGCTCTCCACCTGGGCATCGGCCCGCGGGTCATCCGGATCCACCCGGCTGGCCACCCAACCGACCAGCGGCAGGCCGTCCCGGCGCACCGCCTCGGCCGTTAAAAGGGCGTGGTTGAGGCAGCCCAGGCGAATGCCCACCACCAGCACCACCGGCACGTCCATGGAAAGGGCCAGGTCGGCCATGGTGTGGTGGTCGTCCAGCGGCACCCGCCAGCCACCGGCACCCTCCACCACCACGAAGTCGGAGGTCTGGGCAAAGGCCCGGGCCTGGGCCGCCAGGGTGGCCACCGGGATGTGGATGCCCTCCTCGGCCGCGGCCAGGTGGGGAGCGGCGGCCGCCTTCAGCGCCACCGGGTTGACCTTGTCGTAAGGCAACGGCGGGTCGAACAGCTGGCGCAGGCGCTCGGCATCCTCGTTACGCAGACCCTCCGGTGTCTCCTCGCAGCCGGCGGAGACCGGCTTGAGGGCCACGGTGTCCAGCCCCCGGTCCAGCGCGGCACGCACCAGCCCGCAGGCGACCACGGTCTTGCCAATGCCGGTGTCGGTGCCGGTCACGAAGGCACCGCAGGGGCGCGGTTCATCCGGGTGGTAACGGCTCATCGGTGGTTCCTCCTGCTTTATCCCATTGCAACACGGCACCCGCCGACTGTCACCGCCTGCCGGGCCGCACCCCGAGCCCCTGCGGTTCGGGGAGGCCGCGCGACTGGGGGAGGTGTGGCAAACTCCCCGACACACATTGCCAGAGGAGCCGCCATGGACAGACTGAATCAGTTCCTGGAGCGCGCCGAACAAGTGCTCGACCGCCTGGAGCCGCTGCTCCCGGCCGACACGGAGATCCCCTGGCCGGATGTGCGCGCCCTGCGCTGGAGCCGCGAGGGCTACCGGGCGGGCCTGGTGCCGGTGCGCCACCCGCACCGCATTCCGCCCGAGGCCCTGAAGGGGGTGGCGCGACAGCAGGAGGCGCTGGATCGCAACACCCGGCAGTTCGTGCGCGGCCTGCCCGCCAACAACGCCCTGCTCTGGGGCTCGCGCGGCACCGGCAAGTCGTCGCTGGTCAAGTCACTGCTCACCCGCTACGGCGACGAGGGGCTGCGCCTGGTGGAACTGGACCGCTACCACCTGCCCGACCTGCCGCTGCTGCTGGAGCAGCTGGCCGAGCGCCCGGAGCGCTTCATCCTGTTCTGCGATGACCTCTCCTTCGAGGCGGACGACCCCGGCTACAAGGCGCTGAAGGCGGCACTGGACGGGTCCATCAGTGTCGCGCCGGAGAACGTGCTGATCTACGCCACCTCCAACCGCCGCCACCTGCTGCCGGAATACCTGTCGGAGAACGAACAGAGCCGGATGGTGGATGGCGAGATCCACCACGGCGAGGCGGTGGAGGAGAAGATCTCGCTGTCGGAGCGCTTCGGGCTGTGGCTGTCCTTCTACCCGTTCGACCAGGAGGCCTACCTGACCATCGTGTTCAGCTGGCTGGAGCGGTTGGGCGCGACGGTGGACGACCCGGAAGCGGTGCGGGCGGAGGCGCTGCGCTACGCCCTGGGCCGGGGCTCACGCAGCGGCCGGGTGGCGTGGCAATTCGCCCGCGACTACGCCGGCCGGCAGGCCCTGGCGCGCTGAGCCTCTGCACGCGCCCGGCGGCGATCAGGTCTGATCCCGCAGAATGCGCAGCAAGCCAAGGGTGCTGGCATCCAGCGCCGGGTCCGGGTCGGCCTCGCCGTTCAGGGCGGGGAGCAGGTGGCGGGTGAGCGCCTTGCCCAGTTCCACACCCCACTGGTCGAAGGGGTTGATCCCCCAGATGGCCGCCTGCACGAAGGTCCGGTGCTCGTAGTAGGCGATCAGCCGGCCCAGGTTGTAGGGGTCCAGCCGGGGGAAGACCAGGGTGTTGCTCGGCCGCCCACCCGGAATCTCACGGTGGGCCAGCAGCGCCTGGCGGCGCGCCTCCGGCACCCCGGCCCGGATCATCTCTTCGGCCAGGGTGGCACGATCCCGGCCGGTCATCAGCGCCCGACCCTGGCCCAGCGCCTGGGCCTGCGCCATGCCGTGCGCCAGCGCCACGCCGGAGGCGTCCTCCCGGCTTACCAGAAAGTCCACCGCCACCGGGCAATGCCCCTGGAACAGCAGTTGGGCAAAGGAGTGCTGGGCGTGAAAACCGGTCTCACCGAACACCACGGCGCCGGTATGGTAGTCCAGCGGCCTGCCCTGGGTGTCTACCCGCTTGCCCAGGCTCTCCATCTCCAGCTGCTGCAGCCAGGCGGGCAGCCGGGCCAGGCGCTGATGGTAGGGCAGCACGCAGTGGGCGTGCGCCCCCAGGAAGTTGATCGACCAGACCTGCAACAGGCCGGCGATCACGGGCAGGTTGACCGGCAGGGGCGCCTCCTCGAAATGCCGGTCCATCGCGTGCATCCCGTCGAGCAGGGCCCGGAACGGCGCCATGCCCAGGGCCAGCGCCACCGGCAGCCCCATGGCCGAGGCCACCGAATAGCGCCCGCCGACCCAGTCCCAGACGGCGAAGCGCTGCTCTTCCGGAATACCGAACCGGGCCATGGCACGGTCGTTGGCCGATACCCCGACGAAATGGCGCGCCAGGTGGGCGCCCTCCGGCGCGCAGGTCTCCAGCCAGTGCAACGCGGCGCGGGCGTTGAGCAGGGTCTCCTGGGTGCCGAAGGACTTGGAGGCAACGATGAACAGCGTGGTGGCCGGGTCCAGGCGCCGAATGAGGTCCTCCAGCTGGACGCCGTCGGAGCCCGAGACGAAGTGGACGCGCGGCGCCGCGGACGGCCGGTACCGGGACAGGGCCTGGACCGCCATGGCCGCGCCCAGCTCCGAGCCCCCGATGCCCAGGTTGACCACGTCGGTGAACGGCCGCTCGTCCCAGCCGTGCAGCAGACCCTGGTGCACCCGGTCGACGAAGCGATCCATGCGCTCCAGCTCCGTGTGCACCGCCGCCCGGGCATCCTGGCCGTTGACCATCACCGGCGGGCCGTCCGGCGCCCGCAACAGGGTGTGCAGCGCCGGACGCTCCTCGGTGGCATTCACCGGCTCACCGGCGAACAGCGCGCGCATCTGCTCCGGCAGCCCCCGCTCCCGGGCCAGTTCCAGGAGCAACTCGCGCGCCGGCTCATCCAGCGGCTGACGGGAGTAATCCAGGAACAGGCCGTCCAGGTGGAGGCTGAAACGGCGGAAGCGCCGCTCCCCGGCATCGCCCTGCAGCGGCGGGCGCCAGCCCCGCAGGTCGCGGGCACAGGCTCCCAACGTCTGCCAGGCCGGCAGTTCGGTCAGCGATGACTTGGAGGTATCGAGCATGCCCGCCTCAGATCAGGGTGTCCACGCTCTCGCCCCGGCCGATGCCGTAATAGACGAACCCGGCCGCCAGCATCTTCTCCGGGTCGTAGAGGTTGCGGCCGTCGAAGATCAGCGGCTCGCGCAGCAGCCGCTGGACCCGCTCGAAGTCGGGGCTGCGGAAGACCTGCCACTCCGTGCAGATGATCAGCGCATCCGCACCCTCCAGGGCGTCGTAGGGGCTGCCGCAGAGCTCCAGCGCCGACTCGTCGGGGTAGAGGCGGGCCGCCTCGTCCTGGGCCTCCGGGTCATAGGCCTGGACCCGGGCCCCGGCATCCCACAGCGCTTCCATAATGACCCGCGACGGTGCCTCGCGCATGTCGTCGGTGTTGGGCTTGAAGGCCAGGCCCCAGAGGGCGAAGGTCAGCCCCTCCAGGTTGTCGTCGAAGTGGTGGCGAATGCGGCGCACCAGGTGGCGCTTCTGGCGGTGGTTCACGGCCTCGACGGCGTCCAGCAGCTCCGGTTCATAGTGGGCCTCGCGGGCGGTGCGGGCCAGCGCCTGCACGTCCTTGGGGAAGCAGGAACCGCCGTAGCCACAGCCGGGGTAGATGAAGTGGTAGCCGATCCGCGGGTCGGAGCCCATGCCGCGGCGCACCTCCTCGATGTCCGCGCCCAGCCGCTCGGCCAGGTTGGACAGTTCGTTCATGAAGCTGATCTTGGTAGCCAGCATGGCGTTGGAGGCGTACTTGGTCAGCTCCGCCGAGCGCACGTCCATGAAGATCAGCCGCTCATGGTTGCGGTTGAACGGGGCGTAGAGGTCACGCATCAGCTCCACCGCACCGGGCCGTTCCGCGCCAACAATGATCCGGTCCGGCTTCATGAAGTCATCAATGGCGTCCCCTTCCTTGAGAAACTCCGGGTTAGAGACCACGTCGAAGTCCACGTCCAGGCCCTGGGCCTCCAGGGCTTCAAGCACCGCGGCGTGCACCCGGTCCGCGGTGCCCACGGGCACGGTGGACTTGTTGACCACCACCCGGTAGTCATCCATGTGCTCGCCGATGGTGCGGGCCACGGCCAGCACGTGCTGGAGGTCCGCGGAGCCATCCTCGTCGGGTGGGGTGCCCACGGCAATGAACTGGAACTGCCCGTGGGCCACGCCCTCGGCCGCGTCGGTGGTGAAGCGGAGCCGGCCTTCGTCCATGTTGCAGGCCAGCATGTCCTCCAGGCCGGGCTCGTAGATGGGCACATCGCCATCGTTGAGCTGCGCGATGCGGTCCTCGTCGATGTCGACGCACAGCACATCGTTGCCGGCCTCGGCGAAGCAGGCACCGGTGACCAGACCGACGTAACCCGTCCCGAAAATAGTGATCTTCATGTTATCCCCAAGCCTTTCCTGTGTTCCCTGGCACGGCCCCGCCCTTCCCGGCGGGCGCCGGCAATGAAGTTGTCAGCGCTACATTCTAGGGGAGTGTGGGCGGTTTGGCATGCCCGCGCTAGTAATGGGGTGGCCGCTCCTGTTCGGGGTCAAAGCCCTCGCCCGCCCCCTGCTGGCGGGCCAGGCGCTCCACCAGCCCGGTTAATTCCCGGCAGCGGCGCTCGAGCCGGTCGAGCTGCTGCTGTTGCCGGTAGATCACGGCATCCAGCTCACCGATGGTGTGCTCCTGGTACGCCTGCTTCTCCTCGAGCTGCAGCAGGCGCTCGTCCGTAACGTCGGCTTGGTGATTCATTCCCACTCCTGCGGATCAGGTCGTTGGCAAGAACAGGGGCGCCGCTTATTCTGGGACCGGCATGCACCCCGGATAACGCAACGCGGAGAGTACCCGATGGACTGGCTGATGGCGCAGGAGCCGTTGATTCGCATGACCGCCTTCGCCGGCATCTTTGCGCTGATGGCGGCCTGGGAGATCCTCGCGCCCCGCCGCGCCCAGGCCATCGGCCGCGGCCGCCGCTGGCCGCACAACCTGGGGATCATCGTCGTCGACAGCATTGCCGTCCGGCTGGTCTTCCCCGCCGCGGCGGTGGGCATCGCGCTGTTCGCCGAGGCCCAGGGCTGGGGGCTATTCCACCTGCTGGACTGGCCCTTCTGGCTGGTGGTGGTGCTGAGCATCATCCTGCTGGATTTCGCCATCTGGGCCCAGCACGTGATGTTCCACGCCATCCCCGCCCTCTGGCGCCTGCACCGCATGCACCACACCGACCTGGAGTTCGATGTCACCACCGGGCTGCGCTTTCACCCGCTGGAGATCCTGCTCTCCATGGTCATCAAGGCAGGCGTGATCGTGGCCATCGGGGCACCGGCGGTGGCCGTGCTGCTGTTCGAGGTGCTGCTGAATGCCACCTCCATGTTCAATCACGGCAACGTCCGGCTGCCGAGCCGCCTGGACCGCGCGCTGCGCTGGGTGGTGGTGACCCCGGACATGCACCGGGTGCACCACTCCTGGCACCCCAACGAGACCAACTCCAACTTCGGCTTCAACCTGCCCTGGTGGGACCGGCTGCTGGGCACTTACCGCGCCCAGCCGCGGGACGGCCACCTGGGCATGACGCTGGGGATCAACCTCTTCCGCCAGCCCGGCGATCTGCGCCTGGACCGCATGCTGATCCAGCCCTTCCGCGGCCCGACGCACAGCTATCCCATCAACGCCCGGCCGGAACAGCCGGAGGATGACGCCCCGACAGTCAGACGTTGAAACGGAAGTGGACCACGTCGCCCTCGGCGAGGATGTAATCCTTGCCCTCGAGGCGCAGTTTGCCCGCCTCCTTGGCCCCCTGCTCGCCGTTGCAGGCGACGAAGTCGTCGTAACCGGTGACCTCGGCGCGAATGAAACCGCGCTGAAAATCAGTGTGGATCCGGCCCGCACCCTCCGGCGCGCTGGCGCCCTGGCGCACCGTCCAGGCGCGCACCTCCTTCTTGCCGGCGGTGAAGAAGGTCTGCAGGCCCAGGAGTTGGTAGCCGCAGCGGATCACCCGGTTCAGACCCGGCTCCTCCAGGCCGTACTCGGCCAGGAACTCCTGCTTGTCGTCCTCGTCCAGCGCGGCCAGCTCCGCCTCGATGGCCGCGCAGACCGCCACCACCTCGGCACCCTCGGCCTCGGCCAACTCGCGGACCTTGTCGAGTAACGGGTTGTCCTCGAAGCCGTCCTCGGCCACGTTGGCGATGTACATCAGCGGCTTGATGGTGATCAGGTGCAGATCGGCGATCAGCGCCCGGTCATCCTCGCTCAGCCCCAGGCTGCGCACCGACTGCCCTTCCCCCAGACCATCGCGCACCCGGGCAAGGACGTCGCGCTTGGCAATGGCCTGCTTGTCGCCGCTCTTGGTCTGGCGCTCCACCCGGCTCAGCGCCTTCTCCACCGTCTCCAGGTCGGCCAGCGCCAGCTCGGTGTTGATGGTCTCGGCATCAGATAGCGGGTCCACCCGGCCGTCCACGTGGTGGACGTCATCGTCCTCGAAACAGCGCAGCACCTGGGCCACCGCGTCGGTTTCGCGGATGTGGGCCAGGAACTGGTTGCCCAGGCCCTCCCCCTTGCTGGCCCCGGCCACCAGCCCGGCGATATCGACGAACTCCATGGTGGTGGGGATGACCTTCTCCGGCTTGACGATTTCGGCCAGCTTGTCCAGCCGTGGATCAGGCACCGGCACCACGCCCACGTTGGGGTCGATGGTGCAGAAGGGGTAGTTCTCGGCGGGGATCTCCGCCTGGGTGAGCGCATTGAACAGCGTGGACTTGCCCACGTTGGGCAGCCCCACGATTCCGCATTTGAAACCCATAGTACTCTCCGTCGGGGAGGTGGTCCGGCCCGCTCAGTCGCGGGAGTGCAGCCGCTGGCAGGCCCGATCCCAGTCGCCGGCCAACAGCCACTCCACGCAGTCGGCCAGGTCATCCACCGCATCGTCGATGGCCCGGCGCTCATCCGGCGCGGGGCGCGACAGCACGTAGGGCACCACCTCGTCCCGGTGCCCCGGGTGACCGACCCCAACGCGGGCGCGGCAGAAGCCGCGCTGGTTGGCCAGGGCCCGGATGATGTCGCGCAGGCCGTTGTGGCCCCCATGGCCACCGCCGCGCTTGAGCTTGACCTTGCCCGGAGGCAGGTCGATCTCGTCGTGGACCACCAGGATGGCTTCCGGTGGCAGGCGGAAGAACTGGGCGTAGGCGCCCACGGCCTGGCCACTGCGATTCATGTAGGTCTGCGGGCGCAGCAGCTTGCACTGGTGCGGACCCAGATGGAGGGTGGCCAGGTCGGCGTGATAGCGCCGCTCCGGCCGCAGCGCGCCGCCGTGGCGGCGCAGCAGCTCGTCCAACAGCCAGAACCCGGCGTTGTGCCGGGTTCCCGCGTAACGATCGCCGGGGTTGCCCAGGCCGACGATCAGCTGAATAGGCTGAGGGCTGTCAGTCATGGGCACCCCCTTTCGAGGGCCGGAGGATCAGTCCTCGGCGGCCTCTTCACCGTCCTCGCCCTCGGCCTCCTCGTCGCCCTCGCCGGTCTTGGACTTCCGGCTGGCGTGGATGGAGACCACCGGGTGGTCGTGGTCCTCGCCCTGGGCCAGCTCCGGGATCTCGACCCCGGCCGGCAGCGGCACCTCGGACAGGTGGATGGACTTGCCCAGCTCCAGCTCGGCGACATCCACCTCCAGGTACTCGGGCAGGTCCTTGGGCAGGCAGGCGATCTGGATCTCGTTGGCATCGTGGTGGATGATGCCGCCGGACTTGATGCCAGGCGCCTTGTCCTCGTTGATGAAGTGCACCGGCACGCCGGTGTGCACCTTCTCATTGGCCACCACGCGCTGCAGGTCGACGTGCTCGACCAGCGGCTTGAAGGGGTGGCGCTGCAGGTCCTTGACGATGGCCTGCTCCTGGGTGCCGTCCACGGTGATGGTCAGGATCTGGGAGTAGAAGGCCTCCTCCTGCATCAGCCGGTCCAGCTGCAGCAGGTTCAGCGTGATGGCCTTCGGATCCTTGTGGCCGCCGTAAATGATGGCGGGCACACGCTTCGCACGGCGCAGGCGGCGGCTCGCACCTCTCCCTGTCTCCGTACGCAGCTCGGCGTCGAGTTTCATTTCAATGGCAGACATGGGTCCTCTCCATACAAAATACCGCCTCCCCCGCGACCAGGTTCGGCGGCTTGTGGTAAAGAGCCGCCCCGGAGGCGGCCCCGCGTTTGAAACCGGTGTTACTCCACGAACAGCTCGCTGACCGACTCGTCCTGGCTGACCCGGCGCATGGTCTCGGCCAGGATGTCGGCCATGGACAGCTGGCGGATCTTGTCGCAGGACTGCGCCTCGCTGCCCAGCGGGATCGTGTTGCTCACCACCAACTCGTCCAGATGGGACTCGCTGATGCGGCTGATGGCATTGCCGGACAGCACCGGGTGGGTGATGTAGGCCACCACCTTGAACGCACCCTTGTCCTTCAGCACCTTGGCGGCCTCGCACAGGGTGCCGGCGGTGTCGACAATGTCGTCGACGATGATGCAGGTCTTGTCCTGCACATCGCCGATGATGTTCATGACCTTGGATTCGTTGGCCCGCGGCCGGCGCTTGTCGATGATCGCCAGGTCGGCGTCGTCCAGGCGCTTGGCGATGGCCCGGGCGCGCACCACGCCGCCCACGTCGGGCGAGACGACGATCTTGCGCGGGTAGAGTTGGCGCCAGATATCGCCCAGCAGCATCGGCGAGGCGTAGACGTTGTCCACGGCAATGTTGAAAAAGCCCTGGATCTGGTCGGCGTGCAGGTCCACGGTGAGCACGCGGTTGACCCCGGCCGCCTCCAGCATGTTGGCCACCAGGCGGGCAGTGATGGGCACGCGCTGGGAGCGCGGGCGCCGGTCCTGGCGAGCGTAGCCGAAGTAAGGGATAACCGCGGTGATGCGGGCAGCGGAGGAGCGACGCAACGCGTCGACGATGACCAGCAACTCCATGAGGTTGTCGTTGCTGGGTGCGCAGGTGGACTGGACGACGAAGACGTCCTTGCCGCGCACGTGCTCGTTGATCTCGACCATCACCTCGCCGTCGCTGAAGCGACCGACCACGGCGTGGCCCAGGCGGATCTTGAGATGTTCAGCAATGGACTCGGCAAGCTGCGGGTTGGAGTTACCCGCAAACACCATCATGCGTCCGTTGTCATTCACAGCGCACTACCCCGTTGCGGTTGCGGTCCGGTTAAGCCGGCTGCTCGCGGGAAGGGAAAAATGGCTGGGGCGCCAGGATTCGAACCTGGGAATGCGGATACCAAAAACCCGTGCCTTACCGCTTGGCGACGCCCCAGTTGTTGACTTGCGCCGATCAGTAATCGGCTAGACCGGAGTGCTCCGACCTGCACTGTCCTGTTCGGCCTGCAGCCGCTGCAGCAGGGGTGAGTGCGCGACACCCTGTGCCACTATACCCTGCCACGCCGCCGGCATTTCGTCCAGCGCTTGCTGCGCCTGGGCCTCCTCGGCAAAAGCCGCGAAGACGCAGGCCCCCGTGCCGGTCAGCCGCGCCGGCGCAAACCGCGACAGCCAGACGAGCGCCACGTCCACTGCCCGGTAGCGGGCACGCACCCAGGCCTCGCAGTCATTGCGGACCCTCCCGGCGCGAAGGGCCGATATTGTGCTCGGAGCGCTGTCCCTTGTCAAACCCTCCGCGGAGAACACCGCTGCGGTGGAGACGGCACAGCCCGGATGCACCACCAGGAACCAGTGCGGCGGCGTCTCGATAGGGGTGAGCTGCTCGCCCACGCCCTGCGCCCAGGCGGTGTGCCCGCGCACGAAGACCGGCACATCGGCCCCCAGTTTCAGCCCGAGTTCCGCAAGGGCATCCTCGCTCAGGCCCGCCCCCCAGAGCCGGTTCAGCGCCCGCAGGACGGTGGCGGCATTGGAGCTGCCGCCACCCAGGCCGCCCCCATCGGGCAGGCGCTTGTCCAGGTGGATATCGGCCCCCAGCCGGGTGCCGGCGGCTTGCTGCAGCAGGCGCGCCGCCCGCACCACCAGGTCCTCCGCCTCGGGCACGTGGGCCAGGCCGCCGAGCCGGCGGATAGCACCATCGGCGCGCACCCGGAAGGCCAGCTCGTCGCCCCGGTCCAACAGCTGGAAGGCGGTTTCCAGCTCGTGGTAGCCATCGGGCCGCCGGCCGAGGATGTGCAGAAACAGGTTGAGCTTGGCCGGTGCGGGCCAGCCGCGGGACCAGTCCGTGCCGGCGCCGCTCACGGCTCCAGGCTCCAGTCGCGGATCACCACCCGGACATGGTCATCGCCGCGGGCGATGTCCAGCCGCCTTGGCATGGGCAGGCCATTGACCTCGGTCCAGTCCCGGTAGACCACTTCCCAGCCGGCCTGAACCAGACGCTCGGGCCGGCCGGCCGGGTCCAGCGCCAGCGCCTCCACGTCCTGGTCCGGCGCGGCGAGGCCACGCAGCCAGTATTGCAGGGCACTGACCGGCACCTGGTAGCCGGTGTACCAGGCCACCAGGGTCTCGGGGTCGGGTGCCGCCTCCCGGTCGCCGGCCGAGGTGGTGAGCACCACCCCCGCGGCGTCGCCTTCCAGGCGGGCACTGCCGGCGCCCATCGGCGCGCGCAGGTCCACCTGGTAGGCCTCGCCGCGCTGCTGCCAGTCCAGCGACAGGCTGCCCGAGTCATCGGCGGTGCGCAGCGCCGCCCGGCCGCGGGCGTCCCACTCGGTGTAGGCCAGCAACTGCTCCGCGGCCTGGCGGTACCGCGCCTGCGGGTCGTCCACCGGCTCGGGGATGGTGGCGCAGGCCGACAGCAGCACCAGCGCGGCCAGGGTGATCCAGACACGGGCCCGCATCATGGCAGCAACCGCTCCAGGGTCTCCTGCAGCACCGGGTGCTCGTCATCGATCTCCTGTGCCGCCTCCCAGATCGCGCGGGCCTCCGCCTCGCGCTCCAGCGTCCAGAGCACCTCACCCAGGTGGGCCCCGATCTCCGGGTCCGGCTGACGGGCCCAGGCGCGCTCCAGGTAGTCCAGTGCCTCTTCCGGCTTGCCCTGCCGGTAGAGCACCCACCCCTTGCTGTCCAGGATGGCCGGGTGGTCGGGCTCCAGCTCCAGGGCGCGGCCGATCAGCTCCCGGGCCTCCTCCAGCCGCTCACCGGCATCGGCCAGCGTGTAGCCCAGGGCATTGAGGGCGTGGGCGTCGTCCGGCTCGTCCTCCAGAATGGCCCGCAGGTCCGCCTCGGCCCCCGCCAGGTCGTCCAGCTGCACACGGGCCAGCGCCCGGGCGTAGAGCAGCCCGTGATCACCGGGCTCGGCCTCCAGGGCCTCGTCCAACAGCTCCGCGGCGGCCCCGGGCTCACCGCGCTGACTGAGCAGGTGCGCCTCCTGGACCCAGGCGCGGGTCTGCTCCGCGGGGCGCTGCTCCCGTACCGCCGCCAGCCGCGCATGGGCCGCCTCGGTGTCGTCGCGCTCCATCTCCAGGCGCGCCAGCGCCAGCTGGGCATCGGTCCAGTATTCGCCGGGCACCCGTTCGTACCAGCCCTCCGCCTCGGTCAGATCGCCCTCCTCTTCGGCAATGCGGCCCAGGCGGTAAAAGGCCTCGGCGCGCTGATAGCTGCGCTTGGCGATGAACTGCCAGTACTCGCGGGCCTCGTCGTAACGGTCCAGGTCGGTGGCCAGCAGCGCGGCGCCGTAGGCCACCTCCAGGTCGTCCGGGCGCTGCGCCATAAGCACGCGGAACTCCTCCAGGGCGCGCTCCCGGTGCCCCAGATTGACCAGCAACCGGGCGTGCAGCATGCGCAGGCTGCGGTCCTCGGCGTCCTCGGCCAGCAGTCGTTCCACGACGTCGATGGCGCTCTCGGCACGCCCCAGGTTCACCAGGGCCTGCACCTCAAGCATGCGCGGCACGCGCCAGTCCGGGTCGAGCTCGCCGGCCTTGCGCGCCGCCTCCAACGCGGTTTCCCGCTCGCCGAGCTGCAAGGCCGCCTGGGAGAGGGCCACCTGGGCACTGGCATGCCCGCTGTACTCCTCGGCCAGCTCCCCCAGCACCTGCAGGGCGAGCGCCGGCTGCGCCTCCCGCCCGAGGAGCTCACCCAGCCCGCGGAACGCCTCGCGCACCTCGCCGTCGAGGGCACCCAGGTACTGCGACAGGTGGTGATAGGCCTGCTCACCGTCACCGCTGCGCAGGTAGAGCAGCCCCAACAGCCGGTCCACCTCGGCGTTGTCATCGTCCAGCTCATCCCAGCGCTGCAGGGCGCGCAGCGCCTCGTCCACCTGCCCGCGGATGATCGCCAGTTGCGCTGCCTGTTCTGCCGGGCGGGTATCGCGGGTAAGATGCATGGCCTCCAGGTAGGCGGCCAGCGCCTGCTCGGTATCGCCCTGCTGGCGGGCGATCTCCGCCACCAGCATGTGGTAGAGCAGCAGCGCCTTGCCGACCTCCTGCCAGTCCGGCAGGTCGTCCACCAGCTGGACGGGGGATTCGGCCCGGGGCTCGGTCGGCTCCGGTTGCACGCTGGCACAGCCGGCCAATGCCAGCACCAGGGCCAGGGCAAGCGCCACCGGCAGGACCTGGCGGGGCCCGACGCGCGGCCGGATGAGCTGTCTCAGGCGGTCTATCTGCATGCCAATGCTGCCCTCGGGGGATTAAAGAGTTACCATAGCGATGATGCCCGATGCACCTGTACAACACCAGCCGGTGGGCCGCTTGCCGTCCGCCCCGGAAAGCCACCGGCGCGTGCAGCGCCGCTGACCCGTAGCCGTCCATGTCACTGTTCGCCCTGGGCCTTAACCACAAGAGCGCCCCCGTGGATGTGCGGGAGCAGATCGTCTTCGCGCCGGACGCGGTCAGTTCGGCGCTGCGGCACCTGCGCGCCCATACCACGGCCCGCGAGGCCGCCATCCTGTCCACCTGCAACCGCACCGAGCTGTACGTGCGGATGGACGAGCGCAGCCCCGACATGCTCGGCGAGTGGCTGGCCCGCTATCACCGGCTGGACCCGGACTGGCTGCGCGGTTACCTCTACCTGCACGAGGGGGCCGGCGCGGTACGCCACCTGATGCGCGTGTCCGCGGGTCTGGACTCGCTGGTGCTGGGCGAACCGCAGATCCTGGGCCAGGCCAAGATCGCCTACCAGGGCGCCTGCGAGGCCGGCACCATGAGCCGGGTGCTGGACCGGCTGTTCCAGCACGCCTTTGCCGTGGCCAAGCAGGTGCGCACGGATACCGGCATCGGCGCCAATCCGGTCTCGGTGGCTTTCGCCGCCGTCACCCTGGCACGGCAGATCTTCGACGACTTCCAGAACCGCACCGCGCTGCTGATCGGCGCCGGCGAGACCATCGAGCTGGTGGCCCAGCACCTGCGCGAGCAGGGCCTGAAGAACCTGATCGTCGCCAATCGAAACCTGGAGCGGGCCCGCCACCTGGTGGATATCGCCGGCGGCGAGGCGATCCCGCTGAGCGAGATCCCGGCCCGCCTGCCCGAGGCGGACGTACTGGTGGCCTCCACCGCCAGTCCGCTGCCCATTCTGGGCAAGGGCACGGTGGAGCGCGCCGTGCGCAAGCGGCGCCACCGGCCCATGTTCATGCTGGACCTGGCCGTGCCCCGCGACATCGAGCCGGAGGCCGGCAACCTGGACGATGTCTACCTGTACACCGTGGACGACCTGCGCGAGGTCATCGCCGAGAATCGCCGCTCCCGCGAAGAGGCGGCCCAGCAGGCCGAGGAGATCGTCCAGCGGCAGGTGGACCAGTTCCTCAGCTGGCGCCGGGCGCAACAGGCGGTGGCCAGCATCTGTGATTTCCGCGAGCGCGGGCACGAGCACGCCCGCGAACTGCTGCAACGCGCCCAACGCCGGCTGCGCCGGGGCGAGCCCCCGGAGCGGGTCCTGGCCTGGCTGACGCACACGCTCACCAACCGCCTGCTGCACGCCCCCACCGTGGGCCTGCGCGAGGCGGCCGAGGCCGGTGACCGCGAGCGCATCGAACTGGCGCGCACCCTGCTGCAGATCGACAACGCCAACGAGGACACCCGTGAAAGCCTCCATCAGGACGAAACTGGAACGACTCCGGGAACGGCACGAGGAGATCAGCGCTCTACTGGCTGAGCCGGACACGGCCGCCGACCAGAAGCGCTTTGCCACGCTGTCCCGGGAGTACGCCCATCTCGAGCCCATCGTCGCCCAGCTGGGCGCCTACGAAGACGCCGAGCAGGCACTGGCCTCGGCGCGCGAAATGGCCGGCGACGACGACGCCGACATCCGCGAGATGGCCGAGGACGAGATCAGCCAGAGCCAGGCACGCCTGGAAGCGCTGGAGGCGGAGCTGCAGGTGCTGCTGCTCCCGCCGGACCCCAACGACGGCCGCAACCTCTACCTGGAGGTGCGCGCTGGCACCGGCGGTGACGAGGCAGCGCTGTTTGCCGGCGATCTGCTGCGGATGTACGCCCGTTACGCCGAGCGCCAGGGCTGGCGCCTGGAGGCGGTGAGCGCCAGCGAGGGGGACCAGGGCGGCTACAAGGAGGTCATCACCCGGGTCGTCGGCGAGGGCGCTTGGTCGCGGCTCAAGTTCGAGTCCGGCGCGCACCGCGTGCAGCGGGTGCCGGAGACCGAATCCCAGGGCCGCATCCACACCTCCGCCTGCACGGTGGCCGTGCTGCCGGAGCCGGACGCGGTGGAGGAGATCAACATCAACCCCGCCGAACTCCGGGTGGACACCTTCCGCGCCTCGGGGGCCGGCGGCCAGCACGTCAACAAGACCGACTCGGCCATCCGCATCACCCACCTGCCCACCGGGGTGGTGGTGGAGTGCCAGAGCGAGCGCTCGCAACACAAGAACCGGGCCCAGGCCATGGCCCTGCTGCAGGCGCGGCTGCAGGATGCGCAGCAGGCGGAGCAGAGCGCCCAGACCACCGAGCAGCGCCGCCAGCTGGTGGGCAGCGGTGACCGCTCGGAGCGGATCCGCACGTACAACTTCCCCCAGGGGCGGGTCACCGATCACCGCATCAACCTCACCCTCTACCGGCTGGACGAGATCCTGCAGGGCGACCTGGACCAGCTGGTGGAGCCGCTGCGCACCGAGCACCAGGCGGACCAGCTGGCCGCCCTGTCCGAAGACTAGGCCGGTACCCGTAGCACGCGCGAGGTGAGCCGCCCGTCGGGCCAGAGCCGGACCGTGCGGTAACCGGGCCGGCGGCCGGGATCCAGCGCGAAGCGGGCCCGCCCGGGCCGGAACTGGAAGCAGGTCGCCGGCGTGCCCAGCAGGCGCAGGCCCTCGTAGCGCCGGTCGAATGTCTGGTGAACGTGGCCGAAGAGCATGCCCTGCACCTGCGGACGCCGGGCCAGGCGCGCCAGCAGCGCGGCACCATCCCTGAGGCCAATGGCATCCAGCCAGGCGGAACCGGCGGGCGCGGGCTGGTGGTGGCCTGCGCACAGCACGGGCCCCTCGCGCAGCAGGAACTCCAGGGCCTCCAGCCGCTGCCCGCCCATCTCACCCCCCGCCTCCCCAGGCCGGGAGGTATCCATCAGCAGCAGTTGCCACTCGCCCAGCACGTGGCTGGTGGCAGCGGTGCCCACCGGGCTGCCGGGGAAGACGCGCGCCAGCGCTTCCGGGTCGTCGTGGTTACCGGGCAGCGCCAGCACCCGGTCCGCCAGCGGGGTCAGCCGGTCGCGCAGGGCGCGCAGCACCGGCTCGCCCAAGTCCTGGGTGAGGTCGCCGGAGACCAGCAGCAGGTCGGGGCGGGGGCCTTTCCGGATATGGGCCAGCACCGCGTCCAGCGTCTGCCAGGGATCCATCCCGCGTACCGGCTCGCCCGGTGCCGCGCTCAGGTGGCAGTCGGTGATCTGAACCAGGCGTTTCGGGGCCATGGGGCACACCCAGGGGTTGCTTCGGGTAAAAACGCAAAGGGCCCGCGCCGGCCCGGCCTGCTAGACCGGGCCGGCGCGGGCCCCCTGGGTTGGCAACGGCAACGCCGTGCCGAAACCGCGCGCTATCAGGCGACGCGCTGGCGCTCGCGGATCTCGTCCAACGTCTTGCAGTCGATGCACAAGGTGGCCGTGGGCCGCGCTTCCAGCCGGCGCAGGCCGATCTCGATGCCGCACTGATCGCAATAGCCGTAATCGTCCTTGCGGATCCGCTCCAGCGTCTGGTCGATCTTGCGGATCAGCTTGCGCTCACGGTCGCGGGTGCGCAGTTCGAGGGCGAACTCCTCTTCCTGCGTTGCCCGGTCGTTGGGGTCGGCGTAGTTGTTGGCGTCATCGCGCATGTGGTGCACGGTACGCTCCACCTCTTCCTGGAGCTCGCGCTTCCAGGCCAGCAGCAACTCGCGGAAGTGCGCCAGCTGCTCCTCGTTCATGTACTCCTCGCCTTCCTCCAGCTGGTACGGCTCGATGCCGTGCACGGGAAGCCTGCGTTTGTCTGCCATGATTATGTCCTCCATGGTCTCAGCGCCGTGCCGCAGCACTGCGCCGGCGCCCGCCAGGGTGCCGCAGCCCGCACGGGATGTGGCACCGAAACACCATTATTGTTGATTCAGTTCACCAAGTCGAGCCGTATCAGGCCGCTTTTGACCGCTGCGGCAACACCTCGCGCAGCTTATTGGCGGCCTCGCCCAGTGCCTGTTCGGTGGTCTGCCAGTCGACGCAGGCGTCGGTGATGGAGACGCCGTACTCCAGCTCGGCAGGGCTGGCACCCAGCTTCTGGTTACCCCAACCCAGGTTGCTCTCCAACATGACCCCCACCAACGACTCGTTGCCCTCGAGGATCTGGTGCACCAGGTCCTTGAGCACCACGGGTTGCAGCGCCGGGTCCTTGTTGGAATTGGCGTGGCTGCAGTCCACCACGATGCGGGCGGGCAGGCCGGCCTTCTCCAGCTCCTGCTCGCACAGGGTCATGTGCACGCTGTCGTAATTGGGCTGGCCGTGGCCACCGCGCAGCACCACGTGGCCGTAGCTGTTGCCACGGGTGCGGATGATGCTGCACCCGCCGTCCGGGTTGATGCCCAGGAAGCTGTGCGGGTGGGCGGCGGACTTCATGGCGTTGATGGCGACGTCCAGGCTGCCGTCGGTGCCGTTCTTGAAACCGACGGGGGTGGACAGGCCGCTGGCCATTTCCCGATGGGTCTGCGACTCGGTGGTGCGGGCACCGATGGCCGTCCAGGTGATCAGGTCCTGCAGGTACTGCGGGATGATCGGGTCCAGCGCCTCGGTGGCCGTGGGCAGGCCCATCTCCGCCAGGTCGAGCAGCAGCTTGCGCGCCTGGTAGAGCCCCTCGTCGATGCGGAAGGAGTCATCCATGTCCGGATCGTTGATCAGGCCCTTCCAGCCGGTGACCGTACGCGGCTTCTCGAAATAGACCCGCATGACGATGAACAGCGTGTCGCTCACCTGGTCGCTCAGCGCCTTCAGGCGCTTGGCGTAGTCCAGGGCCGCCTCGGGATCATGGATGGAGCAGGGCCCCACCACCACCAGCAGGCGGTGGTCCTTGCCATCCAGGATGTTGCGCACGGTCTCGCGCCCCTCAAGCACCACCTCTCGGGCCTTCCCGGCGAGGGGCAATTTGGCCTTGATCTCGGTGGGGGTGGGCAAGTGCTCGATTCTCTCGACGTTCAGGTCGTCCACGATTCGCTCAGACATAGGCGGTTCGATGCTCCCGGCCCGCACCGGGGCCGACAAAATGGGTATAGGAGCGACATAGTAGCCGCTTCAGCCTTCTACCGCCAAACTTCCCGCTATGCAAGTGCAGAGCCAACCGAAAATCACCCCACCTGACGCAACTGCGGCCGCCGGCAGTAGCGGACGGGCTCACCGGCCACCGCATCGGCGGTGACCACCACGGCCTCCACGTCGCCCTGGGCGGGCACCTCGAACATGGGCTCCAGCAGCACCCGCTCCAACTCGCCGCGCAGGCCGCGGGCCCCGGTGCCGCGGCCGACGGCCCGCCGGACCAGCGCCTCCAGGGCGTCGGGCGTAAAGTGCAGCTCGCAGCCGTCCTGTGCGAACAGGGCCTGGTACTGGCGCACCAGGGCGTTGCGCGGCCGGGTAACCACCTCCAGCAACTCCGCCTCCGCCAGCGCCTCCAGGCGGGTCACCACCGGCAGGCGCCCCACCAGTTCCGGCAGCAGGCCGTAGCGGACCAGATCGTCCGCGTCGGGCACCTCGGGCACGGCCACCGTCTCCGCCAGCCGGACGCCGAACCCCACGCCGCCGGAGGCCCGCTCACGCGCCATCTGCGCGGACAGTCCCTCGAAAGCGCCGCCGCAGATGAAGAGCACGTCGCGGGTGTCCACGGAGGTCACCCCCCCGGCCCGCCCCTTGCGCGGCAGGTCCACCACCCGCCCCTCGAGCAGCTTGAGCAGGGCCTGCTGCACCCCTTCGCCGGAGAAATCCAGCCCGCTTCGGCCACCCCCCGGCGCCCGGCAAGCCACCTTGTCCACTTCGTCGATGAAGACGATACCGCGGCGGGCCGCGGCCGGGTCGCCCCCGGCGGCCTCCAGCAGACGGCCGATGATGTCGCTCACGTCGGCGCCCGCATAGCCCGCCGCCGTCAGCGTGGAGGCGTCCACGGTGACGAAGGGCACGTCCAGCCGCCGGGCCAGGGTCTCCAGCAGCAGGGTCTTGCCGCTGCCGGTGGGCCCCACCATCAGGATATTGCTCTTGGCGATATCACCTGCCCGACGGGCACCGCGCCAGACCAGGCGCTTGTAGTGGTTGTAGACCGCTACGGCGAGGCGACGCTTGGCGTCCTGCTGACCAATGACGTAGTCATCCAGGTGCGCATGCAACTGCCTCGGCTTGGGCAAGCTGGCCAGCAGGTCGGTGAGAGACCCCTGTACCTCCTCGTCGAGCAGTGCCTTGGACTCAGCCACGCAATCCTCACAGATCCACGCCTCGGCGCCGGCGATCAGCGGGCCGGTCTGTTCCTCGCTCCGCCCGCAGAAAGAGCAGTGGGCCGCCCCGTGCTCATGCTTGTCCCATGCGTTGTTCTTCGGCTCGTGTTCTGCCATGGGTCCCCCCGGAATACCTGGGGTCCGCCGCCGCGGACCGTTCCTTTGCCTGCCCAGTTCAACGGCAGCCGGACCAGGCTCTTGAGCGGCAGCCCCGGGCGGCAAGGCTTGCCCTTACCGGCATCCGCCCGGCCAAGGGGCAGTGCTATACTGGCGGCCCATTCAACAGTCGAGCCGTAACACCATGAGCGTGGACAAGAAACTGCTGGATATCCTGTGCTGCCCGGTCACCAAGCAACCGGTGCGCCCGCTGGAGGCGGAGGCGCTCAAGCGCCTGAATGCGCAGATCGAACAGGGCCAGGTCCGGCAAATGGACGACACCCCGGTGGAGGCGCCGCTGCGCGAGGCGCTGATCACCGAAAACGGGCAACGCATCTACCCGGTGGAGGACGGCATCCCGATCATGCTGGAAGAGCGCGCCATCCCGGCCTCCGCGGCGAAACAGCCCAGCGAGGCGTGATCCGTCCTACCGCCGGCACCGCCAACGGCGACGGCAACGGCGACACCCCCACCCTGGCCACCCTGCGCCGCATCGCGCGGGAGCAGCTTGCCGAGGCCGGCAGCGAATCACCGGCGGCGGATGCCGACGCCCTGCTGGCCCACGCCCTGGGCCGCGATCGCAGCTTCTTCCTGGCCCACCCGGAGTACGCCCCCACCCCGCAGGAGCTTGCCGCCTTCCGGCAATCCCTTGCCCGTCGCCGGGCCGGCGAGCCGGTGGCCCACCTGCTGGGGTGGCGCGGTTTCTGGACCCTGGAGCTGCGGGTCACGGCAGACACCCTGATCCCCCGACCGGAGACGGAGTTGCTGGTGGAAGCGGCCCTGGCGCGCCTGGACTGCCGCCACCCGGCCCGCGTGCTGGACCTGGGCACGGGCTCGGGGGCAATCGCGCTGGCCCTGGCCGACGAATGCCCCGCCTGGCGGTTGACGGCGGTGGAGGCCAGCCAGGCCGCGCTGGCCGTGGCCCGGGACAACGCGCAACGGCTGGCGCTGACCGACCGGGTGCAACTGGTGCACGGGGCCTGGTACGCGCCGGTGGCCGGGCAGCGCTTTGACCTGATCGTGAGCAACCCACCTTACGTGGGGGAGCAGGAACCGGAACTGACGGAGGGGGATGTCCGCTTCGAGCCGCGCTCGGCGCTGACCGCCGGGACCGACGGGCTGGACGACCTGCGGGTGATCATCAACGAGGCCCCCGGGCACCTGACGGCCCGCGGCTGGCTGCTGGTGGAACACGGATACCGGCAGGGGGCCGCGGTCCGGGCGCTGTTCACCGGCGCCGGCTTCGCCTCCGTGGCAACCTTGCAGGACCTGGCCGGGCATGACCGAGTGACGCTGGGCCGCCAGCCGCGCTAGAAACCCACCCCCGGAAAAACGAAACCGTCGGGAGGACCGCGCCTCCCGACGGTTGAAGCAGTCGCGATAAAGGCACCGCGCTGCAGCGCTATTTCTTCTTCTTGGGGATATACAGGTCGGTCAGGGTCCCCTCCGCGGCCTCGGCCGCCATGGCCACCGTCTCCGACAGCGTCGGGTGCGGGTGCACCGTCAGGCCGATGTCCGCCGCGTCGGCGCCCATCTCGATGGCCAGGCCCACCTCGCCGATCAGATCACCGGCATTGGGGCCGACAATGCCCGCCCCGATGATCTGGCCGCTCTCCTCGTCAAAGAGCAGCTTGGTGATGCCGTCCTGGTAGTTCAGCGACAGCGACCGGCCATTGGCCGCCCAGGGGAAGGCGCCCTTTTCGTACTTGATGCCCTCCGCCTTGGCCTGCTCCTCGGTGACGCCCACCCAGGCCACCTCCGGGTCGGTGTAGGCCACCGACGGGATCACCCGCGCATCCCAGGCGCTCTTCTCGCCGGCGATCACCTCGGCCGCAATCTTGCCCTCGTGCACCGCCTTGTGCGCCAGCATGGGCTGGCCGACGATATCGCCGATGGCGTGGATGTGCGGCACGCCGGTGCGCATGTACTCATCCACATCGATGCAGCCGTGGTCGTTGGGCTTGAGCCCGGTGGCCTCCAGGCCGATCAGGTCGGTGTTGGGGCGGCGCCCTACCGACAGCAGCACCCGGTCGAAGCGGTCGCTTTCGGGCGCATCCTTGCCCTCGAAGGTCACCGTGATGCTCTTCTTGTTGGCCTTCAGCTCCTTGACCATGGTGTTCAGGTAGATGGCCTCGTAACGCTTGTCGATCCGCTTGCGCAGGGCCTTCACCAGGTCGGCGTCGGCACCGGTCATCAGCCGGTCGGCCAGCTCCACCACCGTCACCTTGCTGCCCAGGGCGTCGTACACGCAGGCCATCTCCAGGCCGATGATGCCGCCCCCGACCACCAGCAGCCGCTCCGGCACCTCTTCCAGCTCCAGCGCGCCGGTGGAGTCCATCACCCGGGGGTCGTCGATGGCCATGGGCGGCGGTACCACCGGCCGGGAGCCGGCGGCGATGATGCAGTGCCGGAAGCTGACGGTGCGCTTGCCGTCCGGTCCGTCCACCTCCAGGTGGTAGGCATCCTTGAAGCTGGCCTTGCCGGTGACCACCTCCACCTTGCGCTGCTTGGCCAGGCCGGCCAGCCCGCCGGTCAGCTTCTTGACCACGCTGGTCTTCCAGTCCGCCAGCTTGCGGATATCGAGCTTCGGCTTGCCGAAGGTGATGCCGTGGTCGGCGAACTGCTCGGCCTCGTCGATCACCTTGGCCGCATGCAGCAGCGCCTTGGAGGGGATGCAGCCCACGTTCAGGCAGACGCCACCCAGGTTCGGGTAGCGCTCCACCAGCACGGTTTTCAGCCCCAGGTCAGCGGCCCGGAAGGCGGCGGTGTAGCCGCCGGGGCCGGCACCCAGCACCAGCACGTCGCAGTCGGCGTCCGCCGGGGCGTCGCCCTGGGGGGCGGCTGCCGCCGGCGCGGGCTTGGCCGGCTCGCTGGCGGCCGGCTTGGCGGGTTCGGCGGGCTTCTCCGCCTCGCCACCGCCGGCAGCAGGCGCGTCACCGCCCCCACCCGCAGAGGCCGAGGCCTCCACCGTGCAGACCACGTCACCCTCGGAGACCTTGTCACCGACGCTGATCTTCACCTCCTTGACCACGCCGGCGTGGCTGGAGGGCACCTCCATGGAGGCCTTGTCCGACTCCAGGGTGATCAGCGACTGCTCCACCTCGATCTCGTCACCCGGGCTCACCAGCACCTCGATCACGTCCACCGCGTCGAAGTCGCCGATGTCCGGGACCTTCACTTCTACCAAATCGGTCATGTCAGGACTCCCTCGTCCGTTACAGCAGCAGGCGGCGAATGTCGCCCAGGGCCTGGGCCACCCAGGTGGTGAAGCGGGCGCCGGCGGCGCCGTCGATCACCCGGTGGTCGAAGGACAGCGACAGCGGCAGCATCAGCCGCGGCTCGAACTCGCTGCCGTTCCAGACCGGCTTCATGGACGAACGGGAGACCCCGAGGATGGCCACCTCGGGCGCGTTGACGATGGGCGTGAAGGCGGTACCGCCGATACCCCCCAGGCTGGAGATGGTAAAGCACCCCCCCTGCATGTCCGCCGGGCCCAGCTTGCCGTCCCGCGCCTTGGCGGACAGCGTGCCCAGGTCCTCGGCGATCTGGTAGACACTCTTCTGGTCCGCATCGCGGATCACCGGCACCACCAGACCATTGGGGGTGTCCACCGCAACGCCGATGTTGACGTACTTCTTGAGGATCAGCTCGTCGCCGGCCGGGGCCAGGCTGCTGTTGAAGCGCGGGAAGGCGCGCAGGGCCGAGGCCGAGGCCTTCACCATGAAGGCCAGCGGGGTCAGCTTCACGCCGGCCTTCTCCGCCTCCGCCTTCATGGACTTGCGGAACGCCTCCAGCTCGGTGATGTCCGCCTCGTCGAACTGGGTGACGTGGGGGATATTCAGCCAGCTGCGCTGCAGGTGCGGGCCGGAGAGCTTCTGGATACGGCTGAGCGGCTCGCGCTCCACCTCGCCGAACTTGCTGAAATCCACCTCGGGGATGGGCGGAATGCCAGCGCCACCAGCGGCTGCCGCCGGGGCTGCGGCCGCACCACCCCCCTGCAGGGCCTGCTTGACGAAGGCCTTGACGTCCTCTTTAAGGATGCGCCCCTTGCGGCCCGAGCCCTTGCCCTGCAACTGACCAAGGTCCACACCCAGCTCGCGCGCAAAGCGGCGCACGGCGGGGCTGGCGTGGGCACGGCGGTGGGCCTCGCGGTCGATGGGCGGCGGTGCCTGCGGCGGCCGGGAGTCGGTGAGCAGGTAGGCGTTGGCCTTGTAGCTCTCCGGGGCCGCTGCTTCGCGCTGGCTGTCGGCTGCATACGTCTCCGAAGGCGCCTCGGGGGCCGACTTCGGCGCTGCGGTGTCCGCCTTCTGCTCCGCGGGCGCCGCACTGCCGCCTTCGCCCGCGCTCTCCAGCACGACCACTGTGTCCCCTTCCGAGACCTTGTCGCCGACGCTGATCTTCACCTCCTTGACCACGCCGGCGTGGCTGGAAGGCACCTCCATGGAGGCCTTGTCCGACTCCAGGGTGATCAGCGACTGCTCCTTCTCCACCGTGTCGCCGGGGCTGACCAGCACCTCGATGACATCCACCTCGGCAAAGTCGCCGATATCCGGCACCTTCACCTCGACGGCCTCACCGCCACCGCCGGCGCCCTGCGTCGGGGCCTCGGCACCACCACCGGCGGCCGGGGCCTCAGCCGGGGCATCGCCGCCGGCCTCCGCCTCCACCAGGACGACCACGTCCCCTTCGGAGACCTTGTCGCCCACGTTGATCTTCACTTCCTTGACCACCCCCGCCTCGCTGGAGGGCACCTCCATGGAGGCCTTGTCGGACTCCAGGGTGATCAGGGACTGCTCTTTTTCGATGCGATCGCCGGGGGCGACCAGCACCTCGATGACGTCCACCTCGGCGAAATCGCCGATATCGGGGACGCGGATTTCTTTAACGTCTGCCATTTTGTTCTTCCTTCCGGCTGCTGGGCTTGCGACTCGACGGGGCCCGGGGCTCTGTGCCCCGGGCCGCCATGGCACGGATCAAACCGTCCAGGGGTCGGGCCGCTCCGGGTCCACGCCGTACTTGCGGATGGCCTCTGAGACCTTGGCCACCGGCACGGCGCCGTCGTCGGCCAGCGCCTTCAGGGCGGCCACCACCACGTGGTAGCGGTCCACCTCGAAGAACTGGCGCAGCTTCTCGCGGGTATCCGAGCGGCCGTAGCCGTCGGTGCCCAGCACCCGGTAGGTGCGATCCATCCAGGGACGGATCTGGTCGGCAAAGGAGCGCATGTAGTCGGTAGCGGCAATCGCCGGCCCCTCGCGCCCCTCCAGGCACGCCTGCAGGTAAGGCACCCGGGGCTTCTTCGCCTCGGGGTGCAGGGTGTTGTAACGCTCGGTGGACATGCCGTCGCGGCGGACCTCGGTGAAGGAGGGCACACTCCAGATATCCGCGTTGACGCCGAAGTCCTGCTCCAGCAGGTCGGCCGCCTCGATCACCTCGCGCAGGATGGCGCCGGAGCCCATCAGCTGCACCCGCGGGGCCTTCTTCTTGCCGCTGGGCTTCTTGCCCTCGCGGAAGAGGTACATGCCCTTGACGATGCCCTCTTCCGCGCCCTTGGGCATCTCCGGCTGCCGGTAGTTCTCGTTCAGCATGGTGATGTAGTAGAAGCAGTTCTCCTGATCCACGTACATCCGCTGGAGCCCGTCACGGATGATGACCGCCATCTCGAAGGCAAAGGTGGGATCGTACGCCCGGCAGTTGGGGATGGTGGCCGCCATCAGGTGGCTGTGGCCGTCCTCGTGCTGCAGGCCCTCGCCGTTCAGCGTGGTACGCCCGGCGGTGCCGCCCATCAGGAAGCCCCGCGCCTGCATGTCGCCGGCGGCCCAGGCCAGGTCGCCGATGCGCTGGAAGCCGAACATGGAGTAGTAGGCGTAGAAGGGCACCATGTTCACGCCGTGGTTGCTGTAACTGGTGCCCGCGGCGATCCAGGAGGAGAAGGCGCCGGCCTCGTTGATGCCCTCCTGCAGGATCTGGCCTTTCTTGTCCTCCTTGTAATACATCAGCTGATCCGCATCCTGCGGGGTATAGAGCTGACCCACGGAGGAGTAGATGCCCAACTGACGGAACAGCCCCTCCATGCCGAAGGTGCGCGCCTCGTCCGGCACGATCGGCACGATGTGCTTCTTCAGGTCCTTGTCGCGGGTGAGGATGGTCAGCGCCCGCACGAAGGCCATGGTGGTGGACATCTCGCGGTCGCCGCTGTCCTTCAGCAGCACGTCGAAGGCGGACAACTCCGGCGCCTTCAGCGGCGGCGCCTCGGTGCGACGGCTGGGCAGGTACCCGCCCAGCGCCTGGCGACGCTCGTGCAGGTACTTCATCTCCGGGCTGTCCTCTTCCGGCTTGTAGAAGGGCGCCTCGGCGATCTTCTCCTCGGGGATGGGGATGTCGAACCGGTCGCGGAAGGCCTTCAGGGCCGCCTCACCCATCTTCTTCTGCTGGTGGGTGATGTTCTGCCCCTCGCCGGCCTCGCCCATGCCGTAGCCCTTCACCGTCTTCACCAGGATGACGGTGGGCTGGCCCTTGTGCTTGGTGGCGGCGTCGAAGGCAGCGTAGACCTTGTGCGGATCATGCCCGCCACGGTTGAGCCGGGCGATCTCCTCGTCCGACATGTGCGCGACCATGTCCTTCAGTTCGGGGTACTTTCCGAAGAAGTGCTCGCGGGTGTAAGCCCCGCCCTTCGCCTTGAAGTTCTGGTACTCGCCGTCCACGCACTCTTCCATGCGCTTGCGCAGCAGCCCGGTGCGGTCGCGCTCCAGCAGCGCGTCCCAGCCGGAACCCCAGATGAGCTTGATCACGTTCCAGCCGGAGCCGCGGAACTCGCCCTCCAGCTCCTGGATAATCTTGCCGTTGCCGCGCACCGGGCCGTCCAGGCGCTGCAGGTTGCAGTTGACCACGAAGACCAGATTGTCCAGCTTTTCGCGTCCGGCCATGCCGATGGCGCCCATGGACTCCGGCTCATCCATCTCGCCGTCACCCATGAAGGCCCACACCTTGCGGCCCTCGTTGTCACTGACCTCGCGGTCGTGCATGTACTTCATGAACCGGGCCTGGTAGATGGCCATGATCGGCCCCAGACCCATGGACACGGTGGGGAACTGCCAGAAATCGGGCATCAGCCAGGGGTGGGGGTAGGAGGTGACCCCGTCACCCCCCACGTCCTGGCGGAATTTGTGCAGCTGATCCTCCGTGAGACGCCCCTCCAGGTAGGCGCGGGCGTAGATGCCGGGCGCCGAGTGCCCCTGGATGAAGACCATGTCCCCGCCATGCTCGTCCGATGGCGCATGCCAGAAGTGGTTGAAGCCGGTCTCGTACAGGGTGGCCGCCGAGGCGTAGGAGGCGATGTGCCCCCCGATGCCATCGTGCTCCTTGTTGGCCTGAACCACCATGGCCATGGCGTTCCAGCGCATGATCGAGCGCAGGCGCCACTCCAGTTCGTGGTTGCCGGGAGAGCGGGCTTCAAGCTCGCGGGGGATGGTGTTCTCGTAGCCGGTGGTGGCCTTGAAGGGGGCCACGCCACCGCGGCGGCGGGTCTTCTCAACCAGTTGTTCCAGCAGGTACTGGGCGCGCTCGGGGCCCTCCTCCTCGATTACTGCCTCAAGCGCCTCGAGCCACTCCCGGGTCTCGAGCGGATCAACATCACCCTCACGGAAGGGTTCAACTGCAGCCATGATTTCACCTCTTGGGTCTAGCCACACGCGCGGCTTCCGCGGCCGGGGCCCGCACTTGCGGCGCCCGCATTACCCGGCCTTTTGGGCCAGGCATCCGCTTCCACCGAGACTGGTGGCGGCTTCTTTTGTGTTTGGGACGGCTACCGGTAGACGGCCGGCTTTTCTGGTTTGTGATACCGGCGCGGTTTCCGTTGTGCAGCAAGCCCCAGCTTTATGGTCCGCAAACCATGATAGTAACCACTAACGCACGTTGCCACCGCTGGTCAATCAGTCTTACCAATATGTGACGTGGTCTTCTTCACCGACATCCCGGCGGTCACCGCATACCGCATGGCGTCCTCCACGCTCATGTCGACGGGGTGGACGCAGTCGCGGGGCAGCATCAGCGTGTACCCGCCGATCTGGTAACTCATTGGGGTGTAAACGGCGATGGTGTCCTCGCCGCCGAGTTCGTCCGGCAGCTGGCTGAAGTCCTGACGGGTGACAATGCCCAGCAGGCGGAAGGGCACGCCGGGCAGGTCCACCACCACCACCTGCTGCATGTCCTGGGTGGCGTCCCCGGAAAAGAAGCCCATCAGATCCTGCACCGCCCCGTAGATGGTCTTGACCACCGGCAGCCGGGTCATCAGGCCCTCGCCCCACTCCCATATCCGTCGGAACACCCAGGCCTGCAGCAGCACCCCCAGGGCGAAGACCAGCCCCACCCCGGCCAGCAGCCCGAGCCCGGGCAGGTAGAAGCTCTCCGGCAGCACCCACTGGATGATCCCGCCCAGGATCGACTCGGCGGTGCTGCCCAACCACCAGAGCACGTAGACGGTGACCACGGCGGGCAGGATGGCCGCCAGCCCCTTGAAGAAGGTGCCGCCCAGACGGCGGACGGTGGTATTGATCATCCCTTACTCCCTCGCTTGCCTGATAGCCCAGCATCGCCCATTTCCGCGACGGGTGCAGCCCGCTAAACTGCGCGCCATGAACAGCAACCACCGCCACCGTCCCCGCAAGCGCTTCGGGCAGAACTTCCTGCACGACCCCACGCTCATCAGCCGCATGGTCAAGGCCATCAACCCCGGCCCCGACGACACCCTGGTGGAGATCGGCCCCGGCGAGGGGGCGCTGACCCTGCCCCTACTGCGCGCCGCCGGGCGGCTGGCCGCCGTGGAGCTGGACCGCGACCTGGTGGCCCCGCTGCAGTCGCGGGCCCGCGCCGCCGGTGAACTGACCGTACACCAGGCCGACGCCCTGCGCTTCGACTTCCGCCAGCTCGCCCCGGCACCGCCGGCCCGGCTGCGGGTGGTGGGCAACCTGCCCTACAACATCTCCACCCCACTGATCTTCCACCTGCTGGAGAGCGCCGACGTCATCCAGGACATGCACTTCACCCTGCAGAAAGAGGTGGTAGACAGGCTGGCCGCACCGCCCGGCAGCAAGATCTACGGCCGGCTATCGGTGATGGTCCAGTACCGGTGCGCGGTCACCAGCCTGTTCCGGCTGCCCCCGGCGCCTTCCGCCCGCCCCCCAAGGTGGACTCCGCCTTCGTCCGGCTGGTGCCCCACGAAGAGCCCACCGTGGACGTGGGCGACGAACAGGCCTTCGCCCGACTGGTCACCCAGGCCTTCTCCCAGCGGCGCAAGACCCTGCGCAACACCCTCAAGGGGCTGCTCACCGAGGCGCAGATCAGCGCCGCCGGCGTGAGCCCGGCCGAGCGCGCCGAGCAGTTGGCGCTGGCGGACTTCGCAGCGCTCTCCCGCGAGCTATGCTTATCCTCACGAGAGACCTGACAGCGCTGCCGAGACCCCGGTTCCTGCGCTGTTTTGGTCCTTTCCAAACAGGCGGATAGCGGTGCGCTCTGGTTGATCACCCCCCGGTGCTCGGTCAGAATGATCCCGCTGTCCCCCGGGTCGCACCGCACCTGTTGAAAGCCACCGGCGGAGGCGGGGCCCAAAGCCCCTCCGCGACCCGAATCAAGACCAAATCCAAGGAGGACGAATGAGCCAGCACATCCAGTACCCCGAGAGCGGCCAGAAAATCACAGTAAAAGACGGCCGCCTTTCGGTGCCCGACAATCCCATCATCGGTTGTGTGGAAGGCGATGGCATCGGCCCCGATATCACCCGCGCCTGCCTGCGCATCTGGGATGCCGCGGTGGAGCACGCGTACAAGGGTCAGCGCAAGATCCACTGGGCCGAGCTCTACATGGGCGAGAAGGCCGCGGCCAAGTACGACGGCAACTACTTCCCCGAGGAGACCAAAGAGGCCCTCCAGGACCTGCTCATCTCCATCAAGGGCCCGCTGACCACCCCGGTCGGCGGCGGCTTCCGCTCCCTCAACGTCTCCCTGCGCCAGGAGCTGGACCTCTACGCCTGCGTGCGCCCCGTGCGCCACTACGCCGGCGTGCCCTCGCCGCTGAAAAAACCCGAAGACGTGGACGTGGTGATCTTTCGCGAGAACACCGAGGACGTCTACGCGGGGCTGGAGTACCAGAGCGGGAGCGAGGAGAACAAAAAGCTCGCCAAGTTCCTGCGCGAGGAGATGGGCGCGGACTTCTTCGAGGACGCCGGCCTGGGCATCAAGCCGATCAGCGCCTACGGCTCCAAGCGCCTGGTGCGCAAGGCCATCCAGTACGCCATCGACAACAACCGCGAATCGGTGACCCTGGTCCACAAGGGCAACATCATGAAGTTCACCGAGGGTGCCTTCCGCACCTGGGGTTACGAGGTGGCGCGCGAGGAGTTCGGCGAGCAGACCATCACCGAGGAGGAGCTCTACTCCACCTACGGCGGCAAGCGCCCCGAGGGCAAGGTGGTCATCAAGGACCGCATCGCCGACATCATCTTCCAGCTGCTGCAGCTGCGTCCGGCCGACTTCGACGTGCTGGCCACCATGAACCTCAACGGTGACTACCTCTCCGACGCCGCCGCGGCCGAGGTGGGGGGCATCGGCATCGCCCCGGGCGCCAACATGGCCGACCACGTCTCGGTGTTCGAGGCCACACACGGCACCGCGCCCAAGTACGCCGGCCAGGACAAGGTCAACCCCGGCTCGCTGCTGTTCTCCGGCGTCATGCTGCTGGAGCACATCGGCTGGCAGGAGGCCGCGGACCTGATCACCGCCGCCTACCAGGACGTGGTCACCGCCCGCATCGTCACCTACGACTTCGCCCGCCAGCTCGAAGGCGCCACCGAGGTCAAGACCAGCCAGTTCGCCGACGCCATCATCGACCAGATGCGCGGCAAGATTGACGTGGACAAGATCCGTCGCGAGCGCGAAGAGGCGGTGGAGCGCGAGCGCAAGGCCCGCGAGCAGCGCCGCGTGGTGGCCCCGCTGGAGGAGATGATCGCCTCCGGCCGCACCCCGCACACCGTGGGCGACCTGATGAACCCCAACCCGGTCACCGTGCCGGCGGAGACCACCGTCGAGGACGCCATGCACCTGATGCGCGAAAAGCGCATCTCCAGCGTGATCACCGAGCCGGGCAGTGACGGCGAGTGGGGCATCATGACCCAGCGCGACGTGCTCAGCCGCATTGTCTCCAAGAACCGCACGCCCTCCACGGTGAAGGTCGAGGAGATCGCCAGCCGGCCGCTGGTCACCACCCCGGTGGACACCAGCCTGCACGACTGCGCCGAGATCATGTCGGAGTCCAACATCCGCCGCATGGTGGTCATGGACAACAACAACCAGCCGGTGGGCATCATCTCCGACACCGACATCTTCGCCAGCGTGGAGCAGTTCGGCCTGCCGGAGTAAGCGGCACGGCAAGGCGGGGCCCGGCCCCGCCGTCAGCCATACCAAACCCCGGAGCGGCCCGCCGCCCGGGGTTTTTTCATGCCCCCGCGTTACGCGGGTAGCACCGCGTCGGCAAACCTTTGTAAGCTGCGCACATCCGAATCACCGAGGAGCAACCAATGAGCAGCCAGGATTCCGATGCCCCCCTGCGCGACGATATCCGCCTGCTGGGCGAGATGCTGGGCGAGACCCTGAAGGAGCAGGAGGGCACGGCCCTGTTCGACACCGTGGAGCGCATTCGCGCCCTGGCCAAGCAGGCCCGTGCCGGCGAGGCCGAGGCCGCCGAGGCCCTGGAGCAGGAATTGGGCTCGCTGGACCCGGCGCAGATCATGCCCGTGGCCCGCGCCTTCTCCCAGTTCCTCAACTTGGCCAACATCGCCGAGCAGCACCACCGGGTGCGCCGCAGCCGAGAATGGGCCCGCACCCCCGAGGTGGACCCGCTGAAGGGCTCGCTGGAGGAGGCCTTCCCCCGCCTGCTGCGGAACGACAGCGACCCCGAGGCGCTGCACGAGGCGGCCTGCAACCTCGACATCGAGCTGGTGCTCACCGCCCACCCCACCGAGACCCAGCGCCGCACCCTGCTACAGAAGTACAACCGCATCGCCCGGCTGCTGGACAGCCGCGACCGGCTGGACCTGACCCCCGACGAGACCGAGGAGGTCACCTCCGGCCTGCGCCGCGAGATCATCGGCGCCTGGCAGAGCGACGAGATCCGCCGCCGGCGCCCCACCCCGGTGGACGAGGCGCGCTGGGGCCTGGCAGTGATGGAACAGGTACTGTGGGACGCCATCCCCCGCTACCTGCGCAACCTCGACCGCAGCCTGCAGGCCCACACCGGCCGGCCGCTGCCGCTGGACGCCGCCCCCATCCGCTTCGGCTCCTGGATGGGCGGCGACCGCGACGGCAACCCCAACGTCACCGCCCGGGTGACCCGCGAGGTCTGCCTGATGAACCGCTGGATGGCCGCCCAGCTCTACGAGAAGGAGATCCAGACCCTCATCAACACCCTGTCCATGACCCGCTGCGACCAGGCCCTGCGCGAGTTGGTGGGGGATGCCTGGGAGCCCTACCGGGTGCTGCTCAAGCGGCTGCGCGCCCGGCTGCGCCTGACCCAGCGCTGGGCCGAGGCGCGCCTGGGTGGCAAGAACCCGCCCGAGGGTGAAGTCCTGCTGGACAAGGACGAGCTGCTGCAACCGCTGCTCACCTGCTACTACTCCCTGCGCCACTGCGGCGCCAGCCGGGTGGCCGACGGCGAGCTGCTGGACACCATCCGCCGGGTCTCCTGCTTCGGCCTCACCCTCACCCGGCTGGACATCCGCCAGCACGCCGACCGCCACGCCGATGCCCTGTCCGAGATCACCAGCGCCCTGGGCCTGGGCCGCTACGACCAGTGGGACGAAGAGGCCCGCCAGCGCTGGCTGCTGAGCGAGCTGGCCAGCCGCCGGCCGCTGATCCCGGACGACCTCTCCCCTGGCGACGACGCCGGCGAGGTGCTGGACACCTTCCACACCCTGGCGGAGCTGGGCAGCGACGGGCTGGGCGCCTACATCGTCTCCATGGCCGAGCACCCGTCGGACATCCTCGCCGTGGAGCTGCTGCAAAAGGCGTGCGGGGTGCGGCAGCCGCTGCGCACCGTGCCGCTGTTCGAGACCCGAGACACCCTGCAAAGCGCCGCCGAGACCATGCAGGCGCTGTTCGAGCAGCCCTGGTACCGGGGTCGCATCGACGACCACCAGGAGGTGATGATCGGCTACTCCGACTCCGGCAAGGACGCCGGCCACCTCACCGCCGCCTGGACCCTCTACCAGGCGCAGGAGGCCCTGGTGGCACTGGCCGAGGACAAGGGCATCAACCTCACCCTGTTCCACGGCCGGGGCGGCTCCATCGGCCGCGGCGGCGGCCCCACCCACGCCGCCATCCTCTCCCTGCCCCCGGGCTCGGTGAAGGGCACCCTGCGGGTCACCGAGCAGGGCGAGGTCATCCAGTCCAAGTTCGGGCTGCGCGGCATCGCCCTGCGCAACCTGGAGATCTACACCACCGCCGTGCTGGAGGCCACCCTGCAGCCGCCGGCGGAGCCCGAGCCCGAGTGGCGCGAGCTGATGGACCGGCTCAGCGACACCGCCTGCGGCGCCTACCGCGGGCTGGTCAAGGAGACGCCGGAGTTCATCGAGTACTTCCAGGCCGCCACCCCGGTGCGCGAGATCGGCCAGCTGGCCATCGGCAGCCGCCCGGCCAAGCGCAACCAGAAGGACCTGACCGTCGACAACCTCCGGGCCATACCGTGGATCTTCGCCTGGACCCAGACCCGGCTGATGCTGCCCGCCTGGCTGGGCGTGGGCGATGCGCTCAGCGAGGCACTGGAGGACGACCTGGGCGACACCCTGCGCGAGATGTTCCAGCGCTGGCCCTTCTTCGAGGCCTTCGTGGACATGGTGGAGATGGTACTGGCCAAGGGCGACCCCAGCGTCGCCGGGCTGTACGACCGCCGCCTGGTCCCGGAGCACCTCCACCCCATGGGCGAGCAGCTGCGCGGGCGCTACCGCAAGACCCTGGATGCGGTGCTCAGCGTCAGCGGCCACGAGCGCCCATTGACCGACTTCCCCGTGGTGCGCCGGGCCGTGGACGTGCGCAACCCCTACGTGGACCCGCTCAACCTGCTGCAGGCGGAACTGCTCCACCGCAGCCGCCTGTGCGATGACGAGCAACTGCGCCAGGTGCTGATGGTGGCCATCAACGGCATCGCCGCCGGCATGCGCAACACCGGCTAGCCTTAACGGAAAGCGAGAACCAAGGAAATCACCGTGTCACAAGACCACAAGAGCCGCTTTATCGAGTTCGCCCTGGAGCGCGAGGTGCTGCGCTTCGGCGAGTTCACGCTGAAATCCGGCCGCCAGAGCCCCTACTTCTTCAACACCGGCCGCTTCAACACGGGCAAGGCCCTGGCCCGGCTGGGTCAGCACTACGCCCAGGCGCTGGTGGACTCCGGCCTGCCCTTCGACATGGTGTTCGGCCCGGCCTACAAGGGCATCCCCCTGGCCGCATCCCTGTCCATCGCCCTGGCCGAGCACCACGGCCGCGACATCCCCTACGCCTTCGACCGCAAGGAGCCCAAGACCCACGGCGAGGGCAACAACCTGGTGGGCGCGCCGCTGGAGGGCCGGGTGCTGATCATCGACGACGTCATCTCCTCCGGCATGTCCGTGCGCGGCGCCGTGGAGCTGATCCGCGAGCACGGCGCCGAGCCGGCCGGTGTCGCCATCGCCCTGGACCGGCAGGAGCGGGGCGAGGGCGAGCAGTCCGCCGTGCAGGAGGTCACCAGCCGGCTGGGGCTGCCGGTGGTCAACATCATCTGCCTGGACGACCTGGTGGGCTGGCTGGAGACCCACGGCCAGGCGGACGAGCACCTGCAGCGCATCCGCGCCTACCGCGACGAGTACGGGGTATCGGGATGAAAGGCGTGAACCGACTGGGGCAGGTACTGGTGGTGGTCACCGGTGGCCTGCTCGCCGCAGCCTGCAGCGGCAACAGCGGCGGCGGTGACCCCGACGACCTGCCGCGCGCGCCGGAACCGCCGGACATCGGCGCCGAGGTGCGCATCCCCGAAGGGGCCGTGCAGGTGGAGGACGACCTCTACATGATGCCGGTGGGGGTCACCGACGATGGCTACCACCAGTACACCCCGCACAGCACCGACCCCGACCGGGCGGTGATCACGCTGATCCACTACCCGGACGGCGAGGGCGGCTTCACGCCGGACAAGAGCGAGGCGGTGCGGGGCCCGGCCGAGTAAGGCCCCGCCCGCCGAGCGGGCTCAGCAGAGCACCACCTTGTTGCGGCTGGCCCGGCGGGCGCGGGGCCGGGCCAGGCTGACCCGCTCCATGGCGTCGTCGAACCGCTCGTCCTCGCCCACGCGGGTGACCGCGGCCAACGGCTGCAGCCGGATCGGCTCGCCGCCCTCCGGTGCCGGCGAGGAGAGCGCCTCCAGCGCGGACTGCAGCTTCTCCGCCCGCACCACGGCGTCCATCACCTCGGTGCCCACCACCAGCGCGGCCAGCACCTGGCCGTCGTAGCGGCCCATCAGGGTCTCCTCGCCGAGTTCCCGGCCGAGCAGGCGCGTGGTCCGGCGCAGGATGGCGTCACTGGCGTGCTGCCCGTGCTGGCCGCGGATATCCTCCAGCTGGTCCAGCTCCAGGCTGAACAGCGCCACCGGCTGCCCCTGCTCCCGCGCCAGGGCCAGCTCGCGGTCGGCGGCGCGCTCCATCACCCGCCGGCTCAGCAGGCCGGTCACCGGGTCGTGGGCGGACTCGTCGTACAGCTGCAGCAGGATGGAGAGCTGCCCCGCCTGTACCCACATGACAATGCCGCCCACCACCACCAGCATCCACAGAAAGTTGGCCGTGCCGACGGTGAACAGGGTGCCCAGGTAGAACTCGACCGCCAGAAAGAGCGCGATGATCATCCCGATCAGCAGCGCACCGGCCACCAGGGTCGCCGGGAACAGGGCGCTGAGCACGATCAGCACGAAGGGGAGCGCCCGGTAGCCACCGATCAGCTCCGAGGTGCCGGCCTGCCCCAGGATCGCCATGGACACCGTGTAGAAGACAGCCACCGAGAGCATGGTGAGCGCCAGCAGCAGGGTGGTGCCCCGGTACTCGGTCTCGCGCCGGGTGCCGAACCAGAGGCCGAACAGCACGGCGGCCAGCACCACCCGGGCGATCATGATGCCGGTCGCCTCGCCCTGGCCCTCCAGCATCAGGTAGTCCAGCGGCGTCCAGGCGAGAAAGCCCACCGCGAACAGCAGCTGCATGGTGGTCAGCCGCGCGCGAATGTACTCCGCCCGGGTGCTGGTGAAATCGCGGGTGTGATTGCGGATGGTGAGCAGCTGCGCGAGGTAGTCACGGACACTGCCCAGTGACCAGTCATGCGCGCCGTTGGCCGTGGCGGGCGTGTCCACCGCCTGCCCCGACTGCGTAGCGTCCAGCCCCATGGAGACCTCCCTTGTGACCGGGCCGGCAGGATTGCCTGGCCCCGGTCAGGATACCCCGACGGCAAACACTCGGGCAATCAATAACCTAGCGACACCGTCAGGTACTCGGCCCGCCCCGGTCGCCCCTCCCTCTGGCCTGGCCGTCACACCAGCGTGAGCCCGCGAATCCCGCTTGCTGCATATAATCTTGTACCATGGTGACAAATCACGTCACCCGAACGGACGCCGCCGAGGGACTGGAACGATGGCCGCACCGCAAGTGCTTGTCGTGGACGATGAGCCGGACATCCTCGACCTGCTGGGCATATCGCTGCGCCGCATGGGCAGCAACTGCCGCACCGCCGCCAGCCTGCGCGAGGCGCGCGACCGCCTGCAGGAGCAGGCCTACGACCTGTGCCTGACCGACATGCGCCTACCCGACGGCAACGGCATCGAGCTGGTCCGCTACGCCCAAAAGCGGTTTCCCGACATGCCCACGGCCGTGATCACCGCCTACGGCAGCATGGACGCCGCGGTGGAGGCGATGAAGGCGGGCGCCTTCGACTTCATCGCCAAGCCGCTGGAGATCGAGGAACTGCGCAACGTGGTCGGGCAGGCGCTGAAGATGGGGCCGGAGAACGCCATCGACCGCCGCTCCCGCGACGTGCTGCTGGGCGACTCCGGGGCCATGCGCAAGATCCGCGGCATGATCGTCAAGCTGGCCCGCAGCCAGGCGCCGGTCTACATCCAGGGCCCCTCCGGCACCGGCAAGGAGCTGGTGGCACGGCTGATCCACGAGAAGGGCCCCCGACGCGACGGGCCCTTCGTGCCGGTGAACTGCGGCGCCATCCCGTCGGAGCTGATGGAGTCGGAGTTTTTCGGCCACAAAAAAGGGTCGTTCACCGGCGCCCACGCCGACCGCAAGGGCCTGTTCCAGACCGCCGCCGGCGGCACCCTGTTTCTCGACGAGGTGGCCGAGCTGCCGCTGCCGATGCAGGTCAAGCTGCTGCGCGCCATCCAGGAGAAGCGCATCCGGCCGGTGGGCGCCAGCCAGGAGGTCCCAGTGGACGTGCGCATCCTCTCCGCCACCCACCAGGACCTGACCCGGCGGGTGGCCCAAGGGGAGTTCCGGGAGGACCTGTATTACCGGCTGAACGTCATCCCGCTGAACATCCCGCCGCTGCGCGAACGGCCCGAGGACATCCCGCCGCTGATCGACCACCTGCTGGGGAAGATGGTGGGGGATGACCCGGAACTGCGCCCCCGACTCACCCTGGACGCCATCCGCGCCCTGCAGCGCCACCCCTTCGACGGCAACGTGCGGGAGCTGGAGAACATCCTGGAGCGGGCGCTGACCCTGGCGGACGAGGGGGTGATCGATGTGCCCGACCTGCACCTGCCGGACAGGGGAGATACCGCGGCGGCGGGGCAAGCAAACGGCGGACTGGCAGAACCCGAACCCGAAGAGGGCTTCGAACTGGAGGACTACCTGGCAGACCTGGAGCGCACCGCCATCCAGCGGGCGCTGGCCAAGACCAACGGCAACAAGACCGCGGCAGCCGGGTTGCTGGGGATCAGCTTCCGGTCGTTGCGGTACAAGCTGAAGAAGTTGGAGATGGAGTAGCGGGTGGCATTAACCGACTCTCTGGCCGGTTGCCCCGACATGCGCCCAAGCAAAACCGATAAATCTGCCCGAAATTTATCAACTCGAATGGGGCTACTGGACTCACGCCCTCTGGACAAGAAAACCCAAGGATTCGTTGCTCCACACGACCTGGAGCAACGCCTGACAAACCTACCCGGCTAAACAGCGTGCGGGGTCACCTGAACCGTTATCAGCCACGCCTGTAGACATGCCGCCGGTGGCCTACCTTGACGACCGTGACCACCAGAACATCATCTTCAATCTGATACAGGATGCGATAGCGCCCCTGCCGTATCCGGTATCGCGGCTGGCCAGAGAGTTTTTCGCTTCCCTGTGGGCGCGGGTCCGCGCGCAGCGCCTCTATCCGCTGAAGGATCCTGTTAACGTCCCTGTTCGGGATAGACCGCAGATCCTTGGCGACGGATCGTCTGAAGACGAGTTTATAACTTGCCATGCGCCTTCAGGTCATCAAGCAGGGCCTCATAACTGAGGGTCGGCTCCGCAACGCGCTCTTCAAACGCCGCCAGATCCTCCTGATCTTCTGCCAAGGCCTCCCTGACCGCTTGATTGACAATGTCAGAGATCGTGCGATTGCTATGGGCTGCCTTTAGCTTGAGCGCCGCGTGCAGTTGGGCGTCAAGATAGATAGTCGAACGCTTGGATGCTTCAGTCATGGTCTCACTACCACGCTCCAGGATGTCATGACATTCTGGAGCCCAGACGTTATGACGTCAACGCTCGGCGGCCTAACCGGCTGACGCGATCTGACAGGTGTGACGCATGACGGCACCGGCAAGCGTCACACGTCGCACCCGATGGATGGCTAACCACCCCCGCCCCCCGAGTCATCCGGCAGCTTGGGCAAGTCCTCGACCGTCTCGCAACCGGTCGCATACCGTTGGCTGACCCCCGTCTCGCAGGACCAACTCCCGTCAGCGAAGTCGTAAACGTACTGGATCTGGTCACCATTAAGTCGACCATTCACGGCCTGGCCATCCTTCCCGAATTCGTAGGCAAATCGCCAGATGCCCTCCTTGTCACCATCGAACTCGGCATCTACCAAACCCCCGAAACTACCCGCCATCTGCATGCCCAGGTCATCCTCGAGGCTATCGAATGTCTGTCCCCGCTGCAGATGCTCCGTCACCGGCGTCTTGGCCATGCCGGCCAGGGTCAGCCCCTCACTGAACTGCGCCCGCACCACGAACCCCTGGTAAGACGGAATGGCGATCGCCGCCAGAATACCGATGATCGCCACTACGATCATCAACTCGATCAGCGTGAATCCCTGCTGCTTTTGCTTCATACCTGCCCCCAGTTTCTTGCCGGAAAGGCAGCAGGTTTCATGCCAAGGGATTAACCGACCTACTCACGACGGAATTGCCTTACGGCCCGACTCACCGTGGAATTATGCACGCCGATGGGTGCGGTTGACGTGCTGGGTGTAGACGCCATTAAGGTGGCGCATGCCCTTGGCGAGATTGCCCTCCGGGGTCTCCACCACCAGATGGTAATGGTTGGTCATCTGGCAGTAGGCGTGGCAGCGCCAGTTGAAGCGTTCGCAGACCTCGCCGAGCAAATCCAGCCAGGCCCGCCGGTCTCCATCATCCAGGTAAATCGCCTCACGCCGGTCCCCGCGAGACGTCACGTGATACAGGCCACCGGCCAATTCAATCCGTAACGGACGCGCCATGTCCGTATCCTCCTCCCTGAGCAATCCGTCAAGTCATCCATGTGGCAGTAAGACTGGCAGTGCAAGACCTGACCCCTACGCCGTCGCTTGAAACAAAGCCCAACTTCGGCCACTCTTCCCGTCAACGTACACGAGTTGGACGAACCAGCGAACCAACTCGTTTTTCTGCCCGGAGGCCAAGATGGAACGGCACAACCTCGCTCAGGCTGTCGCTCGTCTTCTGGAGACAGGCGAACAACAGGCGCTATCGAAAGAAGAGCTTCGCCATTTTCACGCCGAGTTCAGGGATGAGGTGGCGCCTGCCATTGATTCGCACCGTGAACACCAACGCAAGGCTTATGAACAGATGAAGGAGATCGCGGTCCGGTAACCGCGGCTATGCTCATGGATGAGCGCCTGCAACTCCACCCTGTTGAGAACATACCGCGGCTACGTCGGCTGATCGCAAGTGTCCTGGGCTCCTCAACAACCGAAAGCCTTGGCCCTTACCCGCAGCTCGAGCACGCCTGCTTACATCTTCATCGATCAGGCACCGTAGCAGCGGTGGTCCAGCGCCAGGTTCAAGACCCTGATTTCCTGGCCGAACACGGCACGTACTACTCCCGATGGGCTTATGCAGTGCCTCGATTCTGCACCCGCATCCACTTCTTTTCAGCGAAGCCGAAATCCGCGGATGTCCTCGAGGCAATAGACGGCTGGGCTGAAGCCGGAGAAGACGTTTACCTCGGGTTCATCACGTTACGGCCCGTCGCGAACAGTCCTGTCGCCGCCTCGTTTATGCGCAAGCCCAGCTCGGGATGGGGCCAGTTCATCCGCACATACGACAGATATCCCGTTAACCTCTCAGGTCGGCAGTTCCACGTTGACGCCACACCGTTTATGCAGCAGGACAATGCGGTCGGCGCCTGCGCACAAGCCTCCATCTGGATGGCCTTACGCACGTTGCGCTGGAAGGAAGGGCGCTCCGCGTTCAACCCTGCCGACATCACCTCGGCCGCAACCCGGTTCATGGTTAGTGGCCGCACCTTACCCAATCGGGATGGCCTCCGAATAGAGCAAATCACCGAAGCCATCAGGACAGCAGGCTATTCTCCCCACGTAATCTACCTCAGAAAGCCAGGCGCTAACGGGAAAGAAGCATGGGAACCAGGAGAGTATGCCAAGGTATGTCGCACTCTCTACCCCTATATTGAATCAGGCATTCCTGTCATCCTTGCCCTGCTCCATCCGTCAGGCGGTCATGCAGTAGTGGCTATCGGGCACGGCTGGAGCAGGCAAGACCCAGCGCAGGGACGTCGCCCTCAGCCTGTCCGCGAGAAGCTGGCAGGAGCTGCGTTGCTGGACGCTTCCCAGTGGGCACACCCCTATTACATCCATAATGACAACACGGGCCCTTATTTGGAATTGACCAGAGGACCAGGGAGCGGATACACGCTTGCAAACGCCTTCTGTGCAATTCCGTTACTGTCTTCTGATATTCTCGTGGATGCCGATGAGGCAAGAACAGCCACCATCAGCCTTCTTAATGACGTAATGAACATTGAGAAGGTTCGGAAAATGATTGACCTTCCATCAAGGTTGGTTACTCGAACACTGTTGCTGGCTCGCACCAAGGTTCGGGAACAGGCGCTGGCCTCGAATCTGAACCCCGCAGTCAAGCGATACTACCGTACCAAGTGGTTACCGAGCCACATCTGGTCATTAGAGCTTCACCCAGCGCATGATTATGGGAACTCACCCACAATTGGATTAAGCCCTATTGGAGAGGTGCTACTTGACCCCAGCGCTGACCCATCTGAAGGCCACTTTTTGACCATCCGAATTAACGGCGCCATCCTCAAGAACCACCCGGAGACAACGGACTTGATTATTGATCGCAACGCGTTTGACGGCAGTATCACGCTTGCGCTGCACAAGGCGGCATGACCCAACCATCATAGCGCTATGGAATCGTCAACGCGCAACCGAAATGCTCTGGTCAAAGCCGTCACTCCACTGCTGGCCGCAGAGCCCCTCGTTGTTTGCGCTTATCTCTTCGGCAGCGTTGCTCGGGGTGATGCTGGCCCCCGAAGCGACGTCGATATTGCCGTATTGACCTCAAATGACGTTAAGCCGGGGCTCCTGAGCCCGCTCACCCGACTAAAGCTGGATCTGGAAGATGCCCTCGGCCAGAGGGTAGATCTGATACACCTGAACCATGCACCGCCAGATCTTGTTCACCGCGTCCTGCGCGATGGCCTTTTGCTGATCGACAAGGAGCCGAACAGGAGAATCTCATTCGAGGTGCAGGCGAGGAACGAGTATTGGGACCTGCTCCCAATCCTGAAAGAATACCGGCGCGCGCAAGGCAACCCCTAACTCCATGAGCTCTCCGCCAATAGAAAAAGCCCCGGCTGTTACACCGAGGCTTTCAAGGCCAGAGGCCGGAGCCAGACCACACACCACCAATCAACTCATCCCTAAACCAATGTGGCAGTGCAAGACCTGACCCCTAGCTCCAAATCAAATCAATCAAGATCATCGACCGACTCACAATCCGAGACATACGCTTCATCAACGTCTGTCTGGCACTCCCAAGTACCCGCATCACCATCGGCATCAGTAACAAAGTACCGGTACCTAACGGCGCCACCACCATCGGCAGTCAGCCGGGGACTCGCCTCGGTGTCATCAGCGCCAAAGGTGTAGGTCACGTCGAAAACACTGTCGCCATCACTCCAGCCCGAATGCGCCGTTATAGCGCCATGGGACCCCAAGACTTGGATCCCCAGTTGCTCGACAATATTGGAGTCTGACGCCAAACCATCAGAATCACTTTCTGAGTCTCCATCGTCACCGACCGAGCGCCCCCGGTTAATCCGCTCCTGCGCCCCAGTCCTCACACCACCCAACAGGGTATGCGCCTCAGAAAACTGCGCCCGAGCGATGTAGTTCTGATACTGCGGAATCGCAATCGCTGCCAAAATACCAATGATCGCCACAACGATCATCAGTTCGATCAAAGTAAAGCCCTGTTGCTTCTGCATGGTCGTTCTCCTGTCGAGTCGACTTTCAACCCATCGCCCGTCGCCGGGCCCACATAACCAAGGAGGTAGTATTCCTCCTGCCCCTACATATGCAGAAGCAGTGCCAACCTGCCCCACCCGGCCACCGCCAGCCAACACCCCACCTCCAAGTCCCTGATTAGAATAAGTTAACCCGACACCGCAAACCCGCCGGTCACCAAACTGCCACCTCACCTTTTCCCTACCCCAGGCCCGGACACTGCCCCCACCCGTCGCCATCACCTGTCGAAAAACGTCAGTCTCCCCACAGTCCACTACCAAAAAAGGGGCCTGCTACCCGACAGACCCCTCCATCACCGCGGGTCAGCCCAACCCCTCACTCCAAATGCAGCGCATCCAGATACTTCTCCGCATCCAGCGCCGCCATGCAGCCGGTGCCGGCGGAGGTCACCGCCTGCCGATAGATGTGATCCATCACATCCCCCGACGCGAACACGCCGGGAATGCTGGTCGCCGTGGCATTCCCGTTCAGCCCGCTCTTCACCACGATGTACCCGCCGTTCATCTCCAACTGATCCTGGAACAGCCCGGTGTTGGGCGCATGGCCGATGGCGATGAACACGCCGTGCACGTCCACCTGACGCGTCGCGTCACTCTTCGTGTGCTTGAGCCGCAGGCCGGTTACGCCGGCGTCGTCGCCCAGCACCTCGTCCAGGTTGTGGTCCCAGATGATGTCCACCTTGCCGGCCTCCATGCGCTCCATGAGCTGGCGCTGGAGGATCTTCTCGGCGCGCAGGCTGTCGCGGCGGTGGACCAGGGTGACGTGGGAAGCGATATTGGAGAGATACAGCGCCTCCTCCACGGCGGTGTTGCCGCCGCCGATCACTGCCACCGGCTTGTTCTTATAGAAGAAGCCGTCGCAGGTGGCGCAGGCGGAAACCCCCTTGCCCATGAACGCCTGCTCGGAGTCCAGCCCCAGGTACTTGGCGGTGGCGCCGGTGGCGATGATCAGGGCATCGCAGGTGTAGCTGCCGGCGTCGCCCTCCAGGCGGATGGGCTTCTCCTTCAGGTGGGCGGTGTGGATGTGGTCGAAGACGATCTCGGTCTCAAAGCGCTCGGCGTGGCGCTTCATGCGCTCCATGAGTTCTGGGCCCTGCACGCCCTGGTCGTCCCCCGGCCAGTTGTCCACATCGGTGGTGGTGGTGAGCTGGCCGCCCATCTCCAGCCCGGTGACCAGCACCGGCTCCAGGTTGGCGCGGGCGGCGTAGACGGCGGCGGTGTAGCCGGCGGGGCCGGAGCCGAGAATCAGCAGTTTGCAGTGTTTGGTCTCGCTCATGGGTGCATCCTGTTCGCTGGGCGGCCCGGGGCCGCGTGGATGGATGGGCATAGCCTAAGTGAGCCGGCCTGCCGGCGTCACCCTGCGCCGTTTTCGTGAAGATTTTGCTGCACTCTGGAAAAGTTGTCTGACCATGGTGGCAAGACCGGGTGATAGGCCTCTATAATCGTAGGCGCAGCTGGTTATTGACCACCGCCGCCGCCCGTGCAGACACCCTGCCCTGGCGCGACCTTTGCGGACCCGGTTGCACCGTTTTTGTGCGCCCCGGAATTGCCCGGCGGCCGCCACACTCGCACAACAACAACCAGCGCCCGGCCCCGATCCGACCCCAGAACCAGGACAACAAGCTCGGAGACACCATGTCCGACAACTTCCGCGACAACGCCCTCGAATACCACGAACAACCCCGCCCCGGTAAGCTGCAGGTCGTGCCCACCAAGCCGCTGGCCAACCAGCGGGACCTGGCGCTGGCCTACTCTCCCGGTGTCGCCGCCGCCTGCGAGGAGATCGTCAACGACCCGCAGGCCGCCTCCAAGTACACCGCCCGCGGCAACATGGTGGCGGTGATCACCAACGGCACGGCGGTGCTGGGGCTGGGCAACATCGGCCCGTTGGCCTCCAAGCCGGTCATGGAGGGCAAGGGCGTCCTGTTCAAGAAGTTCGCCGGCATCGATGTGTTCGACATCGAGATCAACGAGCAGGACCCGGACAAGCTGGTCGAGATCATTGCCAGCCTGGAGCCCACCTTCGGCGGCATCAACCTGGAGGACATCAAGGCCCCGGAGTGCTTCCAGGTGGAGGGGGCGCTGCGCAAGCGGATGAACATCCCGGTCTTCCACGATGACCAGCACGGCACGGCCATCATCACAGCCGCGGCGGTGCTCAACGGCCTGCGGGTGGTGGACAAGAAGATCGAGGACGTGAAGCTCTGCTGCTCCGGCGCGGGGGCGGCGGCCATTGCCTGCCTGGACATCCTGGTGTCCATGGGCATGAAGAAGGAGAACATCTTCGTCGCCGACTCCAAGGGCATCGTGTTCAAGGGCCGCAAGGAGTACATGGACGAGCGCAAGGAGGGGTACGCCCGCGAGACCTCCGCCCGCACCATGAAGGAGGTGATCGACGGCGCCGACATCTTCCTGGGGCTGTCCGCCCCCGGGGTGCTCACCGAGGCGATGGTCAAGCAGATGGCCGACAGCCCGATCATCATGGCGCTCGCCAACCCGGTACCCGAGATCCTGCCCGAGGTGGCCAAGGAGGCGCGCCCGGACGCCATCATCGCCACCGGCCGGTCGGACTACCCCAACCAGGTCAACAACGTGCTCTGCTTCCCCTTCATCTTCCGGGGGGCGCTGGACGTGGGCGCCACCACCATCAACGAGGAGATGAAGCTGGCGGCGGTGTACGCCATTGCCGATCTGGCCATGGCCGAGTCCTCCGACATCGTGGCCGCGGCCTACGGCGGCAAGGCCCTGCGCTTCGGCCCGGAGTACCTGATCCCGCGGCCCTTCGACCCGCGGCTGATCACGAAGATCGCGCCGGCGGTGGCCCAGGCGGCCATGGACAGCGGCGTGGCCGCCCGGCCCATCACGGACTTCGACGCCTACCACATGGAGCTGTCGCAGTTCGTGTTCCAGTCCGGGCTGGTAATGAAGCCCATCTTCGAGCGGGCACGCAACAACCCCAAGCGGGTGGTCTACACCGACGGCGAGGAGGACCGCGTGCTGCGCGCCGTGCAGGTGGTGGTGGACGACGGGCTGGCCAAACCCATCCTGGTCGGCCGCCGCAAGGTAGTGGAGATGCGCATCAAGCGCCTGGGCCTGCGCCTGGAGATCGGCAAGAACGTCGACCTGGCCGACCCGGAGGACGATCCGCGCTACCGCGAGTACTGGCAGCTTTACCACTCCATCATGGAGCGCCAGGGCGTGACCCCGGCGCGGGCCCGCACGGTGGTGCGCACCCGGACCACGGTGATCGGCGCACTGATGGTGCGGCGCGGCGAGGCGGACGCCCTGGTGGGCGGCAGCGTGGGCCGCTACCACCGGCAGATCAGCCACGTGCAGGACGTGATCGGTCGCCGGCCCGGCGTGCGGAACATGGCGGCGATGAACGTGCTGATCGTGCCCAAGGGCACCTTCTTCATCGTGGACACCTACGTGAACCACGACCCCAACGCCCACCAGATCGCCGAGATGACCCGGCTGGCGGCGGACGAGGTGCGCCGGTTCGGGATCACGCCGAAGGTGGCGCTGCTCTCCCACTCCAGCTTTGGCACCTCCAATGCGGACAGCGCCCACAAGATGCGCGAGGCGCTGCAGCTGATCAAGGACGCGGACCCGTCGCTGGACGTGGAGGGCGAGATGCACGGCGATGCGGCCATCTCCGAGGATATCCGCAAGCGCATCTTCCCCAACAACGATCTGAAGGGGCAGGCCAACCTGCTGGTGATGCCGACGCTGGATGCGGCCAACATCGCCTTCAACCTGCTGAAGGTGATGAGCGAGGGCGTCTCGGTGGGCCCGATCCTGCTGGGCACGGCCCGCCCGGCGCACATCCTGACCCCCTCCTCCACGGTGCGCGCCATCGTGAACATGAGCGCGCTGGCAGCGGTGGAGTCGGCGATGATCGAGCCCTCCCCCTCCGGCGACGACGAACGGGACTACTCGGCTTACGAGGAGGAGGACGACGAGTAGAGTCCCGGACGCGGGCCGAGACCCTATTGGTTGACCCCGCGTCTCCATCGCATGGGTCAACCCCGCCCCGTCATTGCATGGGTTAACCCCGCCCCGTCATTGCAGTTGTTGACCCCGCCCCGTCATTGCGAACGGAGTGAAGCAATCCACACAGGCCGTTGGATTGCTTCGCTCACGCTCGCAATGACGGGGGGCGTTCGCGGCGACCCGCCACCGCCGCGCATGACGCCACGATTAACCCTGCTCCGGGGTGGTTGCCCCCGACCCCGCCTGCCGCTACATTAGTCCGCGTTGCAAACCATGGGCTTACACGCCCTTCCTTGAGCTGTCATTCAAGTCCAACCACTGGGCTGAACCCGTGGCCGGAGCACGCTGATGTCGGGCGAACTATCCATTACCCACCTTATTCTCGAGGCCAGTCTGCTGGTGCAGCTGGTCATGCTGATCCTGGTGCTGGCGTCGGTCAGCTCCTGGGCGCTGATCTTTTTCAAGCGCGCCACCATCCGCAAGGCCCACTCCGGGGCAGTGCAGTTCGAGGAGCGCTTCTGGTCGGGCGGCAACCTGGCGGAGATCTACCGCCACATGCGCGAGCCGCACCCGGACCACGGCGGGCTGGAGCGCATCTTCCGCGCCGGGTTCAAGGAGTTCACCCGGATGCGCAAGCAGACCGGCACGGCACCGGGCACCATGGTTGAGGCCTCCCACCGCGCCATGCGGGTGTCACTCTCCCGCGAGATGGACGACCTGGAGCGGCACCTGCCCTTCCTGGCCACGGTGGGCTCGGTGAGCCCCTACGTGGGGCTGTTTGGGACGGTCTGGGGCATCATGAACAGCTTCCGCGCCCTGGGCGAGATGCAGCAGGCTACCCTGGCCACGGTGGCCCCGGGCATCGCCGAGGCGCTGATCGCCACCGCGCTGGGCCTGTTCGCCGCCATCCCCGCGGTCATCGCCTACAACCAGTACGCCAACCAGGTGGAGCGGCTGATCAACCGCTACGAGACCTTCGTGGAGGAGTTCACCAGCATCCTGCAGCGCAACACCCACGGCCCCTCGGAATTCACCGCCGGTCAGCCGGCGCAGTAACGGAGGCGTCGCCGTGCCCTATTCCGCCAGTCCGATGGGCCACCGCAGCCGGCGGCGGCCGATGTCGGAGATCAACGTGGTGCCCTACATCGACGTGATGCTGGTGCTGCTGGTGATCTTCATGGTCACCGCGCCGCTGCTTTACCAGGGGGTGGACGTGGACCTGCCCCAGGTGGATGCGCAGGCGGAGCAGGACCCGCCGCAGGAGCCGGTGATCGTCTCGGTGGATGCCGATGGCCGCTACTACCTGAACATGGCCGACGACCCCGAGGCCGCCATGACCGCCGGTGAACTTTCCGACGCGGTGGCGGCCTTACTGGCGGACAACCCGGACAAGCGGGTGCTGGTAAACGGTGACAGTAACGTGCCCTACGGCGATGTGGTCTCGGTGATGGTCCGGTTGCGCGATGCGGGTGCGGCCGGCGTCGGGCTGATGACCCGCACGCCGGAGGGCGAGGGCTGACATGGCACTGCGTCGCCGCACCGGCACGCCTGATTCGGGTGGCGCCCGTCCGGTGCGCAGCACCCGACCGGGCCGCTACGTGCTGGTCTCGGTGGTGCTGCACGTGCTGGTCTTCGGGCTCTTCTTCGCGAACATCTCCTTCCTGCCCCAGACCACCGAGGAGCACGCCGGCGACGGCGATATCATCGAGGCGTTCGCGGTAGAGGAAGAGGTGGCCATGGCCCCCATCCGCGAGCGCGAGGCCGCCGAGGAGGAAGCGCGGCGTCAGGCGGAGGAAGAGGAACGCCGCCAGCGCGAGGAAGAGGAGCGCGAACGCCAGGAGGCGGAGCGCCGCGAACAGGAGCGGCTCGAGGAGCAACGGCGTCAGGAAGAGGAAGAACAGGCGCGGCAGGAGGCCGAGGAAGAGGCGCGCCGCGAGGAGGAACGCCGGCAACAGGAGGAGGCCGAGCGCCTGGAACGCGAGGAAGAGGAGCGCCGCCAGCAGGAAGAGGAGGAGCGGCGTCAGGAAGAGGAACGCCGTCGCCAGGAGGAGGAAGAGCGCCAGCGCGAGGAGGAGGAACGCCGCCGCCAGGAAGAGGAGGAGCGGCGGCAGCAGGAGGAAGAGCAGCGAAGGCAGGAAGAAGAGGAGCGCCGGCGTCAGGAAGAGGAAGAACGCCAGCGCCAGGAGGAAGAGGCACAACGCGAGGCCGAGGAGCGAGCCCGCCAGGAGGCCATCGAGGCCGAACGCCGCGCCCGCGAGGTGCAGCAGATGGTGGGCAGCTACGCCGGCCGGATCAGCGCCGAGCTCCGCCGCGCCTGGGTCCGCCCCAGCGGCACACCCGCCGGCCTGGAGGCCCTGGTGCGCATCCGCTTGTCCCGCCACGGCGATGTGCAAAATGTGGAAATTACCCGCGGCAGCGGCAATGATGCCTTCGACGCCTCCGTCGTGCGCGCCGCCTACCGGGCCGCACCGCTGCCCATGCCCGACGAAGAGGACGCCAACCGCGAACTGCGCGAACGCACCTACCGCTTCGCGCCGGACCGTTGATCAGAACAGGTAACGCCATGCGCCGCCTATACAACAGCTTGTTCATCCTGGCCCTGATGGTGCTGGGCCTGCAGACCGCGCAGTCGGACGATGTCATCGACGTCATCGGCGGGCAGGAGGGCGCCATGCCGGTGGCGGTGATCCCCTTCGCCGTCTCCGGTGGCGTCAGCGCCCCGGACCAGGACATCGCCCGCATCATCGGCGACAACCTGGCGCGCAGCGGCCGCTTCGAGGTGCTGTCCCGGGACGAACTGGTGGCCCGCCCCGCCGGCCTGGACGACACCCGGTTCTCCTCCTGGCGCGGGCTGGGCATGGACTACCTGGTCACCGGGCGCATGGAGATGGAGGACGACAACATTAGCGTCACCTTCGAGCTGCTGGATGTCTTTCGCGGCAACCGCATTGAGGGCCGCCGCTACCAGCTCGACCCGCGCAACCTGCGCAGCCTCGCCCACGCCATCAGCGACATCATCTTCGAGGAGGTGGTGGGCCTGCCCGGGGTGTTCAGCAGCCAGATCGCCTACGTGGAGGTGGAGGAGCGCGACGACCAGCGCCTGCACCGGCTGATGATCTCCGACGCCGACGGCCACCGCCCGCGCGAGGTGCTGGAGTCGCCGCAACCGATCATGTCCCCGGCCTGGTCGCCGAACCGCGACCGGCTGGCCTACGTCTCGTTCGAGGCCGGCCGGTCGGAGATCTACGTGCAGAACCTGCGCACCGGCGAGCGCGAGAAGATCGCCAGCTTCCGCGGCATCAACAGCGCCCCGGCCTGGTCGCCGGACGGCGAGCACCTGGCCGTGACCCTGTCCCGCGACGGGCGCGCCAACATCTACCTGCTGCGCGTGTCCGACGGCGACACCCGGCGGCTCACCGACCACTGGGCCATCGACACCGAGCCCACCTTCTCGCCCGACGGCGAGCAGATCGCCTTCACCTCCGACCGGGGCGGCCGGCCGCAGGTCTACAAGATGGCGGTGAACGGTCCGGGCGGCGTGGAGCGCGTGACCTACGACGGCGACTACAACGCCCGCCCCAACTGGTCGCCGGACGGCCGCCGCCTGGCCATGGTCCACCGCCACGACGGCGACTTCCGCATCGCGGTGCACGACCTGGAGAGCGAGCGCACCCGGGTGCTCACCGACGGGCCCTGGGACGAGTCCCCGGTCTTTGCACCCAATGGCGACATGATCATGTATTCTGCCGGTGGCAGCGGCGACTCCCAGCTGCGCACGGTCTCCGTGCACGGCCGGGCCAACCAGACCCTGCCCCGCTCCGGCGGACTGACCCGAGAACCCGCCTGGTAAGGGCCTGTCCCTTCACGGCATCCTTTGACCACTCATTCAGAGAGGGAGCGTTAGATGAAGAAGTTGCACACCTGGCTCGTGCTGGCAGTGGCCGGCCTGTTCCTGAGCGCCTGCGCCACCGTCAGCGACGTGGAGACCGACGAGCGCCGCGCCGACCGCGACCGTGACCGCACCGCCGAAGCGGACTGGAGCGAGCGTCGCCTGGACGAGGCCCGCGCCCGCGGCCTGGACCCGGACGACCCCTTCATCAGCGCGCTGATGGACGACCCGGAGGGCCCGCTGGCCCAACAGACCGTGTACTTCGACTTTGACCGCAGCGAGATCCGCGACGAGGACATGCCGGTCATCGAGGCCCACGCCCGCTTCCTGACCGAGAACAGCAGCCGCCGCATGACCATCGAAGGCCACACCGACGAGCGCGGCAGCCGCGAGTACAACCTGGCCCTGGGCGAGCGTCGGGCCGAGTCGGTGAAGCGCGTCATGGTGCTGAACGGCGTCGACGAGGACCAGCTGGAAATCGTCAGCTACGGCGAGGAAAACCCGGTGGCCCTGGGCTCCGACGAGGACGCCTGGGAGCAGAACCGCCGTGCCGAGCTGATCTATCGTCAGTAAGACGGGAGCATTGACCATGCACAAGGCCGGTAAGCGGCTGACGGGCATGTGCGTGGCGGCGGCCCTGGCGGCCGCCGTCCCGTTGCAGGCCCAGGCCCTGGAAGACCGCGTGGAGCGCCTGGAGCGCAGGCTCGAGAGCTCCACCCTGATCAACATGGCCAACGACCTGGAGCGCCTGAAGCAGGAGAACCAGGAACTTCGGGGCCAGACGGAGGAACTGGCCCGGGAGGTCCGGCAACTGCGCGAGCAGCAGCAGGACCACTACCTGGACTTGGACCAGCGGATGCAGGAGTTGTCGCGCAGTGCCCCGGCGTCCGCACCGGCCGCCCCGGCCGCCCCGGCAGAAGAAGACCAGGTACCGGTCCCGGACCTGGATGAAGAGGCCGCCCCGGACGACCCTGCCACGACCGTGCCTGTGCCCGAGCTGGAGGAAGAGGAGCGCGACACCAGCGCGGCGGTGGACGATGAGCGCAGCGAGGCCGACCGCTACCAGGCAGCCTTCCAGCTCATCACCGAGGGGCGCTTCCGTCAGGCCGGCGAGGCCTTCGACGCCCTGCTCAGCGACCACCCGGACGGCGAGTACGCGGCCAACGCCCGCTACTGGCTGGCCGAAACCTGGTACGCCGAGCGCGAGTTCGACCGGGCCGGCGAGGAGTTCGAACGCCTGCTGGACGACCACCCGGACAGCAACAAGGTGGCCGACGCCAAGCTCAAGCTGGGCTTTGTCCGCTTCGAGCAGGAACGCTATGACGAAGCGCGGGAGATCCTCCAGGCCACGCGCAACGAGCACCGCGGCACCACCGCCGCCAACCTCGCCGAGCAACGCCTGGAACTGATGCAGGACCGGGGGCTGTAACGACCGTTGCCAAGCCTCCCCGGTTCGGCTAGAATCTGCGCCCTCATTTGGGTCGTTAGCTCAGCTGGTAGAGCATCGGGCTTTTAACCCGCTGGTCGTAGGTTCGAGTCCTACACGACCCACCAACAAAAAAGGCCGGCATACCGCCGGCCTGCATCAAAGCCCGCCACCCGGCGGGCTTTTTTGTGTCCGGCCCGCCACTGTTAGCCGATCAGCTTCGGTAGCCACATCACGAGATCGGGGAACATCCAGACACCGGCCAGGCACAGCAGTTGAATCCCGACGAAGGGTACTATTCCCCTGTAGATATCGCCGGTCCTAACCTCTGGAGGCGCAACGCTCCGCAAGAAAAACAGCGAGAATCCGAACGGAGGTGTCAGGTAACTCGTCTGTAAAACGATGCCTACCATGATGGCAAGCCAGATCGGCTCGACTCCCATCATAAGCAGCGCAGGTGCCGCAGCCGGAATCACGATGAAGATGATTTCGAAAGGATCAAGAAAGAACCCGAGGAAAAACATAAGGAAAAGCACAACGAATATTGCACCCATCTGCCCCCCGGGCATGGCAGAGAGACCTGCCTGCACCAACTCCTCACCCCCGAGACGCGCGAAGACGAGAGAGAAAACACTGGCACCCAGGAAAAGCGTGAACACCATGCACGTGATAATCAGCGAAGAACCAGAAACTTCCCTGATAATCCCCAGTACGGTTGATCGTAGCCCTTTCATGACTGCGATGAAGGCAGAGCATGCAACCAGCGAAAACAACAACAGGTTCAGAACGCCAACACCGCCGACCGTATAACCCAGGAGCACCACTGCTCCAGCGAACGACAGCCAGAATATAAACAACCAGTGCTCTGCTTTTGCCTCATCCCGCCCGCGTGCCAAGTCCTCGTATATGACCTTCACCATGGTCAGCACTATCGCTCCGACCGCTCCTACAGCGGCGGACTCGGTAGGAGTGGCGATTCCACCGATTATCGATCCTAAAACAGCGAATATCAGGAGCAGGGCCGGGGCGATGTTGTTTACCGCTCTTTTGTATACAACGCTGTCATACTGCAGCTCCGCCCGGGGCAGCGGAGGAGCCGCCTCCGGCCTGAAGAATGCAATGAAAGCCACCCACACACTATAAAGCCCGGCGATCAATAGGCTTGGAATCAGTGCACCAGCGAAGATATCCCCAACGGAAAAGGTGTCCGGCGCAAAATTCCCCTGTGCCATCTGCGCCTCACTGTAGGCACCCTGGAGTATTACCGCCAAAAAAATGAGCACAGTAGACGGCGGTATCACCTGCGCAAGCGAGCCCGACGCGCAAATCAGTCCCGTTGACAGACGGTTGTCATATCCTGCTTTCATCATGGCCGGCAGGCTGATCAGTCCCATGGTAATAACGGTGGCCCCAACAATCCCCGTCGAAGCCGCCAGCAAAGCGGCGACGAATATCGTGGACAGGGCAAGTCCCCCGGACCGACTGCCGAATAGCGAGCCCATCGTTTCCAGCAAGGCATCAGCGATCTTAGAGCGCTGAAGCATCACTCCCATAAAGACGAAAAGAGGGACCGCAATAAGGATCTCGTTGGTCAGCACCCCCCAGTACCGGGTGGGTAGCGCGCCAAAGTAGCTTAGATCGAACAGACCGAACTGAGACGCCACCAACGCAAATATGATAGCCGTACCTGGCAGCGTCAGGGCTACCGGGTAACCAAGCATAGTGAGCACGATCACACCGACGAAAAGGCCCAGCGGCAAGAAAACTTCCAGAAGTGTAAATTCCATCGCGACTAGATTCCTCTCGGGTTCGATTCGTGCTCAGGCTAGCCTAGCTGCCATTAGGCCGATTATCGGACAAGAAACTGATATTGCGCGCTAACATTGCAACGCCCTGGATAGCCAAAAGTACCGGGAAGATAATCAGCAAAGCTTTTAAGACAAACAGGGCGGGAAGCCCTCCCTCGGAGGAAGAGGCTTCCGCTATTTGCCATGACCTGTAAAAGAAGGGAAAACCGAAATAAAGCAAAGAACCCACAAAAGGGAAAAGAAAAGCGATAGTTCCGACAATCTCTACCCATGCCCGCTTGGCCTCACTCATACGATTCTGGAGCATATCAACCCGTATAAAACCCCCGCTCAATAGCGCGAAAGCGGAACCAAGCAAGATTGCGGCGACATGTGTCCAAACGTACAAGTCTTGGAGCCAAATCAGCCCGATACCCATCGCATAGCGGAAATAAACCGTGGCGAACGTCACGAGGACCGTCGCCAACATTGCCCACGCGACCACCCTCCCTATTACGGTGTTGATGGACTCGAGAACATGTGCCAAACGACCAAGCATATGAACTTCTCCCAGCAAGCGCATGATTCTGGGTATCGGACCGTGCATGTCAGGGATTCGGGTAGCTGAAATCGGCACCGCGAGCATCGTAGAAAGCTTGATCGCCAAACTCCGTCAAGGCTTTCAGGTCCCTGCGCGCCCTGAAGTAGGACTCCCAGATTTCTTTTCCGAGGGAATCCAGGCTCTCATGCTCTTCCTCGAGAATCTCTCCAGCAGCGCGACCCAACGCAACCACCATGTCTTCCGGCAAGCGGTCAAATATGATGTCGTGCTCATCCCGCAAGGCCTTCGCCGCCTGGGCATTTATCCAGGTGTACTCCGCGAGCATATCTTCGTTGGCAGCCTGGCACGCAACATCCACAATGCGACGGAGGTCCTTCGGTAAGGAGTCGTACTCCTCTTTGTTGATGATGGCCTGTTGGACGGCGCCCGGCTTGTGTACGCCAGCCCAGTAGTAATACTTCGCGACGCGGTGAAAACCCAGTGCCATGTCATTCGCCGGTCCAGTGAAATCCGTAGCGTCTAAGGTTCCAGACTGCAGTGCCTGATACACATCCCCAGGAGCCATAAGCGTTGGCACTGCACCAAGCCGACGAATCATTTGCGCTCCCAACCCGGGCATTCTCATCGTAACGCCCTTCAAGTCATCAACGCTGTTCAAAGGCTTCTTGAACCAGCCAAAAGGCGGCGTACCAATATTACCGATAGCAAAACTCTTCAGCCCGAACTCCGCTGACAATTTATCCCAAAGGTCCTGCCCACCCCCATAACGAAGCCATGCGGAGTGTTCGGCGAAACTCATGCCAAAGGGGGCCCCAAAGAAGTATGCGAAGGCGCGATGCTTGCCCAGATGGAAGCCGGGCGTGTCATGACCGATCTGGGCGGTATTGCTTTGGACGGCATCGAAAGTCTCGAGGCCCGGGACAAGTTGGCCTGCCGCATACACCCTGACCGTGATTCGGCCATCTGACATATCCGTAATACGACGCGCCAGACTCTCTGCGCCCGTACCCAAGCCTGGCAGTCCAGACGGCCAAGCGGTGGCCATGCGCCACTCCCTACGGTTATTGCTGATAGCGGGGGCGGAATAGGCGGCAGCAGTAACTGCGCCGGCTGCGGCAGTTGCTTTTAAAAAAGCACGACGTTCCATGATTATCTCTCCGATGGGCGTCCAGGGACATTACGTGAGGAAATCGGTGGGGATCAGAGGTGGTCAATCTGACCCGAGACGTTGTCGGTGCGAGCGAAAACGTCGAGGTATTCGATATCGGGATACATGCCGTAACGATCAAATATCCCATCGCGCCAAGGACCTTTGTAGAACTTTGTGGCAGCCTCCGCTGACTCCCAAAAGTAGATCCCACCGGCCACAACGCCGTCTTTGTCACATACGAAATGCTTACTTAACAAGCCTTGGACCCCGCAAAAATCCTCAGATATTTTGTAGAAATGAGCCCGACAATCCTCTCTGCTGATTGTCGGTGGCAGCCGATATTTTACGATTGCAGCTATCAAAACTTATCTCCTTTTTACACGTTAAAAAGGGCCGTTCCAGTCACCGAGGCTGAGCGAGAAACACCCGGCAGATATGCCCAATCACGCTGGTCAGTGACGAGGGCCATCGCGGTAATAACTAATTAGCAAGCGGCGTGCCAACCGCCTCTGGTAGCGCTAACCCCATGATAAATCAGGATAAGCGAATAAATACAAAATGGCAGCCCGCCCCAGAACAGTGCGGGTTGCCAGATCAAATACACTCAGGGAGCGCGAAGAGGTTCTCCCTTTTTAGGGCTTCCGGCGCCTTTGTATCGGAATTCACCGAATGCAGGCACCGTTTGTAGGGCAGGACAGAGGGCTGCGATTCCAGTTGGAAACACTGCCTTGTTTTGGGGCGAGGGGAACAGTTTAGGGCGTGCGCAAGCGAGAGAGAATGCGGACAGGGTTAAGGTAACGAGAAGCGGCGATCAGAGGCATCGCCGCGCGATGGGGCTGCGCGGCGATGACCGCCGCACTCAGCGGTTGCGGATACCCTTCGCCCAGGCCTCCATGGCGTTGTTGGCCACCGGCATCGGGGCCTCCATGAAGGCGATCACGAAGCGGTCCTCCAACTCGGTCACGCCGATGGAGCGCGGGCGCACCGCCATCACCTCCGGGTTCGGCAGCTTGATGCCGAAGCAGAAGACGATGTTCTTCGCGTCCTTGATCTCCGGGGCGATCTCGGCCTCCGGCAGGGCGCTGGTGTGACTGTAGTGGTCAAACTCGGCGATGAACCGGCACTTGGGGTCGGCCTCGATCTGCGCCTTCAGGTAGGCCAGGATCTCATCCACGTTCTGGTAGGTGGTCTCGCTCTTCGCCACCTCCAGGGTGAAAATCGGGTACTTCTCCTGGAACAGGGATTGTTTCATGCGGCTAATCCTCCGGTTTTCGGGGCCTAAAACGCGAGAGGCTCACGCCCCGGTGGAGACGTGAGCCTCGGCAGCAAGCGCACCCGGGGGCAACCCCAGTGCACGACTCAGGGATTCATGGTATCAGCGATCGCGGGCTTGCCGCCTGCGGCATATTGCACCACCCACGACTTGGCCGGGCCGGCGTGATCGGCCAGCCACAAGCCGCCCCGGCGCAGGCGCTGCAGCAGCGGGCTGTCGTTGCAGAACACCCCCTTGAACAGGTCCATGCTGTGCATCATGGCCAGGTTGGCCGGCCGGCGCCGGGCCTCGTACCGCGCCAACAGACCGGCCGCATGCAACGGCCGGCCCGCGCCGTGGGCGCCGATCAGCAGCTCGGCCAGGGTGGCGGCGTCCTGCAGGCCCAGGTTGACCCCCTGACCGGCGAGCGGGTGGATGGTGTGGGCGGCATCCCCCACCAGGGCGATGCGGTGGGCCCGGTAGCTGCGGGCGTGGGTCCGCCGCAGGGGGAACGCGCCCCGGGAAAGCACCGTCTCCACCCCGCCCAGCTCCTCGGGGAATTCGGCCTCGATCTCCTGGCGCAGGGCCTCGTCGTCCAGCCCCAGGCGCACTTCGGTGGCGCGGGGGCTGTCGTACCAGACCAGGCAGGCGTGGTTGCCGGGCAGCGGCAGGAAGGCCTGGGGCCCGGCGGGGGTGAAGCGCTGCCAGGTGACGGTCTGGTGGGGCCGGACCGTGCGCACGTTAATCAGCATGGCCTGCTGGCCGTAGTCGTGGGCCTGGACGTCGATGCCGGCCATGGCGCGCACGGCGGAGCGCGCGCCGTCGGCGCCGATAACCAGGTCGGCGCGGATCAGCCCGCCGTCTTCCAGTTGCAGGCCCATGGCCTCCGGCTCCGGCAGCAGGGCCACCGGCCGGGCCGGGCAGTGCAGGCTGACGCTGTCCAGTTCGGCGAGCCGGTCCAGCAGGGCCAGCTGCATGATGCGGTTCTCCATGAACCAGCCCAGGTGGCTGCCCTGCGGCGCATCGAAGCGGGTGACCGCGCTGCTGCCCTGGTCCCAGACGCGGACCCCATCGTAGACGCAGCCACGTCGCGCCACCATGCCGGCCCAGGCGCCGGCGGCGCGGTAGACGGCCTCGGAGTGGGTGTTAATGGCGGAGACGCGCAGGTCCAGCGGCTGTGCCGGGTCGAAGGGGGGCGGTGCCTGGGCCTCCAGCACCGCCACGCGGATACCCACCTGCCCCAGCAGGGCCGCCAGGGCCGATCCCACCATGCCGCCGCCCACGACGGCGACGTTCACCCGGGTCATATCGGTCATCCTATCCCCATTACCTCGACCAGTATGGTCTTGATCAGAAAGCCGAACATGCCGAAGCCCAGCACGATGAACAGAATGACCATACCGAACTTGCCGGCCTTGGAGTCCTTGCCCAGCTTCCAGATGATGAAGAGCATATAGCCCATGAAAAAGGCCAGGCCCACGGGGAGAAAGTAGGTGGAGAGTATCTCGTCGGCGTGCATAAGCGTCTACTGAGGTTCAGGTTTTACCTGCGGGGCGCCCACTATGCCCAAATTTGGCGCGGGGCGCCACGGCGATAGACCGGGCCCCTTGTACATCGGGCTTCCGATAGCCAGCGGCTTACGTTTCGGACAACGCCCGTGGGGCGCGGTTCACCGCTGGCGCACCGGACGCGGTGCGGGTATCCTCACCACGCACCCCGGGCCGTGCGCAAACCCGCCCGCGCCGTCCGGTCAGGGGCTTGGATTTCGGGGCCGTTGCCCCCATTTATGCCCGAGTCTTTATCTAAACAGTGGGTTGGGCCCAGTGGGGAGGAGAGTATCCATGCCCATTTACGAGTACCGATGCGAGCAGTGCGGCCACGAGTTGGAGGCCATCCAGTCCATGAGCGATGAGCCGCTCAGCGATTGCCCGGAGTGCAACACCGCCAGCCTGCAGCGCAAGATCTCCGCCGCCGGCTTCCGCCTGAAGGGCAGCGGCTGGTACGAGACCGATTTCAAGAGCGGGAACCGGCGCAACGTGGCCGAGAGCGGCGGCTCCGGCGAAAGCGGCAAGAGCGGTGACAGCGGCTCGGGCAGCAGTTCCAGCAGCAGCGCTAGCAGCGGTGGCAGTTGCAGCCACGGCAAGGCGAGCGCCTGAGGCAACGCCCGTTCAGCAGTGACGGGGGCGGCCAGGAGGCTGCCCCCGCACCACCGGTGACGGTCAGACCCGCCCTTTCTCCCGCCGACAGGCCAGCAGGGCCGCCTCCAGCGCCTCCGCATCGGCATTGCCGATGACCTCCAACCGGCTATCCGCACGCCAGGTGCAGGTCTCGGCGCGGATGCCGTCACGGTCCCCGTTCACCAGCAGCCAATCCCGCCCGGTGCGGAACACGCCCTTGAGTCGTTGGGCCGGGCGAAGCTCGCCCAGGGTGCGCAGTAGCCGCTGACGATCGAACACGGTGGCGGCGGCGAACACCCAGCCCACCGAGCGTTGGCCAAGCCCCCGGCCGCAGGCGCGCCAGACGCCCTCGGTCACCGGCTCCGGCTCCCGAAGCTGGCCGCCATCGGTGGACGCGTGCGCGTCCGGGAACAACGGGGAACGGCCGGAATCACAGGGCTCATCCAGCCAGGACGGATTCAGCTGACCATCCCGGGTGATTTCCACCCGCGATTTGGGTGGAAAGAGATCCGCCGCCCAGCCCATGAAGGCGGCCAGGTCGCCGGAGGGAGCGAGATCGGCCTTGTTGGCGATAAGCACATCCGCCAGTTCGATCTGGTCCCACCAGGCCGGATGGTCCGCCAGCTCGCCGGAACGCCACTGGCGCGGATCCACCAGGGTTATGGTGGCCTTGAGGTCGACAGCCTTTGCCGAGCGGCCTTCGCGCAGCGTTTCCAGCACCCGCGCCGGATGCCCCAGTCCGGTGGGCTCGATGAGCAGCCGGTCGGGGCGCTCCTGGCGCAGGAGCCGCTCCACCGTCTGGTCGAAGGGTGCACCCAGGGTGCAGCACAGGCAGCCGCCGGGCAGATCGGCGACGACCACGTTGTCGTCCACCGACAGGGCGGCGTGGTCCACCGGGATCGCCCCCAGCTCGTTGACCAGCACGGCCCAGCGCTCACCGCGGGGCCGGTGGTGCTGGAGCAGGTAGCGGATCGCCGTTGACTTGCCGACACCCAGGGCGCCGGTAATGACATTGCAGGGTACTGCCATGGGTACTCCGCGAAGATTAACCTAGGATTTGCCAATTCTATTAGCACAGGACGCAGGCGGGCGCCGGCCGTGAGCACCGCGACAAGTCGTCCCGATTGCTGAAACGTGAAGCGGGTGCATGACACCTGATCCCTGTGCCCGGATTTTTCGTTATGTTATCCGCACAGTATGACAGATCCGGGGCATATCGGTTCAATTTTCAATGCGACTGCCGATCCTCCAGGCACCTCTCCCGGAAGGGGTAGTGACAGGGGTGCGCCGGCCATTTAAGATCTACTCGCAATACATCTTTTATGAGGTCGGCCGTGACCCTGCTTTCCCAACCCTACCGCCCCTTTTTCCTGCTGGCCGCACTGTTCGGCGCCCTTTCGGTACTGCAGTGGCTCCTCTGGCTGGAAGGCAGCCCGGTGGCGGGCCCCGTCGGGGTAAACCCGCTGCTCTGGCACGGTCACGAGATGGTGTTCGGCTTTGCGGGGGCAATCATTACCGGCTTTCTGCTCACGGCGGCGCAGAACTGGACCGGCATGCGCACCGTGGGCCCCGGTCTGCTGGCCGCATTCGTGGCCCTGTGGCTGATCCCCCGGGTGGGTTTCGCCCTGCCCCAAATGCTGCCCATGGGGCTGTTGGCGGCGCTGGACTTTGCCCTTCTGCCGCTGGTGGCCATCGCCCTGGGCCGGGTACTGATTCTCACCGGCAACCGGCGGAATCTGCTCTTTCTGCCCATCCTGCTAGCCCTGGCCGGCTTCAACGGTGCGGTCCACCTGGACATGCTGGGCATCGCGCCGGGCTGGGGGCGGCCGGCGCTGCTCGCCGCGATGCTAATGGTGGCCTTGCTGATGGTGGTGATGGGGGGTCGGGTGATCCCCTTTTTCACCGGTCGGCGGCTGCCCCACGTGCCGCTCCGTAACCCCACGCCGTTGCACTGGGCCTCGGCGGCGCTGGCCCTGGCCGCCACCGTGGCCTGGCTGCTGCTCCCCGGCAGCCCGGTGACCGGCCTGTTGCTGGGCCTGACCAGCATGGCGCTGCTGCTGCGGCTGGCCGGCTGGCGGCCCTGGGCCACGCGGGGTGAGCCGCTGCTTTGGGTACTGCACCTGGGTTATCTCTGGCTGGCCGTGGGCTACGCGCTGCTGGCCGCGTCCAGCTTTGACTGGGGCGTGGCGGCGACGGTGGGCGTACACGCACTGATGACCGGGGCACTGGGGGCGCTGGGCCTGGGGATGATCGCCCGGGTGGCGCTGGGCCACAGTGGCCGGCCGCTGGTGGTGAGTGGCGGCATGGTCGCCGCCTTTGCCCTGGTGAACCTGGCCGCGCTGGTCCGGGTGGCAACGGCCCTGGGGCTGGACTGGCCCGGCCTGCTGCACCTGTCAGGCACGCTGTGGGCGCTGGCCTTTGCCCTCTACCTATTCCACTTCGCGCCCATCCTGCTGCGCCCCAGGGCGGATGCGCAGCCGATGCCCGGGCATCTACGACGGGGTTGACCGACGGGCCGGCCCCCCGGCGGTGCCCTCCTCACCGCCGGCCCCCATGGGACCGTCCAGCAGCTGCTGGAGCGCAGTGCGGTTTTGTAGCAGGTCGGCCAGGGTGTACCGGTCCAGCACGGCCAGAAACGCCTGGGTAGCCTCGCCGAGTATGCCCTGCAACCGGCAACTGCCCTGGATGCGGCACTTGCCCCGCCCCTCGGGCCGCATGCACTCCACGAGGCCGAAACCTTCCTCGGTGTCGCGGAGAACGGCCCCGACGTTGATCCCCTCCGGGTCGCGCGTCAATTGCAGCCCGCCGCCTTTCCCGCGGACCGTCTCGATGTAGCCGCGCGCGCCCAGCTGGTGCACCACCTTGGTGAGGTGGTTGCGCGAGATGTCGTAGCACTCGGCGATCCCGCGGATGGTGGCGCGCTCGCCCTGCCGCGTGCCCAGATAGATCAGCACCCGGAAGGCGTAATCGCTGTAAACGGTCAAGCGCATGGTCGTATCTCCTGCTCGCCGGCCTAACCGCCGGACTGGACCGCCCGGCGTCGCCAGAGTAGGGCCGTAAGGGGACGGCCTCCCGGTCTCGCCGCCATAACATTCATTCTGAATGATATATTAGGTGCGTTCAAGAGCTGCCTCCGGACTGGTCCAGCACCTCGTCCAGGGCATCCAGCGTGCGCGCCGGCGGCCGACAGGTGCTGCCATGGCAAACCCAGGCCACCGGCGCACCCTCTTCGGCAACGCGTTCTGCCAATAGGCCCGGCGGGCGGGCTGCCGGCGGGAGGGTAAACACCAGCCGGTTCGGGGTGTAGTACTTGAGCGCCCGGGCGCGCCACGAGGCCGTGGCCTCCATATTGCCGCGGATGACGACGATCTCCGGCGGATAGAGGTGCTCCTCCAGCGCGGTGAGCAGGCTGGCGTGGGCCTCCGGCATCCGCGCCAGGGCACCGCTGGCCGCCTGCAGGCCGCGCTCGGCAGCCTCCAGGTAGCGCGTCTCGCCCAGCAGATGGCCCAGCCGCTGCAGCGCGCGCAGGGCCACGGCATTGCCGGAAGGCAGGCTATCGTCGGCCAGCGGCCGGGGCCGCTGAATGAGGGGCTCATGGTCGTCGGCGGTCATCCAGAAGCCGCCACTGTCCTCGTCCTGAAACCGCGCCAGCAGGGTATCGGCCAGACCCACGGCAAACCGCAGCCGGCTGTCCGACCAGTAGCTCTGCAGGCACTCCAGCACCCCTTCCAGCAGAAAGGCGTAGTCCTCCAGGCAGCCCTGGTGGGCGGCGCGCCCGCCCCGCCAACTGGCATGGAGCCGCCCCTCGCTGTCCACCAAGCGCTCGGTGACGAAGTCCAGCGCCTGCTCGGCGGAGCCCACCCAGGTGGGCTCGTCCAGCAGGCGGCCGGCGCGGGCCATGGCGGCGATCATCAGGCCGTTCCAGGCGGTGAGCACTTTGTCATCGCGACCCGGGCGCACCCGTTGCTCGCGGGCGCGATAGAGCTTGTCCCGGGCGCTCTCCCAGAGGGCCACCACCTGGTCCCGCGGCCGGCCGAGCCGCTTGGCCGACTCGGAGAAGCTGGCCTGCACGTGCAGGTGCCAGCGCCCCTCGAAGTTGGCCGGCTCGTCCAGGGCGAAGCGGTGCTCCACCAATGCCCATTCGTCGTCGTCCAGCAGGCCGCGGATTTCATCGGGGGTCCAGAGATAATAGCGCCCCTCCTCGCCCTCGGAGTCGGCATCCAGGCTGGCGAAGTAGCCGCCCCGCGAGTGCTGCATCTCGGCCATGGTCCAGGCGGCGGTCTCCCGGACGATGCGCCGGTAAAGCCCGTCGCCGGTGGCGTGCCAGGCGTCGGCGTACAGGCCGAGCAACAGGGCGTTGTCGTAGAGCATCTTCTCGAAGTGGGGGATCATCCAGTACTCGTCCACCGAGTACCGGGCAAAGCCCCCACCCACCTGGTCGTACAGCCCGCCAAGGGCCATGCGGCGCAGGCTGTAGCAGGCCATGTGCAGGGCATCGCGGTCGGGCTCGTCATCGGTGGTGAGGGTCAGGGCGTAGTGGCGCAGCAGACGCTCGATGCCGCCGGGGTGGGGGAACTTCGGCGCGGCGCCGAAGCCGCCGTGAACCGTATCGAAGCTGGCCGCCAGGGCGTCGCGGCAGGTGCGCAGGGGCCCGTTGCCCAGGGCGGACGCCCCGCCCTCGTCGGGGGCCCGGGAAAGCTTACCCAGGGCGTGGCGCAGGGCCGCGTTCTGCTCGGCCACGGCCCCGGGCTGCTCGCGGATGGCCTCGTCCACCTGGCGCAGGATGTCGGCAAAACCCGGCATGCCGCCCCGCGGCCGGGGCGGGAAATAGGTGCCGGCAAACACCGGGGTCTGGTCCTCCGGGGTGAGCACCAGGGTGAGCGGCCAGCCACCGGGCCGCCGGGTGAGCAGCTGGTGGGCGGTCTGGTAGATGCGGTCCAGGTCCGGGCGCTCCTCGCGGTCCACCTTGATGTTGATGAAGCGCTCGTTCATCAGCCGGGCAATGTCCCGATCCTCGAAGGACTCGTGGGCCATCACGTGGCACCAGTGGCAGGCAGAGTAGCCGATGGACAGTAGAATAGGTTTGTTCTGCTCGCGCGCCAGCGCCAGGGCCCGGTCATCCCAGGGCTGCCAATCAACGGGGTTGTCGGCGTGCTGAAGCAGGTAGGGGCTGGTGGCATCACCCAGGCGGTTGCCGACTGCAGCCATCAGTGCACCTCCGCGATGAGTATAGAGAGCGTCCAGTTTAGCAACCCAAGGGGCCCGGCCACATGTCCAAGTTTTATTACCACCGGGAAAGCGGCCTGATCAGCCCGGCGCGACTGGTGTTGTCCCCCAACCAGGATGAGCGCCCGCAGGGCACGCGGGTGGATGCCCTGATCATCCACGGCATCAGCCTGCCCCCGGGCGAGTTCGGCGGGCCGTGGATCGACCGGCTGTTCACGAACGAGTTGCCGGCGGCGGCCCACCCCTATTTTTCCGAGATCCACCGGCTACGGGTCTCCAGCCACCTGCTGATCCGGCGCGACGGCGCGCTGGTGCAATACGTGCCGCTGCACCGGCGGGCCTGGCACGCCGGCCGCTCGGTGCTGGCCGGGCGGGAACGCTGCAATGATTTCTCGGTGGGGATTGAACTGGAGGGCACCGACGAGACGCCCTACACCGACGCCCAGTACCAGGTACTGGGCCCGCTGTGCCAGACGCTGATGGCGTCCTTTCCCGGGATCACCCCGGAGCGGGTGGTGGGCCACAGCGACGTGGCCCCGGGGCGCAAGACCGACCCGGGGCCGCTGTTCGACTGGGCCCGACTGCGGGCGGCGCTGCAGCCACCGGGTGCGGCGGGAGGCGCTACTTGGGCGTGAGAAAGGCCGGGCAAGGGCGGCTGATGACCTCGCGCTCCGCGCTGTCCAGGCGCAGGGCGGTCAGCTCGCCGCCCCACAGGCAGCCGGTGTCGATGGCCACGTTGCCACCACGCTGGCACAGGCCCAGGGTGGACCAGTGGCCGGTAACGATGGTCAGCGGATCGGGCGCGGGGCGCAGGCGCTCGCGCATCTCATACCAGGGGTAGAGCCCGTCCGGCTGACTGCCCGGCGCGCTGCTGCAGCGCATGTCCAGGCGGCCTTCGGCGTCGACGTAGCGCATGCGGGTGAAGGCGTTGCAGATGTAGCGCAGGCGGTCCCAGCCGTCCAGGTCATCCTGCCAGCGGTCCGGCTGGTTGCCGTACATGTTGCGGAAAAAACCCAGGTAGTCATCGCTGCGCAGCACCGCCTCCAGCTCCCGGCCGTGCGCCTGCGCCTCGTGCAGGCTCCAGACCGGCGGCACGCCGGCGTGGACCATGAAGTAGCCCAGGGCGTCATCGCGCCAGGTCAGGTTGCGATGGCGCAGCCAGTGCAGCAGCTCCTCGCCATCCGGGGCCTCCAGCACCTGGTGGACGGTGTCCTTGCGCTTGACCTTCGCCGTGCCGGCCCAGACCGCCAGCAGGTGCAGGTCGTGGTTGCCCAGGGTGGTGATGGCGGCATCGCCCATGTCCCGCACATAGCGCAGGCAGGCCGCGGAGTCGGGCCCGCGGTTGACCAGATCGCCCACGAACCAGATGCGGTCACTGGCGGGGTCGAAACGCAGCTGCTCGAGCAACGCCTCAAGGGGGGACAGACAGCCCTGCAGATCGCCGATCGCGTAGACAGCCATCAGTGGTCTCCCGGAGGTTACTGGGGATAAGGCGCGGCTCGGCCAGCCTAATGCAGCGTGTGCGGCACTGCCAGGGTAAACGCGGGGATATCGGCGTTGAAGGCAGTGCCGTCCTCGGCCACCAGGCTGTAGCTGCCATGCATGCTGCCCACCGGGGTCTCGAGGATCGCGCCGCTGGTGTAGCGGAAGCCTTCACCCGGCTTGATGCGCGGCTGCTCGCCGACCACCCCCTCACCGCGGACCTCGCGCTCATGGCCGCTGCCGTCGGTGATCACCCAGTGACGGCTGACCACCTGAGCGGTAACCGCGCCCATGTTCTTGATGGTGACGGTGTAGGAGAAGACGTAACGACCCTCCGCCGGGTCGGACTGGTCCGCCACGTAGGCCGGGTCCACGTCCACCTCGACGCGGTAGCGCTCCTGGTCGTCGCTCATGCACCCTCCTTGCGGCCACGGACGCCCAGGTCGGCAGCCTTGTTCTCCAGCGTGCCGAGCAGGTCGCGGAAGGAGTCCACGAAGGCCTGGACGCCCTCATCCTCAAGCTGGACGGTGATGGCGTCCATGTCCACGCCCTGCTCCGCCAGGGCGCTCAGGGTGGCGCTGCCGTCGTCGCCATCCTCGAGCACCGGGCTGGCGACACCGTGGTCACGGAACGCCTCCCAAGTGGCCGGCGGCAGGGTGGTGACGGTGTGGCGGCCGATGAGCTCGTCCACGTAGAGCACGTCGGAGTAGTCCGGGTTTTTGGTGCCGGTGCTGGCCCAGAGCAGCCGCTGCGGGCGCGCGCCCACGGCCGCCAGCTCCGGCCAGCGCGGGCCGCCGAGCCAGCGCTGCATCCGGCCGTAGGCGGCGCGGGCGTTGGCAATGGCGGCCTTGCCCAGCAGCTCGCGGGCGGCGTCACTGCCCGCCGCCTGCAGGATGGGGTCGGCCTTGTTGTCCACACGGCTGACAAAAAAGCTCGCCACCGACTGCACGGTATGTAGCGGCAGCCCCTGTTCGCGCCGGCGCTGCAGCCCGGTCAACCACGCCTCCACCACCTCGGCGTAGCGCGCGACGGAGAACAGCAGCGTGACGTTGACGCTGATCCCCTCGGCGATCAGCGTCTCGATGGCCGGCAGCCCCTCGCGGGTGGCGGGCACCTTGATCATCACATTGGGCCGATCGATGCGGGCATACAGGTCGCGGGCCTGGGCAATGGTGCCCTCGGTGTCCCGCGCCAGCTCCGGCGAGACCTCCATGCTGACGAAGCCGTCGGCCCCGTCCGTGCGCTCGAAGACCGGGCGCAGCACGTCGGCGGCGGCGCGGATATCGGCCACGGCCAGGTGCATGAACAGCCCCTCGGCGCTCAACCCGGGCTCGGCGGCCAGGGCATCGGCGATGGCGGCGTCGTAGGCATCGCTGCCGCCGATGGCCTTCTGGAAGATGGTCGGGTTGGAAGTGACCCCGCGCAGGCCGTCCTCTTCCACCAGGCGCTGCAGCTCGCCATCCTCGAGCATGCGACGGTGGATGTTGTCGAACCAGGGGCTCTGGCCCTGCTCAACGAGCTGCTTGAGGGGGTTATTGCGTGTCACCGTGCGCCTCCGCACATTCTTGATCGGGAACCCTGCAGTATAACGTTTGCGGGCTTTGCGGTGTAGGCGGGTGTCGCGATCCGCACCCACAACCCGACAGTCAGGACGCACTCAGGCCCAGCTTCTTCATCTTTTCCCAGAGGTTCTTGCGGCTGATACCGAGGCTTTCGGCGGTGCGTGCCATGTGCCCCGCGTTGGCCTCCAGCGCCTGCACGATGTGGGCCCGCTCACAGCGGCGCAGGTAGTCGCTGAGCCCGTGCCCCTCGGCTTCCACGGCTTCGGCCGCCGCACCGTCGTCGAGCAGGTCCGCCGGCCCCACCTGAGGCCCCTCCGAGAGGATCACCGCCCGCTCGATGGCGTGGCGCAGCTCCCGCAGGTTGCCGGGCCAGTCGTGCCCCAGCAGGGCCTCCCGGGCCGCGTTGGACAGCGCCTGCAGGTCCTCCCGCCCCTGCTCGGCACAGGCCTCGGCCAGAAACCGGCCGGCGAACCAGAGAATGTCCTCTGGGCGTTCGCGCAGCGGCGGGATGCGCACCTGCACGGTGTTCACCCGGTAGTAGAGGTCCTCGCGGAAGGTGCCGGCCTCGACCATCGTGCGCAGGTCGCGGTGGGTGGCGGAAACCAGGCGGATATCCACCGGGATGGGCGTCTCGCCGCCGACCCGGGTGACCTGGCGCTCCTGGATGGCGCGCAGCAGCCGCACCTGCATGGCCGGGGACATGTCGCCGATCTCGTCCAGGAACAGGGTGCCACCCTGGGCCTGCTCGAAGACGCCGCGCCGGGCCCGATCCGCGCCGGTGAAGGCGCCCTTCTCGTGGCCGAAGAGTTCCGCCTCCAACAGGGTCTCGGTGAGCGCACCGCAGTTGACGGCCACGAAGGGCTGCCCGGGCGCGGCCGCCTCGTGCAGGTAGCGGGCGGCGTGCTCCTTGCCGACACCGGACTCGCCGGTGATCAGCACCCCGGCACCGGCGCGCGCCAGGCGCAACAGGCGTGATTCCAGCCGGCGCATGGCGGGGGCAATCCCGAGCACCGCCTCGGCGTCATCGCCCGCCTCCGGCGTGTGCCGCTCCGCCAGGGCGCGCACCTTTTCCACCAGTTCGTCCAGATCGAAGGGCTTGGTGACGAAATCCGACGCACCCTCCTTCAGGAGCCGCACCGCCGTCTCGATGGCCCCGAAGCCGGTGATGAAGATGAAGGGGGGCAACAACAGGCCCTCCCCTTTCAAGTCCAAGTAAAGCGCATCGCCCCCACGGTCCGGCAGGCGGATATCGCTGATGACGGCCGCGTACCCACCGCGCCGCAGATGCCGCTCACCCTCGGCGGCGGTCGGGCACCAGTCCACCTCGAAGCCCTCCAGGGTGAAGCGGTCCTGCAGGGATTCGCCCATGATCGGGTCGTCCTCGATGAGGCAGAGGCGCTGGCTCACGGCATCACCTCCCGGCGTACGCCCAGCGGCAGCTGGATGAGGAACTCGGTGTCGTCGGGCCGGCTCTGCACCTCGATTCGTCCGCTCAGCTGCTCGATGATCTGATAGGTTACCCACAAGCCGAGCCCATTGCCCACGGCACTGACCCCGGAGAAGGGCTCGAACAGGTGCTCCATCCGCTCGGCGGGGATGTGATCGCCGTCATTCCAGACCCGGATGCGCAGCCAGTCGTCCCGCCGCTCCAACTGGCAGTGCACCTCGCCGCCCTGGCGCGCCGCCCGCACGGCGTTCAGCAGCAGGTTGATCAGCACCTGGCGCACCGGCGTGGAGGGCAGCGGCACCGGCCCCTGCAGGGCGTTGTCCCATTGCAGGGCCACCTGCTTGCGACGGATGTCCGGGGCCACCAGCGTGCGCACGTCCTCCAGGTCCTCCGCCCAGAGGTCCTCGCCCTTCAGGCGGGTCTCCACCAGCAGCGCACCGACGATATCGCGGATCTGCAGCAGCCCCCGCTCCACCAGCGAGAGGGTCTTGAGGGTGAAGGGATCGGGCGCGCCGTGGTGCTTGTAGGTGTTGAGGGCGTTGAGCATGCCCCCCAGCGGGTTGTTGATCTCATGGGCAATGCCGGAGGTCAACCGGCCGATGGCCGCCAACCGGTCCGCCCGCACCATCTCCCGCTCCAGCGCCTCCTTTTCCTGCAATTCGCTCATCAAGGCGCGGAACTGGCGGTTGAGCCGGCCGATCTCATCCTTGCCGGAGCGCCGCAGGCGGCAGGTCACCTCCTCGGCCGGACCGCTGCCCAGCTTGTCCATGCAGTCGGACAGGGCCAGCAAAGGCTCTGCCACACGGCGACCCAGCCACCAGCCGGCCGGCACCAGCACCAGCAGAATCAGGAAGGTGGTGACCAAAACCTGCTGCGCCGCGCCCAGGAATCGGGGCAGAAAGCCATCGCGCGAATACCCGAGCACCACCGTACCGAGCACGCTGCCGTCCATCTCCACCGGCAACAGCACCAGAAACTCGTTGCCCTCAAGCTGCAGCCGCTCCGGGCCGTCGACGCCTTCGCCGGCCAGCAGGCGGCCCAGCGGGGCCAGGCGGGCATCGGCCTCGGCCGGACGGTCGAGGATGGGCAGCCGGTCCGGATCGGTGGAGATGTAGATGCGGTCCTGCTCGTCCAGCACCATGATGCTCTCGGGCCGCAGGTGGGGCTCCATGTCCACGGTCATCGGCGCGCGGATGGTCTCGTAGGCGCCCCAGACGTCCTCCTGCAGCAGGGCCGGCGCCACCCCGTGCGCCAGCACTCGGGCAAGGCTCTGACCGTTCTGGTAGAGATCCCGCTCCAGGTCACGCCAGGCCTGGCCGAGTACCGTCGCCGCGATCACCGCCGCTGTCAGCACCACCACCAGGGTAATGTTGAGCGGTACCTTGTAGCGATAACTGATGTTCTCAATCATGGTTCGTAGCTATCCGGCGGCTCCGGGAAGCGACCGACATCCACCAGTCGCTTCAGTGCCCGGATGCCGTCGTACAGCTCATCGTCAGCGGCCCGGAACCCCTCGAGGTTAAGCTTCTCCAGCAACGCCTGCCCCTCTGTATCCTGGCCCATGCCGAACAGGGCCTCGCGCAGGGCGTTGCGCTCGTCCGCCGTCGCCCCGGGGGAGGCCACTAGCGGCGGGAAACCGAAGTGTTCGGAACGGTGCACCACGCGGGTCCGCTCGGTCAGGTCCGGCCGGGACCGGGCCAGGGTCTCCCAGACGTAACCGTCCACCAGCCCGCCATGGGCCACCCGCTCGGCTACGGCCTCCACCACCTTGCGGTGGCTGAAGGTAAAGAAGGTCCGGCGGAAAAACCGCTCAGGGTCCACACCCGCCTCATCCAGCAACTGCTGCCCGTAGAGCCAGCCCGAGTTGGAGTTGGGGTCGGAATAGGCAAATACCCTGCCGGCCAGATCGCTAATGGACTCCGTCTGATCATCGTCGGCGGGCACGATGAGGTAGGCCCGGTAGAGCGGCGCACTCTCGAACAACGGCACGGCGAGCAGGTCCAGTCGGCCCTCGTGCTGCACGTAGGGGTAGCCGCAGAGCCAGGCGAAGTCGATGCGGCCGCGCAGGGCCAGGTCCACCACCTCGCCGTAGCTGTTCCGGCGCACGAAACGCACCTCGCGGCCCACCTTTTCCTCCAGGTAGACCTGCCACTCGTCCAGGAAGCTCAGCTGGTCCTCCAGGATCACCGGCGTGAGGCCGATCCGCAGGGGCGGCGCATCCTCGTCGGCCATCACGGGGCCGGCCAGCCCGGCCAGCCAGACAAGCACCACCCCGATCCAGATATACCCTTGGCGCATCAGCGCACCTCCCAATGTGGGTTACCAACCCGTAACACCCGGCCCGATCTCTGCCTGCGCGCTGTTACCAACCGGTAACACGCTGGACGCGCTTCGCTGCGTCATCCTGCCGCGAACTGCGCCATTACGCCACACCCCAACGTTGGCAAGGCAATTGCTTGCTCCCAGGCAACGAGTACAAAGCATGCGCCACGGCCCGCTCCTGTCGCACACCGGACAGGGCGACGACACCACGAACAGGGCCGGGTGCCGGAGGAGAAGCCACCTTGTCCCAGTCCGCCGAACAATCGGCCTGGCATCGCATGGACGATGCGCAGCCCTGGTTGCTGTGGCAGCAGAACGCGTGCCTGCCGGCGCGCTCACCGCTGTCCGACTGCCGAGCATGCGTTGATGCCTGCCCGGCGGATGCGCTGGAGGCCACGCCCGAGGGCCCGCGGTTGACCGGCGACTGCGTGGCCTGCGGCCGCTGCAGTGCGGCCTGCCCCACCGGCGCCCTGAACGGCCCCGGGCTGGACACCGCACCCCGACCGGCCCCGGCTAACCAGCCCCTGAGCGTGGACTGCTGGCGCGTGCCGCCGGACCAGTCACCGGACGGGGCCCACCGGGTGCCCTGCCTGGGGGCCCTGAGCAGCGATCGGCTCCTGCAGCTGGTCCGGTCTGGCGAGGGGCGGCCCGTGGACCTGCTGGACCGGGGTTGGTGCGAGGGCTGCCCGGCCAGCGCCGGATGCACCCGCCCACCGGTGGAAAAGGCCCTTGCCGAGTGCCACGACGCCCTGGATGAATTGGGCCTCGCCGACCGGGCCCCGCGCCTGCGCCAGGCCCCCTTGAGCCGGCGCCTGCTCCGCCAGGAGACCCCCCAGTCGGCCGGTGAGCGCCGGGTCAGCCGGCGGGGCCTGTTCCGCCGGCTGGCAGGGCACGCCGCCGGGGCATCGGAGCGCCTGCGCGGCGAGACCGGCCCACCCCCCGAGCCGGTCCCCCTGGTGGCCAACCGGGTCCGGCCGGTGCCCCGGCTCAGGCAGATGGAGGCGCTGGCGGCCCTGGCCGAGCCGCAGGATCAGACGCTGCCCAACACCCTGTTCCCGGAGGCGAGTGTGTCGGAGGCCTGCAGCAACCACGGCATCTGCGCCTCATTGTGCCCCACCGGCGCGCTGCAGAAGCAAACCGACGCGGCGGGCGACGGCCTGGATTACGACCCCCTTTACTGCATCCGCTGCGGCCTGTGCCAGCGGGTCTGCCCGGAACAGGCCATCACCATCCATGCACGGGACCAGCACCCCTACATGGGTCGCGTCTCGCTTACCCGGCACCGCCGGCAACGTTGCCAGCAGTGCCACACCGATTTTTCCGCAGGGAAAGAGCAGCCGCTCTGCCCCGGCTGCCGCAAGGACGCCGAGCTGGCCCAGGGCGCGGGCCGCGATCTGCTCTTCGGAGCGGGCTCAAGCTCCGGGGCCGCGGGCCCCACACAAGACCCGGGCAACCCACCCGGGGATCATGATGATCAGGAGGAAACAAGGCGATGAAAATGATCCTGGATACGCTGCTTAACCGGCGGCGGTTCCTCAAGGCCACCGGTGCCACAGGCGCTGCGGCCGCGACCACCGCCGGGGTCGGCAAGCTGGCCGGGTTTACCGCCGCCAGCACCAACTCCACCCATGCCAATGCCCGGCCGGGTGGCGAGACCCGCGTGACCAAGAACATCTGTCACCAGTGCCCGGCCCGCTGCGGCATCAACGTCTACACCACCAACGGGCGGGTGCACGCCATCTACGGCGACCCGGGCAACCCCATCGCCAACGGCAAGCTCTGCCCCAAGGGCCACCTGGGCACCCAGCTGCTGTATGACCCGGACCGGTTCAAGGGCCCGATGAAGCGCACCAACCCCAACAAGGGCCGCGACGAGGACCCGGAGTTCGTGCCGATCTCCTGGGATGAGGCCTTCGACATCGTCGCCGAGCGGCTCAACCGGCTGCGCGAGAACGGTGAATCCCACCGCTTCGCCCACTTCTACGGCCGCGGCTGGGGCTCCTCCGATGCCGGCCTGTACGGTGATTTCGGCAAGCTCTACGGCACCCCGAACTCCGCCATCGGTCACGCCTCGATCTGTGCCGAGGGCTCCAAGCGGGCCAAGCGCGCCACCGACGGCAACGACTCGTACAACAGCTACGACTACCGCAACACCAACTACATCCTGAACTTCGGCGCCAGCTTCCTGGAGGCCTTCCGCCCCTACAACTACCTGATGCAGGTGTGGGGCCACATGCGGAGCAAAAGCCCGAAGACCCGCATCACCTCCATCGATGTGCGCATGAACCCCACCATGGCGGCCTCCGACCGCTACCTGATGATCAAGCCCGGCACCGACGGCGCCCTGGCCCTGGCCATCGCCCACGTGATCCTCACCGAGGGGCTGTGGGACAAGGAGTTCGTGGGCGACTTCGAGGACGGCCGCAACCATTTCCGCACCGGCGAGACCATCGTCGCGGATGCCTTCGAGGAGAACTGGACTCACGGCATCGCCGAATGGTGGAACGGGGAACTGAAGGACCGCACCCCGGAGTGGGCCGAAGAGATCACCACCATCCCGGCGGCGCAGATCTACCGCACCGCCCGGGAGTTCGCCACCACCAAGCCGGCCATGGCGATCATGGAACGCGGCCCGACCGCGCACTTCAACGGCACCTACAACGGCATGGCCGTACACGCGCTGAACGCGCTGGTGGGCAGCATGTTCGCCGAGGGCGGGCTGTTCTACCAGATGGGCCCCTCCTACGGTTCGCTGCCGGTGAGCGCGGACGACTACATGGACGACCACGCCCGGGAAATGGACGGCAAGTACCCGCGCATCGACATGGCGGGCACCGAGAAGTGGCCCATGACCAGCCACATGATGCAGGAGTGCGCCAAGCACCACCTGGCCGGCGACCCCTACAAGCTGGACACAGCCATGTTCTTCGTCACCAACCCCATCTGGTCGGCCCCGGACCCGACCCTGTGGGAGGAGGCGCTGAAGGATGTCTTCATCATCGACACCTCGCCCTACCCCGGCGAGACCGCCATGTACGCCGACATCATCATGCCGGAGCACACCTACCTGGAGCGGCTGCAGGACTCGCCCACCTACCCCTTCGAGGGCTGGCCCATGACGGCGCTGCGCGTCCCGGCCGTCGACCCGGTGTACGACACCAAGCACTTCGGCGACATGATCATCGAGCTCGGCAAGCGCATTAACGGCCCGATGGCCGATTACTACGCCGAACTGGGTGACGTGGAGAACATGCTCCGCCACCGGGCCAAGGGCTTCGCCGATGACCCGGGCGACAACGGCGTCAACGACTTCGAAAGCTGGAAAGAGAAGGGCGTCTGGTACAAGAAGCCCTACCACTGGCGCTACTGGCGCGGGAAGTTCTGGGAGTGGGACGGCGAGGACTACAACATCGAGATGACCGAGACGGAGGTCAAGGACAAGCTCATGCCCACCGGCTCGGGCAAGTTCGAGTTCAAGTCCAGCTTCCTTGAGGACCACGCCAACTACATCGCTCAGGAGATGGACATCCCGGAGGACCGGGTGGGCCTGGTGCAGTGGGTGGAACCCCGCCATACCGGCGGCGGCGACCTGCACTTCGTCACCCCCAAGACCCCGCTGCACGCCGAGGGCCGCAGCGCCAACATCCCGCAGGCGCAGGCTTACATGCAGCCCATCGTGGGCGGCCGCGGCACTTGCTACCTGGAGGTGAACCCGCAGACGGCGCGCGAGCGGGGCATCAACGACGGTGACACCGTGCGCATCTCCGCAGAGGTCCGGGGTGAGACCAAATCCATCAAGGCCAAGGCGCGCTACATGCCCGGCCACCGCCCGGACACCCTGGTGCTGCCCATGGAGTACGGCCACTGGGCGCAGGGCCGCTGGGCCACCGCCGAGGGGCGCGATATCAAGCCGGGGCACTCGGGCGACATCACCGAGAACCTCTCCGACCCGATCTCCGGGCTCGCCAGCTATTACACCGGCAAGGTGCGGCTGGAAAAGGCCTGAACCCGATTACTGGAGGAAATGAATAATGGCTAAATGGGGAATGGTCATCGACCTGGACAAGTGCACCGGGTGCCAGGCGTGCACCACGGCTTGTTCCATGGAGAACAACACCCTGCCCGGCGAGAGCTGGCAGGACGTGCTCTATTACAACGAGGGTGAATACCCGACCGCCCAGATGAAGTGGCTGCCGCGGCCCTGCATGCAGTGCGAGGACCCGTCCTGCGTGCACGTCTGCCCGACCCGGGCCACCTACAAGGACCCTGACGCCGGCGGCATCGTCTTCGTGGACTGGAACAAGTGCATCGGCTGCAAATACTGCATGATCGCCTGCCCCTACGGCGTGCGCTTCTACGCCGATGAGCAGCCGCTCATCGAGCCGGACATGCGCGACGTCTACCCGGGCGAGAACGGCCAGATGTGGAGCCCGCCCTACCAGAACCCGGAGCAGGACTGGCGCCGGGGCATCGGCATCCAGCCCAAGGGCGTGGTCTCCAAGTGCACCTTCTGCTACCACAAGATCAGCAAGGCCCCCGAGGGCGTGCCCGATCTGGACGAGGACGATCCGGATCTCGTCGAGTACGTGCCGGCCTGCGTGCGCACCTGCCCGCCCAAGGCCCGTTTCTTCGGCGACCTGGACAACCCGGAGTCCAACGTCAACCGCATCATCGGCGACAAGAAGGGTGTCCGGTTGCTGGACCACACGGGCAACCGCCCGCAGGTCTACTACCTGGGCGCCGGCGCCGGTGTACCCGCTTTCAGCCCGCGCAATTCCTGAGGGGGTGAATGACCATGTCAGATAACAACGTCATGAAAGGCGGGCTGGGCACCGGGCTGCTGGTGCTCTCCGCCCTGATCCTTATCGGCTCGTTCGGCTACGTCATGACCCAGCTCATGACGCACGGCCACGCGGCCTTCAACGTCAGTTCGCAGTTGCCCTGGGGGCAGCCGATCTCCACCTACCTGTACTTCGCCCTGGCGTCGTCCGGGCTGGGCCTGATCGCCTCGCTGCCCCTGGTATTCGGCTTCAAGCAGTACTACGGCATCGCCAAGCGGGCCATCTTCCTGGCCTTCATCATCCTGATCTCCGGTATGGCGGTGCTGGCGCTGGAGCTGGGCCACACCTTCCGCATGCTGTGGGCCATCCCCTTCAACATGCAAATCCAGTCCGCCATGTTCTGGATGGGTGTGTTCTACGCCGCCGACCTGCTTTTCCTGCTCTGGAAATTCCAGAAAATGGAGGCCGGCGACTGGGACAGCAAGAACACCAAGATGGTCGGCATCGCCTCCTTCCTGGGCGTGCTGCTGGCCAGCGGCAACCTGGCGCTGATCTTCGGCATGATGAGCATGCGTCCGTTCTGGTTCGACGGCTCGCTGCCCATCTACTTCTACCTGACCGCCGTCACCAGCGGCATGGCCGCGCTGTTCTTCTTCAGCTATATGGCCTACGGCTTCGACCGCAGCAAGATGCCGCAGAAACTGCAGAACGCCCTGAACAACGGTCTGCCCAAGCTGTTCGCGGCGGTACTGGGGCTGACCATCCTGTTCGTGGCGGTGCGCGCCATCACCGGCCTGTACGCCAACAACCCGGAGGTCTACCACGTCTGGGCGGACTACCTGTTCGCCTCGCCGGTCTACATCCTCTCGTTGCTGTTGGGCCTGGTCGTGCCCTTCGCCCTGATGATGTCCCGGACCCTGCGCGTCAACCCGCAGGTGCAGATCCTGGTCTCCGTGCTGACCTTCGGCGGCCTGTTCGCCGAGCGCTACTTCTTCGTGGTGGGCGGCCAGGTCATCCCGCTGTTCCAGGGCACCTGGGCGTGGAACATGATCCAGTACACCCCCTCGGCCACCGAGTGGGCACTGACCATCATGGGTTCCGCCATGATCTTCACGCTCTACGTACTTGGCGAGAAGTACTTCAACCTCTCCGCCGTGCCGGAGCAGCTGGAGGAGGCAGCGGAGGCCGAGGCCCGGGCCACGGCCTGAAGCCGGGGCAAGGAAGGCCGGGGCAGGGAAGCCCCGGCGCCCATTTATCGACCAGTTTCTGGTGAGTGCTGCCGGGAGCGGATGATCGCTGGAAGCGACTTTGCGCACCGAGCAACGCAGGGAAAATCGGAAAAAAGCGCGTGCATGTCCGAGCGAAGCGAGTTCACGCGCGCCGATTTTCCCGAGTAGCGCAGGGCACCCCGAAGGGGTGCGCAAGTGGAGCGCCCAGCGATCATCCGCTCCCGGCAGCACTCACCAGAAACCCCTGAACAAAGCCGTGGCCGTCCAGAATGGCAGCCACGCCCTCCCGGACAATCGAATCAGGCCAAGCCAACGCCATGCAAAACCTGCAACAACACGCCGAACACCTGATGACCCGCGCCGAGCTCTACCTCTGCCTCGGCCAGGCCCTCATCCCGCCGGTGCAGGCCGGCTACCACCAGGCCATGGGCGAGGCCTTGCCCGCCGACCTGGACGAACTGCTGCCAGACACCGGCGCCGGGCAACAACTGCGCGACGCCATGCAGCCCATCGCCGACCACGAAACCCTGCTGCGCGGCTACAGCCGGCTGTTCCTGGTGCCCCCCTACCCGGCACCCTTGAACGCCGCCCTCTACATCGACAAGAGCATGATGGGCCCCAGCGTCGTAGAGATGGAAGGCTACTACCAGCGCCACGGCCTGGCCAAGGACGTCAGCTTCCGCGACACCCCCGACCACCTGGCGCTGCAGCTCCAGTTCCTGGCCCTGCTGCTCGCCTCCGCCGCCCAGGCCGAGGACGACGCCGCCACCCACTACCTGGAAGAAGCGCGCGACTTCCTCAACCGCTTCCTTCGCCCCTGGCCCAACGACTGGGTGCGCAAGATCGAACAGGAAGCCCGCGACGCCCCGCACGGCGCCCCCTACCTGGTGCTTGGCCGCATGATCCGCGACAGCCTCGACCAGGATGCCCGCTGGCTGCAGGCCCAGGTGCCTGCCCCCGAGTCCGAAACCCAACCGGAGGCCACCGAACTGGCAGAGGCCTCCGCCGCCGTGGCCGCCAGCGGTGCCGGCAACCAGACCGACTGCGCCCGCTGCGGCAAACCCTTCGCGGCCTCAGGCGACCTGGCCGGCATGATGGCCACCCTGCGGGAAAAGGGCCTGGACGCCAGTCACCTGGCCGTCTGTCCCGACTGCCGCGCCGGGGCGATGGGCATGCAGCACACCAACCCGCAGTTCAAGGAAATAAAGACGCCCTGATGCATGGCGGGAGAAAGCACGCATGAAGATTCGCAAGAACACCGTAGTCACCGTGGACTACCGCCTGAAAGACGAGGACGGCACGCTGCTGGATGACAGCCAGCAATCCGGCCCCATGGTCTACCTGCACGGCTACAAGCACATCCTGCCGGCGCTGGAAGAGGCGCTGGAGGGCATCGAGGAAGGCATGCCCCACCGGGTCACGCTGGCGCCAGAGCAGGCCTACGGCCCGCGCCAGGAGAACCTCGTCTTCGAGGCCAACCGCGAATTTCTGCCCGAGGACCTGGAGCTGTACGAGGGCCAGCAGCTGACCAGCGGCTCCCACGGCCGGCGCTTCACCCTCAAGGTGGTGCGCCTGACCGAAAATGGCGCCGTGCTGGACGGCAACCACCCGCTGGCCGGCCGCCAACTGACCTTCGAGGTGCAGATCCGCGAGGTGCGCCCGGCCACCAAGGACGAGGTGCGCGCCCAGTACGCCCGCGACGCCACCGCCAAGGGGCAGCACGCCGCGTCGTCCTGAGGCGCTGAATGGCTCAGTCGGCCAGCACCCGGCTGAGCCAGTCGTCCACCAGGGTGATCTCCTCCATGCAGACCTGATGCTCCATGGGGTAGTCCTGCCACTCCACCCGGTAGCCCAGACCCGTCAGGGTGTCGCGGGCAGCGGACCCCAGTTGCAACGGCAGCACCGGGTCGTAGGTGCCGTGGGCCAGCAGCACCGGCGTGTCGGCATTGGCCGGGCTGCGCTCCTCCGCCAGCTGGTCGGCCAGCGGCAGATAGCAGGACAGCCCCATGAGGCCTGCCAGCCGCTCACCATGGCGCAACCCGCTGTACAGCGCCGTCGCCCCGCCCATGGAAAAACCTGCCAACACGATCCGCTCGGCCGGCACGCCGCGCGCCTTCTCCTCGTCGATCAGCCCCTGCACCAGGCCCACCGCCTCCCGGATACCCTCCTCGTCCTCCTGAGCGCGGTTGATACCCAAGTCGTAGAGGTCGTACCAGGCGCGCATCACCGCACCACCATTCACCGTCACCGGACGCTTGGGGGCGTGCGGAAAGATGTAGCGCACCTCACACTGCGCGGCGGTCTTGCGCAGCTCCGGGACGATGGGTTCAAAGTCGTGGCCGTCGGCACCCAGGCCGTGCAGCCAGATCACGCTGGCGGTGGGCTCCGGCCCGGTGGGCACTTCGACGCGGTCCAGACGCTGACTGTCCATTGATCCTCTCCTGAAGGGTTATTCTTTGATCCGCCCACAGCCTAGCGTTGCCGTCGGCTTAAAATCTTGCGCTGGGTCATGTTCGCTGGGATTTATGGCCGTCGAGGGTATAATGTCCGGTCCAAATTCATCCACCCGGCCTGTCCATGCGCGCAACGTTACTGACCCTGCTGTTGCTGCTGACCCTTGCCGCCGCGCTGACCGGCTGCGGCCAGAAGGGGGATCTGTACATGCCGGAGGACGAGACCGAGCAGTCGTAACCCTCAGCCCGGAGTTCTGACCCCTTATGCAAGCCTTCTCGCTGCAAGACGGCCGGCTGTGCGCCGAGGCCGTGCCGCTGGACCGTATCGCCGAGCAGGTGGGCACCCCCGCCTACGTTTACTCCCGGGCCGCCATCGAGGCCGCCTGGCGCGGCTTCGACGAAGCGCTGGGTGAGCACCCGCATCTGGTCTGCTACGCGGTGAAGGCCAACTCCAACCTGGCGGTCCTGCAGCTGCTGGCCCGGCTGGGCTCGGGCTTCGACATCGTCTCCGGCGGCGAGCTGGAACGGGTGCTCGCTGCCGGCGGCGAGCCGCAGAAGATCGTGTTCTCCGGCGTCGGCAAGACCGCCGGGGAGATGCGCCGGGCGCTGGAGGTGGGCATCCGCTGTTTCAACGTGGAATCTGCCGCCGAGCTGACCCGGCTGAACGACGTGGCCGGCGAGCTCGGCGTGACCGCACCGGTCTCCCTGCGCGTGAACCCCGACGTGGACGCCGGCACCCACCCCTACATCTCCACCGGACTGCGCGAAAACAAGTTCGGCATCGACATCCGCGAGGCCGAGGCCGTCTACCGGCAGGCAGCGGAGGCGCCGCACCTGAGCGTGGACGGGGTGGACTTCCACATCGGCTCCCAGCTCACCGACCTGTCGCCCATTGCCGATGCGCTGGCGCGCGTGCTGGAGCTGGTGGACCGGTTGGCCGAGCAGGGCATCACCATTCGCCACCTGGACGTGGGCGGCGGCCTGGGCATCCGCTACCAGGACGAGACCCCACCGGCACCGGAGGACTACGCCCGGGTGCTGCTGGACGGCCTGGCCGACCGGGACCTCACCCTGTTCATGGAACCGGGCCGCGCCGTGGTGGGCAATGCCGGGGTGCTGATCACGCGGGTGGAATACCTCAAGGACGGCCCGGAGCAGCGCTTCGCCATTGTCGATGCCGCCATGAACGACCTGCTGCGCCCGGCACTCTATGACGCCTGGCAGGCCATCACCCCGGTACGCCCCCGCCCGGACGGCGAGGCGCTGGCCTGGGACATCGTCGGCCCGGTCTGCGAGACCGGCGACTTCCTCGGCAAGCAACGGACCCTGGCCCTGGCCGAGGGCGATCTGCTGGCCGTGCACTCCGCCGGCGCCTACGGGTTCGTCATGGCCTCCAACTACAACACCCGCCCCCGGCCGCCGGAGGTGCTGGTGGACGGGGACCAGTTCCACGTGGTGCGGGCCCGCGAGCCGCTGGCCGAGCTGTGGCGGGGGGAGCAGCTGCTCGACTGAAGGGCCGGTGCCCGCGCCCTGCCCGCCTCAACGCCTGAAGACGCGCTCCAGCAATTCCGAGCCGCGCTGCGCCGGGTTGGCGCGGATGGCGGCCTCTTCCTCTGCCATACGCAGAAAAAGGCCGTCCACTGCGTGGTGCACCACGTGATCGGTCAGGTCCAGGGAGAAGCCGGACACCAGCGGCAGGGCCTCCAGGCGCTCCTGCAGCTGCCCCCAGGTGCTGAAGGCACCCACCTGATCCAGGCGGTCCTCGACGATGGGCGCCATGGCCGCCTCCAGGTCATCGCCCGTCGCCTCACGGAAATACCGGGTGGCACTGTCCTCGGGGCCGGACAGGATGGCCCGGGCATCACTCACCGTCATGTCACGCAATGCGTCCAGAAACAGCGCTTCGGCCTCGGGCGCCGCCCGCTCCGCCGCGCGGTTGAGCTGCTCGTGGAGGGCATCCACCCGGCCTTCCTGGCCAACCCGCGCCAACTGCTCCCGCACCGATTGAAGCCGCGCCGGCAACGGGATGCGGACATCATCATGGGCATAGAAGCCGTCGGTGGCGCCCAACTGCGCCACCACCCGCTGGGTGGCCAGGCTCAAGGCCTCGCGCAGCCCGTCCTCCATGTCATCGGCGGTCACCGCCTGGCCATTTCCGCCGTTGCTGCCGGAGGCGGACTGAGCTGTCGGCTCAGCCCCCTGCGTCTGCGTGCCCCCGGGAACACACGCCATGAGCGCCCCGGACAGCGCCACAACGCAAAAGGCAGCACCATACCTGCGGAACACCGGCACTACCCGGACCCCCTGCAACAGTGATTTCATCAGTTCAGTCATAATGTTGATCCTAGCAGCGAAACGGAAGGCCTTGCTTACGCGGCGCAATGCGTAAGGCGTGACCGGGCGGCTCACTCCCTATCCGCCTTGACGCCACACCACAGTGGCGTAGGGTTACTGTAGACCAGTCAGTCTACAGGCACCCCATGCGCAAGGACACCAAAGAGCACCTCCTGGAAACCGGCCTGGATCTGCTACTGGAACACGGCTACAACGATCTGGGCGTGCAGGCGCTGCTATCGGCCAGCGATGTACCGAAAGGCTCCTTTTACCACCATTTCAGGAGCAAGCAGGACTTTGCCCTGGCCGTGGTGGACCGGTACATGCGGCAGGTCCATGCCGGCCTTGATGACTGCCTGAACGACACCCGCCGTCCGCCGCTGGACCGCGTGCGCCGCTTCTTCGAGCTCTCCCGGGAAAAGTATGGCCGCGAGGGCTATCGCGGTTGCCTGCTCGGCAACCTCGGGCAGGAGTTGTCAGCCGTAAACGATGCCTTCCGGTACAAGATCGAGTGGTGCTTTGGCGAGATCACGGCTCGGCTGGCCGTCTGCCTGGAAGAGGCCAGGTTGCACGGTGACCTGCCGAAGGAAACCGACGTGCACCACATGGCAGACCTGCTGCTGGACTGCTGGGAAGGCGCCGCATTGCGAAGCCGCCTTCGACGGGACCCTGCCCCCCTGACCGCCATGCTCGACTTCTACTTCCGCACGGCGGCCTGAACGGCTATCCCCGGCCGGCGTCGATGAATTCGCGCGACTGTTCACACCCCGAAGAACCCGCACCTTGACCGCCCCAGCCGCCTTTCTACACTCACGATTAGACCGCTTGGTCTAGAGGGCGCATCCGCAGAGGACGGAAGGAGGTGGATCATGCGTATCGCGAAGACCGACGTACCGGAGGTGTTCAGCGCGCCGGGCGCCGTGGCCCGGCAGATTCTCGAGTTCGGCGATGCCAGCCAGTACGACAAGATGACCGGGGAGTATTTCTCGCTGGAGGCGGGCACTGATATCGGCCCCTTGTTGAAGGGGCTCGAAGAGGACCTGTGTCAGTCCCCCCACTGGGGCTACATGATCGAAGGCCGCCTGATCATGACCTACCGGGACGGCAGCGAAGAGACCGTATCCGCCGGGGACATCTTCTACTGGCCACCGGGCCACACGCTCCGGGTGGAAGACGACGCCGAGATCATCCTCTTCAGCCCGCAGCATGAGCATTGCGAAACCCTGGCACATCTCAAAAAGCAGCTGGACAGCTGAAACCGACCGACGCGACCGCCGGGGCAGGCCGAACACCCCATCACCGGCCTGCCCCGGGACACGACCGCCCGTGTCATTAACCCGCGCTGTCATCGCGGGCCCCACTCCCCCCAAAGGAATCCCTCCCCCGACATTGGTCGGCGGCCACCGACCCGGTTACGCTATCCTCTTGGACAGAATCAACGCACCTTGAGGAGTGGGCCGGAAAACAATGAGCGAGAAGATCAGCCTGGTAATTGTTCCCGTCGATGGTTCCCCGGCGGCCGGTGCAGCGGCCCGCCATGCCGGACTGCTGGCGCAGACGCTGCACGCGCGCCTGCAACTGGTGCACGTGATGCCCCCAATCCCGGCGGAACTCAGCGACCTGCCCGCCAACCGCAAACCGGAGAACGACCCGGACCGCGCCGACCAGTTACGCGCTGCGGAACGGGCCTTCGAGAAGGCGCGGGCCGCCATCGATCAGGGCCCCGAGGCCGAGTGCGTGACTCTGGAAGCCGATGACGAGAGCCTGGTGCACCGCCCGGCACGGGTGGTGGTGGACCACGTGCGGCGCCAGTCCGACTGCCTGCTTGTGCTGGGTGCGCGCCACCTCAGTGATCTGCTCAAGCTGGTGGAGGGCAGTGTCAGCAACCAGATCCTTCACCGCGTCCAGTGCCCTGTCACCGTGGTTCACGATGACGCCGTCAACGAGGGCAGCGCAGCCCTGCGCCGCATCCTGCTGCCGGTGGACGGCTCCGGGCACAGCCGCGCCGCGGCGGCCCTTGCCGGCGACATGGCACGCAACGTCGACGTACCGGTGGAACTGATCTTCTGCCAGCCGGTGGGCGGGGTCGACCCGGGCGACGACAAGCCCGAAGCCATCTTCGCCGCGGCCCGGGAAGCACTCGGCGAGGTCCCGGCCGGCATCGAAGAGACGCTGCTGAGCCACGCCCGCCCGGCCGAGGCCATCGTCCGGCAGGCGGCGGAACGCGCAGACCAGTCCCCCACGATCGTCATGGGGCGCCACGGGCGCGGCACGCTGACCGAGGCCCTGCTGGGCAGCGTCAGCCACCGCGTGGTGGAAACCGCGCCCTGCCCCGTCACCGTCGTGATCTGACGCATTGAACCTCGGAGCTACCATGATCCGTAATTATCTGGGCCGCTACCCCGACATCGCCGACTCCGCCTGGATCGACGAAAGTGCGGTGGTCATCGGCGACGTGTCGCTCGCGGAGGATGTCTCCATCTGGCCCATGGCCGTGCTGCGTGGGGATGTGCAGGCGATCCGCGTCGGCAAACGCAGCAACATCCAGGACGGCAGCGTGGTCCACGTGGCTCACGACGGCCCCTACAGCCCGGGTGGGTTCGCCACGCATATCGGTGCGGACGTCACCGTCGGCCACAAGGCCATCGTGCACGCCTGCACCGTGGGCGACCGCTGCCTGATCGGCATGGGCGCGATCATCATGGACGGGGCCGAGATCGGCGATGAAAGCATCCTGGCAGCAGGGGCGCTGGTGCCGCCCGGCAAGAAGCTGGAAGGCGGCCACCTCTACGTGGGCAGCCCCGCCAAGGCCGCCCGCCCCCTCACCGACGAGGAGCGCGAAAAGCTGGTTTACTCCGCCCGCCACTACGTGAAGGTCAAGAACCAGCACCGGGACGGCGAGTGAGCATGGCGCGCCGGGCCCCCTTCCGCATCTTTGATGCCGAGGTCCAGCCCGGCCAGCGCATGACGGTGGATGTGCCGCTGGCCCAGCTCTACACCCATACCCAGCTGCACATGCCGGTACAGGTGGTGCACGGGCGCCGGGACGGCCCGGTGCTGCTGGTCAGCGCCGCCCTCCACGGCGACGAGATCAACGGGGTGGAGGTCATCCGCCGGCTGCTCAGGCTCTCCACCCTGCGCCACCTGGCGGGCACCCTGGTGGCCGTGCCCATCGTCAACGTCTTCGGCTTCATCCACCGCTCCCGCTACCTGCCGGACCGCCGGGACCTCAACCGCTGCTTCCCGGGCACCGAGCGGGGCTCGCTGGGGGCGCGCACCGCCTACCTGTTCAAGACCGGAATCGTGGAGCGCTGCACCCACGTCATCGACCTGCACACCGCTGCCATCCACCGCGACAACCTCCCGCAGATCCGGGTCAACCTGGACAACGCCGATGCCGCGGAGATGGCACAGGCGTTCGGGGTGCCGCTGACCCTGAACAGCGGGCTGATCGAGGGCAGCCTGCGGGCGGCGGCGGACGAGGCCGGCATCCCGGTGATCACCTACGAGGCGGGCGAAGCGCTGCGCTTCCAGGAGCCGGCTATCAAGGCCGGTCTCGCCGGTACGGTGCGGGTAATGCGCCACCTGGGGATGCTGCCGCAACGCCCCACCCGCCGCCGCGACGCGCCCCAGAGTTACGTCGCCAACGCCTCGCAATGGGCGCGTGCCGAGCAGGACGGCATCTTCCGCACCGTCAGCCCGCTGGGCACCCACGTGAAACAGGGTCAGATACTGGGTTATATTGCGGACCCGTTCGGCGAACAGGAGCTGCCGGTACGCGCGCCCTTCGACGGCATTGTGGTGGGCCGCAACAACCTGCCCCTGGTGAATGAGGGCGAAGCGCTCTACCACGTGGCGCGCTACGAGCAGGCCGCCCGGGCGGAACGCGTCGCCGCCCAGTGGGCCGCCTACGAGGAGGGGCTGGAGGGGGAACTCCCGTCCTCCGAAGAGCCGCCCATCGTCTGAGCGCACTACCGCGGCCGCGGGGCGGGGTACGGCCCCGGCAGCACCCGGGCCGACGATAATCATAAAATCCGCGGGAGACCCGACTTGACCGCTTTCGACCACCGACACTTCCAGCAGGTCCGCTGGACCATCTACGGCATCCTGATCCTGGCCTACATGCTGGTGTTCTTTCACCGCATGGCGCCCGGGTCAGTCTCCGGCGAACTCACCGAGGCCTTCGGCACCAGCGCGGCCGCCCTGGGCTCCCTGGCGGCGATGTACTACTACATCTACACCGCCATGCAGATCCCCTCCGGCGTGCTCGCCGACACCCTGGGTGCCCGCTGGGCGGTGATGACCGGCAGCCTGGTGGCCGGGGTGGGCTCCATCCTGTTCGGGCTGGCCGACACCTTCACCATGGCCAGCGTGGGCCGCTTCCTGGTGGGGCTGGGCGTATCGACGGTGTTCGTGGGCCTGATGAAGAGCAACAGCGTCTGGTTCAGCGAGCGCCAGTACGGCTCCATCAGCGGGCTGACGCTCCTGCTGGGCAATGCCGGCGCCATCGCCGCCACCGGCCCACTGGCCCTGGTGCTGGACCACTACGACTGGCGCAGCGTGTTCGTGGCCCTGGGCGTCTTCTCCATCCTGCTGGCAGTGGCCACCTGGCTGAAGGTTTACAACAAGCCGGAGGACGCCGGCTTCCCATCGGTGCGGGAGATGGAGGGCAAGAGCGCCCACGCCGCCCGCGACCAGCACTGGGTGAAGGACCTGCGGGCCGTGTTCGCCAACCGCAAGCTCTGGCCGGGTGCGGTGTACGACTTCGGCATTACCGGCAGCTTCTTTGGCTTCGTCGGCCTATGGGCGGTGCCGCTGCTGCGCGACCTGCACGCGCTGGACCGCAGCGCCGCCTCGCTTTACCCCACGCTGGCCACGGTGGCCTTCGCCATCGGCTGCCTGGTGGCTGGCATGTACTCCGACCGAGTGGGCCGGCGCCGGCCGGTTCTGATCGGGGGTGCCGCGGCCTACCTGGTCGTCTGCCTGGGGCTGTGGCTGCTGCCCTGGGGGCCGGGCCCGCTGGCCATGGCGCTGTTCATGGCCCTGGGGCTGTCCGCTGGCTGCTTCGTGGTGGCTTACGCCCACGCCAAGGAGGTTACCGCCCCGGCGCTGGCGGGCATGGGCATCGCCCTGGTCAACACCGGGCTGTTTCTGGGCGCGGCGCTGTTCCAGCCCATCTTCGGCTGGATCATGGACCTGATCCTGGCGGCGTCCGGGGACACCGATTACGGCTTCGCGGCCTACCAGGGCGGGCTGGTGCTGCTGTGCGGCTTTGCCACGCTGGCGCTGGCCGCCTCATTGCTGCTGCATGAAACCCATTGCCGTAACATACATGTGAAACACGACTGAAGCGGGTAAAGACAACGTGCAAGTAGAGTTCTACGGCATTCTGGAAGAGGTGGTGGGCCAGCCGCGGATGACGCTGGAGCTGGCCGAGGGTGCGACCGTCGCCGATGCACTGGAGGCGCTGGCCGGGCAACAGCCCGAGTTGGCACCGCACCTGGCCCGGGTCGCCTATGCGGTGGGTGACGAACTGGTTGGCAAAGACACCCGATTGAAGGCGGACGACACTCTGGTACTACTGCCACCGGTCAGCGGCGGGTAAGTCCGGCGAGGTCGCCGGCGGCGTCCAGAGCAGGGAGATCGCCACGGGCCTCTCGGCCCTCGCGATGACTGCGGTGTCTTACGCGGGTGACTGGGTGGCAAGCGCCATTCGGCGGGCCTGCGCGATTGCCTCGAGCAGGCTGCCGGCTTCCGCCTGCCCGGTCCCGGCGAGGTCCAGCGCGGTGCCATGGTCCACCGACGTGCGGATGATGGGCAGCCCCAGGGTGATGTTCACCGCCCGGCCGAAACCGGCGTGCTTGAGCACGGGCAGGCCCTGGTCGTGGTACATGGCCAGGATCGCGTCGGCACCGGCCAGGTGGCGCGGGGTGAACACCGTGTCCGCCGGTAGCGGGCCGTCCAGGTCCAGCCCCTGATCGCGCAGCCGGGCCAGCACCGGCTCGATCACCTCGATCTCCTCCCGCCCCAGATGGCCGCCCTCGCCCGCATGGGGGTTCAGGCCACAGACCCGGATGCAGGGCCGCTGGATGCCGAACCGTGCGCGCAGGTCCCGGTCCAGGGTGGTGATGACCCGCTCCAGCCGCTCGGCGGTGATGGCGTCGGCCACGGCCCGCAGCGGCAGGTGGGTGGTCACCAGCGCGACGCGCAGGGTGTCCGCCGCCAGCATCATCACCGGCAGCTGCCCGCCGGTCTGCTCGGCAAAGAATTCCGTGTGGCCGCTGAAGACGTGCCCGGCCTCGTTAATCACCCCCTTGTGCACCGGGGCGGTGACAACGGCGTCGAACTCACCCTGCAGGCAGCCACGGGCGGCGCCCTCCAGCAGGGCCAGCACGTGTGCGGCGTTGGCCGTGTCCAGTTGCCCGGGGGCACGGCTACCGGCGAGCGGGACGGGCAACACCGGCAGGGTGCCGGGTTGGTGGCGGCCGGTGGGGACGGCGGTCACCGGTTGCACCGCCACCGACAGCCCCAACTGCTCTGCCCGTTCGCGCAGCAGCTGCGGGTCACCCAGCACCACCACGGCGGCATCCAGCGGCTCGGCGGCGATCTTCAGGCAAAGATCGGGGCCGATGCCCGCCGGCTCGCCGGCGGTAAGCGCCAGTCGCGGCAGGCTCACTGGTCGACCCTCACATCCACGTAGGCCTCGTCGCGCAGCCGGCGGATCCACTGCTCGAAGGCCTCCTCGGCCTTGCGCTGGTGGATCTGTTGCGCCAGCTGGTCGCGCAGCCGCTCGCGGGTGATGTCCCGCTCGCGCCGATCGGTGACCTGGACGATGTGCCACCCGAAGGGCGTGGCAAAGGGCATGCTGATCTCCCCCTCGTCGAGGGCATCCATGGCGCCCTGGAACTCCGGCACCAGCTGGCCGGGCCGGGTCCAGCCCAGGTCACCGCCGCGGGCGGCACTGCCCGTGTCCTCGGAGTACTCCTCGGCCAGCTCGGTGAAGGACTCGCCGTCCTCAACGCGCTCGCGCAGGGACTGCAGTCGGAGGCTGGCGTCCTCGTCGGTGATCACATCACCGTCGGTGCGGATCAGGATGTGGCGGGCGCGGGTCTCGGCCACGTGCTCGCCCCCCTGGGTACGCTGATCCATGAGCTTGACCAGGTGGAAGCCGCTGCTGTTCTGCAGCACCTCGCTCACCTCGCCCGTCTGCAGCCCGGCGTCGATGGCCTCGGCGAACAGGCTGGGCAGCTGGCCCTGCAGACGCCAGCCCAGATCACCCCCCTCCATGGCGGTGGCCGCGTCGGAGAAAGCGGTGGCCGCGCCCTCGAAGTCGGTCTCGCCGGCGACGATCTGCTCGCGCAGCTGCTCGGCCCGCTCACGGGCCTCTTCCAGTTGGTCGCTGGAGGCGGCCTCGGGGGTGGCGATGAGGATGTGGCCCAGGCGGTATTCCTGGTTCTCGTCATCCAGCGTCTCGAGCACCTCTTCCACCTCCTGCGGGGTGACGGTGACCTGCTCCTCCACCTGGGCCTGGCGCAGGCGGCTGATGGCGATCTCCTCGCGGATGCCCTCGCGGAAGTAGTTGAACTCGAAGCCCTCCTGCTCCACCGCCTGGCGGAACTGCCCCATGGTCATGTTGTTCTGCTGGGCCATGCGCTGCATGGCGGCATCCAGGGTGGCGTCGTCGATGTTGATGCCCACCCGCTGGGCGCGGGAGAGCTGCACCCGCTGGGTGATCAGCCGCTCCAGCACCTGGCGCTGGAAGGTGTCCTGCGGCGGTAGCTGCTGCCCGCGGCCCCGCAGCTGGTTGGCGATGGTGGCCATCTCCCGGTCCAGCTCGGAGGCCAGCACCACCTGGTCGTCCACCACCGCGATAATGCGGTCCAGCGATTCGGCGCGGGCGGGCTGCAGGGCCGCCAGCAGCAGGGCGACGGTAAGCAGCGTACCGGTCAGGATAGTGCGGGTGATTGCAGTCATGGTTGTCTCATTCCCGGGCGTCAGAAGCGCTCGCCCTCATAGCCGTAGATGCTGTCTTGCAGGAAGTCGGTGCTGCCGGCGTCCACCTGGCCGAGGCCGGTGAACTCGAACTGCAGCATGACGGAAGTGTCGGGCTCGGCGCCCGAGCCCTCGAAACTGCGCCGGCCCAGCGCCTGCACCCGCCAGCAACAGGTGCGGTACTCCAGCCCGCCGACGGTCTCCAGGCTGTTCTCGTCCGCCAGCGAGTAGAGCCACCGACCGATCAGGCTGAACCGGGGGCCCATCGGGATGACCGCTGCCAGGTCGGTTTGTTCCAGATCCCGCTCGTTGCTGCCGTAGCGCATGCGGTAGCCGGCGCCGACCACCAAGTCGGGCCTGGGGTTCCAGCCCAGCCGGAACGCCCCCTGCTCGGAGCGGTTGTCGTAAGGATTGTACCGGTACTCGCCCTGCGCCAGCACCCCGCCCGGCAGTTCGCTGCGCAGATCTGCCACGTAATCCGAGCGACCCCGGCGGTCCTCCTCCAGCACCTGCCCCGGGCTTAAGGTCACCTCGCGGTCGCGGCGGTAGTGGATCTGCCCCAGGCTGGCGCGCAGGTATTCGCGCCCTTCGGCCAGGTCGATGAAGCGGGTGGTCAAGGCCAGGGTGACCTGGTCGGCGTCCCCCACCCGGTCGGCCCCGGCGAACCGGTCCTCGCTGAACAGGCCGTCGAAACTGACATCGCGGCGGGAGGTGTCGAAATCGGGCAGGTCGTCCTGGTTGCGTTCCGGCGTGTACAGGTAGAAGACCCGGGGCTCGAGGGTCTGCATCAGCTGCCGGTCGCCGAGCTCGAAGGGGCGGTCGAAGTACACCCCGGAATCCAGGCTGAAGGTGGGCACCGTGCGACTGGGGCTGGTATCGGCGGCGTCCGTTACCGGCTCGTCCAGGCTGTACTGGGTGTGCCGGAGGCTGGCCGCCGGCGTCACGTAGCCCCAGGGCTGGCGGAAGCTCCACTCCACCCGGGGGGCGATATCCATGCGCTCGCCCTCCGGCCGGCCCGGGTCGTCCTGCGGCAGCGCAAAGCGCGTGTACTCGGTGTCCAGCTGGTAGAGCGGGCGGCCCATGCGGAACGGGGTCTGGTATTCGGCGCTCAGCCGCGGCTCCCGCCGGTAGGGGTTGCGCAGGTCCTCGCCCAGGGTCTGCCAGTGCTGGACCTCGGCCTCCACCGCCCATTCATTCCAGCTGTTGCGCAGCCGGCCGCGACTCTCCAGGTGGCTGGAGCTCGTCTCCAGCAGGCCGCTGCCGAAGTCGCGCAGGTAGTCGTCATCGCTGGCGCGGTTGATGTCGGCATCGTAGCGCCAGCCCAGCGGCAGCCGTCCATCGTGGTCCCAGCCAAAGAGCCAGCGGTCATCGCCGAACTGGTCGTCGTCGGGCAGGTACTCCCCGTACACCTCGCCGGAGAAGGTCTCGCGCAGGTAGCGGAACTCGCTGCCCAGCATGGTGCCCCGGCGCTCGATCCAGCGCGGCACCAGGGTGGCGTCGTAGTTGGGCGCGATGTTCCAGTAGAACGGCACCGTGATGTCGGTGCCGTCCCGGTCGGAGGTGGAGAAACTCGGGGCAAGCAACCCGGTGCGCCGCCGGTCGTCGATCGGGAAGGTGATCCACGGGGTGTAGAACATGGGCACGTTGAGGAAGGTGAACCAGGCGTGGCGCGCGGTGCCCAACCCCTCCTCCCGGTCCAACTCCAGGTCGCGCGCCTGCAGCCACCAGTCCTCGTTACCCGGTCGGCAGGTGGTGTACCCGACCCGCTCGTAGCTGGAGCGCTGGGCATCCTGCAGGCGGATCAGCTCCGCCTCGCCCCGGATGTTCCGTTCATCCAGCATGAACTGGCCATCCACCACCTCGCCACGGTCCTCGCGCAGCAGCATCCAGCCACTCTTCCCGGTGAGAGCCAGGCCCGCCTCCTCGTACTCGAAGGGGAAGTCCAAATCGACCCGCCCGCTCTCCTGGTCGTAGCGGACCTCCTCGCTGCGCAACGTCTGATCCAGCCGCTGCATGAAGACATCGCCGCGGAAGCGGTAGCGACCGGCCCTGCCATCGTAGTAGACCGCATCGGCGTCCACGGTGGCGGGGGTCTCGGGGGCCTGGCGCAGGGCGATATCCACGTCGTCCAGCGGGCGGACCAGCGGCGGACCGCACAGCATGCGCTGGCGCTCGGCAAAGTAGTCCTCGCGCTCGGCCGCACTGGGTCCCTGGGCCTGGGCGGCGGCGCCCCCGAACAGGGCCAGTATTATGGTGGTGGGTACGAGACGTTTCACGGGCATGCATCCAGGCTGCAAGCCCGCATTGTAACCGCTAATTCCAGCCTGTCATGCGTATTGCAGGCACCGATTTACCGCTGGCAGGCTTGCATTTTGCCAGGCGATAGCGCCGAATAGGCTCAGCCCGGACAGCACACAGGAACAAATGAGCGGCAGCAAGACGGATTCCACCTCCCCGGCCACGCCGCCGGAGACCGATGAGCGTTGGCAACGACTGCAGGCGTGGCTGCAGCAGCAACTGGGCATGGCCCCGGAGCCCCTGCATCCGGTTTCCGGCGACGCCAGCGCCCGGCGTTACTTTCGGATCGACCACCCGGAGGGCACCCGGGTGGTGATGGACGCACCACCCACCGCGCTGGACAGCCAGCCCTTCGTGCATGTCCAGCAGCTGATGGCCAGCGCCGGCCTGCGGGTGCCTTACATCTACGCGGTGGACCTGGACCAGGGCTTCCTGCTGCTCGAGGACCTGGGCCACCAGACCTACCTGGAAGCGCTTACCGGGGACAACGCCGATGAGCTCTTCGGCCAGGCCCTGGACTCGCTGATTCTCTGGCAGCGGGCCAGCCGCTCCGGCGAGCTGCCCGATTTCAACGAGACTGCCCTGCGCCGGGAACTGCAGCTGTTCACCGACTGGTACCTGGGCCGCCACCTGAGCGTGGCCATCACCCGCGAGGAGCGGGAGGCCTTCGACGCGCTGGTGAACGAACTGGTCCGCCGGGTCTCCAGCCAGGGCCGGGTCTGGATCCACCGCGACTGGATGCCCCGCAACCTGATGCCACTGCCCGACGGCCCCGGCGTGCTGGATTTCCAGGACGCGGCGACCGGGCCGGTCACCTACGATGTGGCCTCGCTGTTCCGGGATGCCTTCATCAGCTGGCCGGACGACCGGGTGGAGCAGTGGCTGCACGACTACTGGCGCATCGCCGGGATGCGCTCGGTGCCGGTGGCCCCGCGCTACGACAGCTTCCTGGTGGACGTGGACTGGATGGGCGTGCAGCGCCACCTGAAGGTGCTGGGCATCTTCGCCCGGCTCCGCTACCGCGACGGCAAGCGCGATTACCTGAAAGACGCCCCCCGCTTCCTGCAATACCTGTACGCCGCTGCCGACCGCCAACCAGGCCTGGCACCGCTGCGCACACTGCTCGATGAATGGCACGGACGCGCCTCGGAGCTGGTCCCGTGAGGGCCATGATCCTGGCCGCCGGGCGCGGCGAGCGCATGCGCCCGCTCACCGATCACACGCCGAAGCCACTGCTGGCCGTCGGCGGCCGCCCGCTGATCGAGCACCACCTGCTCGCCCTGGCCGATGCCGGGGTCACGGAGGTGGTCATCAACACCGCCTGGCTGGGCGACCGGATCGAGGCCCACCTGGGCGACGGCAGCCGTTACGGCCTGCACCTGAACTACTCCCGCGAGCCGGAGGGGGCCCTGGATACCGGGGGCGGCATCCGCCACGCCCTGCCGCTGCTCGGGGATGCCCCCTTTCTGGTGATCAACGGGGATGTCTGGTGCGATGTGCCGCTGGCGCCCTTGCTGACCCCGCCCCGCGCGCTCGCGCACCTGGTGCTGGTGGACAACCCCGACCACAATGAGAACGGGGACTTCGTGCTGAACGGCAACAGCGTGGCGGAGACGGGAGCCGGGCCCCGGCTGACCTACGCCGGCATCGGCATCTTCCACCCCGCGCTCTGGGCCGACACCCGGCCCGGGGCCTTCCCGCTGGCCCCGCTGCTGCGCGGCGCCATGGCCGCCGGCCGGGTCACCGGGCAGCACCACCGGGGCCAGTGGCACGACGTGGGCACTCCGGAGCGGCTTCGCGGGCTGGACCGCGCCCTGCGCGACACGGGCTGAGGCGCGCGGACCCCGCACCGGCAACAGGAGCGAGCATGGGCCAGGAGATCGACGAGACCCGCTTCACCCAGGAGCACTTCCACACCTTCTCCCGCCGGCTGAAGGAGGAGACGGCGCTGCTCAAGCAGTGGCTTCAGGAGGGGCGCTTCCCGGACGAGCCGGCCCGCATCGGCCTGGAGCTGGAGGCGTGGCTAGTGGACGGGCAGGGGCGACCGGCGCCGCGCAACGCCGAGGTCATCTCCCGCTGCGACGACTCGCACCTGGAAACCGAACTCGCCCGCTACAACCTGGAACTGAACACCGACCCCATGGCGCTGCCCGGACGGCCCTTCAGCGAGTTAGCCGGGGTGCTGGAGCAGCGCTGGGCGGCACTGCACCGCGCTGCCCAGGCCGAGCAATGCCAACCGGCCCTGGTCGGCATTTTGCCCACCGTGCGGGAATCGGACCTCTCCGTGGCGGCCATGTCCGGCCAGAAGCGTTACCAGGCGCTCAACGAACAGGTACTGGCCCTGCGTAACCGCCGGCCCATCCACCTGGACATCCGGGGCGAGGAACACATCACCCTGGACCACCCGGACGTGATGCTGGAATCCGCCGCCACCTCCCTGCAACTGCATCTGCAGGTTACCCCGGGCAACGCCCACCGTCTGTTCAACGCGGCAGTGGCCGCCTCCGCCGCCACCGTGGGCACGGCTGCCAACTCCGCACTGCTCTTTGACCACCTGCTCTGGGCCGAGACCCGCATACCCCTGTTCGAGCAGGCGGTGGCGGTAACCCCCCTGCACGGCGGCCACGCCGGCCCCATGGCGCGGGTGGGCTTCGGCAGCGGCTACGCCCGGGACGCCCTCTACGGCTGGTTCGTGGAGAACCGCCAGCACTACCCGGTGCTGCTCCCGGTGCTGCAGGACACGCCGCCGGAGGCACTGGCCCACCTGCGGCTGCACAACGGCACCATCTGGCGCTGGAACCGACCGCTGGTGGATCCGGGCGACAACGGCACGCCCCACCTGCGCATCGAGCACCGGGTCATGGCGGCCGGCCCCACCCTGAGTGACGTGGTGGCCAACGCGGCCTTCTTCTACGGCCTGGTCCACGGGCTGGTGCTCAAGCAGCCGGAACTGGAGATGCGTCTGCCCTTCGTCACCGCCCAGGCCAATTTCTACAGCGCGGCGCGGCATGGGCTGGAGGCCCCGGTGACCTGGCTTGGTCAGCAACGGGCACCGCTGCGCGAGCTGATCCTCGAGGAGTTACTGCCCCTGGCCCGGGTGGGGCTGGAACACCAGGACGTGGCCGGCGACGAGATCGAGTCCTGGCTGGGCCTGATCCGGGAACGGGTCAGCAGCGGCCAGACCGGGGCGGCCTGGCAGCGGGCCTGGTGGCAGCGCCACGGCCACGACGCCGGGGCGCTGACCCGCGCCATGCTCGAACAGCAGCAAACCGGGCAGCCCGTGCACCGCTGGCCCTTGTGACGGCCACCGCCGACGCACCACACCAGGGGTTACAATAGGGACATGCTCAAGGTCTACGACGACATCCCGGATGGCTTCCTCGATGCCCCGCCCACGGCCATGGACGAGATCCTGGGCGGGCCCAGCCTCATCCACATACCCGGAAAGCGCAATCCGCCGCTGTTCGTCACCACGCTGCTCCACGGCAACGAGACCACCGGCATCGAGGCCCTGCAAAGCCTGCTCAAGGACTGGGCCGGCCGCCCCCTGCCCCGGGCGCTAACCCTGTTCATTGGCAACGTGCAGGCGGCGCGCCATGGGGTAAGGCGACTGGATCACCAGCCCGATTACAACCGGGTCTGGCCGGGCACCGACTACCCCGACTGCCCCGAACGGCGGCTGATGGCGGAGGTGGTAGCCCGACAGGCAGCGCGGGGGGTCTTCGCCAGCCTGGACATCCACAACAACACCGGCCGCAACCCCTTCTACGGCTGCGTCAACCGGCTGGATGCCCGCTACCTGTTCCTGGCCTCGCTCTTTTCCCGCACGCTGGTCTATTTCACTCGCCCGCGCGGGGTGCAATCGCTGGCCATGGCGGAGCTCTGCCCGGCGGTCACCGTGGAGTGTGGCCAGCCCGGGAGCCCCGCGGCCACCGCCCACGCCCGCACCTTCATGGAAGATGCCCTGCACCTGCAGGAGATCCCCAACCACGTGGAGCCGGCCGACCTGGGCGTATACCACACCGTGGCCACGGTGCGGATCCCGCGCCAGCACAGCTTCGGCTTCGACCGCAGCGACGTGGATCTGCAGCTGCTGCCGGACCTGGATGACCTGAACTTCCATGAGCTGCCCGCCGGGACGGCCTTCTGCCGAGTGCGGCCGGGCAGCAACGCCTTTCTGTCCGCCGAGGACAACGCCGGCCAGGAGGCCTGCGACGCCTATTTCGTTCACGAGGGCGACGAGATCCTCCTGCGGCGCCCGATGATGCCGGCGATGCTTACCCGGGATGAGCGGGTCATCCGCCAGGATTGTCTTTGCTACCTGATGGAGCGCTACCCGACAGCAGGTTGACGTGGGGGTCATCCCCGCACGATGCGTGGACCAGGTCTTCGGTATTGTCCTTGAGCGCCACGCCGGTGCCGCCCCTGCGCCAGGCCTCGCGGACCAGGTAAGCCAGACGGTGCGCGGCCTCCTCCGGGGGCTGGCCGCCGGGACGGATGTTCGACACGCAATTGCGCTCGGAGTCCTGCCGGCCGGGCCTGGGCGCATGGGTCAGGTAGGCGCCGAGGCTGTCCGCCGCACTCAATCCCGGGCGCTCCCCGAGCAGGACCAGCACCTGGCCGGCGCCCAATGCCTCACCGACGGGATCGCCCAATGCGACCCGGGCCTGCTCGGCGAGCACCAGGGGACCGATCCGCAGCCCCTTGAGCAGGGGCAGCAACGCCCTGATCAGGGCCGGTCCGTTTTCCTCCGTGGCCCGGGCGGATAGCCCGTCACCCAGCACGATGGCAAGGTCGCAACCACTGCCGGCGGACGCCCTCAGCCGGGCGGCGGCGGCCTCCGGCAGGCGGCGCCCCAGATCGGGCCGACGCAGGAAAACCTCGCGAGTGCCCGCGGCACTCGATACGTGCAGAATACGATCGACCACGGGCGACAACACCTGCGCCACGCCGTTCCTGTCCAAGGCCCGGTGGACGGCGTCCCGCGCCCGGGCATGGGCCAGCTGGAAGTCCAGATGGGCGCGGGTGGGCAGGCTTTCCCCCGCGCGGCCCAGGGCGATCCGCGCTTCGGTGTGACGCTGCAGGGCCACCCAGGCATCGGCCTTCGCGGCCCCTCCCGGGCGGTATTCCGGTAGATCCGCCATGGCGCCTCCTCAATGATCGACGGCGATGTGGCGGAACACCCGGGGCAGCCGGGCGGCGGGCATCAGCGCCCCGTCCCCGGCCTCGATACCCACCTCGGCCAGCCAGCGCTCGAACTCCGGCGCGGGCCGCACCCCCAGCAACTGCCGCAGGTAGCGGGCATCGTGGAAGGACGTGCTCTGATAGTTGAGCATGATGTCGTCCGACCCGGGTATCCCCATGATGAAGGTGCAGCCGGCATTGCCCAGGGCGGTGAGCAGCAGGTCCATGTCGTCCTGATCCGCCTCGGCGTGGTTGGTGTAGCAGATATCGCAGCCCATGGGCAGGCCCAGCAGTTTTCCGCAGAAGTGGTCCTCCAGCCCGGCCCGGATGATCTGCTTGCCGTCATACAGGTATTCCGGGCCGATGAAACCGACCACTGTATTGACCAGCAGCGGGGCATAGGCCCTGGCCACTGCGTAGGCCCGCGCCTCGCACGTTTGCTGGTCCACCCCGTGATGCGCGTCGGCGGACAGGGCGCTGCCCTGCCCGGTCTCGAAGTACATTGCGTTGTCGCCAACGGGGCCCCGGCCCAGTTCGCGGACGGCATCGGCTGCCTCCCGCAACAGTGCGAGGTCGATACCGAAGCCCCGGTTGGCGGCCTCGGTGCCGGCAATGGACTGGAACACCAGGTCCACCGGGGCGCCCCGCTCCATCGCCTGCAGCGTGGTGGTCACGTGGGTCAGCACACAGCCCTGGGTGGGAATGGCGTAGGTCTGGATGACCTCGTCCAGCAGATGCAGCAGGCGGGCCACCGTGGGCACGTTGTCGGTGGCGGGGTTGATGCCGATGACCGCGTCGCCGTTCCCGTACATGAGTCCATCGAGGATACTGGCGGAGATGCCGGCGGCATGATCCGCCGGGTGGTTGGGCTGCAGCCGCGTGGCCAGCCGACCGGGCCCGCCGATGGTGTTGCGAAAGGCAGTGGTCACCTGGCAACGGGATGCCACCAGCACAAGGTCCTGCAGGCGCATCAGCTTGGAGACCGCCGCCACCATTTCGGGCGTAAGGCCCGCAGCCAGTGCCGGCAGCCCGGGGGCGTTGCCGGCGTCCAGCAGCCAGTCCCGGAATCCCCCCACCGTCAGGCCACTCACCGGCCGGAAAGCGGTCCGGTCATGGCCGTCCAGGATCAGCCGGGTGACCTCGTCGGACTCGTAGGGGACCACCGGGTCATCCAGGAAGTCCGTCAGGGGCACCTCGGCCAGTGTCTGCTGGGCCACGGCACGCTCTTCGGCACTGTCCGCCGCGACCCCGGCCAACTGGTCGCCGGCACGGACGGGCGAGGCCTTGGCCAGCAGCGTCCGGAGCCCATCGAAACGCCAGCCCCGCCCGCCGACGTGATTGCGGTACATGCGCATGGCCCCTCCGCGCTACTCCAGCGCTTCCAGCGACTCGGGCAATGTCTGCCCGCCATCCACCACCAGGGTCTGGCCGGTGACGTAGGCCGCTTCGCGCGAGGCGAAGTAGAGCATCCCGTGGGCGATGTCCTCGACCGATCCGAGCCGCTTCAGCGGGATGGAGGCAGCCATCTGGGCCAGGTAGTCATCGCCCATCCCCTCCAGCCCTTCGGTGATGATGTTGCCCGGCATCACCGCGTTGATGGTGATGCCGTACCGGGCCAGTTCGATGGCGGCCGTGCGCAGGAAGCCCAGTTGTCCCGCCTTGCTGGCGCCGTAGTGGCTCCAGCCGGGGAAGCCGGTGATCGGCCCGGTAATCGACGAGGTGAGGACGATGCGCCCGGCTTCGCTCTGCTTGAGGGCGGGCAGGCAGGCCTGGATGCTCAGGAAGGTGCCCTTGAGGTTGGTGCTCAAGACCTCGTCCCACTGGGCCTCGGTCATCTCCTCCAGGCTTGCCGAGGGGAACATCCCGGCGTTGGCGCAAAGGACGTCGAGGCCGCCATGACGAGCCACCGCTGCCTCGGCGGCCGCCGCCATGGCGTCGCGGTCCGTGACGTCGGCGGCGAAGGCCGAAGCCACGCCGCCGGCGGCCCGCAGGGTCTCCGCCGCCGCCTCGGCGGCATCCTCTGAGCGGGCCACCAGCAGCACTTTCGCCCCTTCGCGGGCGAACACCCGGGCAATGCCCTTGCCTATGCCCTTACTGGCACCGGTGACGAGCACGGAACGACCTGCAATGGATGTCAGCATCGTTTTGGACCTCCGGTTTCAGAATGATCGGTGTTCAGGCCACGGCCAGGCGCTGCTGCACGGACTGGATCGCCCGATCCAGGCAGCCGATGACCTCCCTGGCCAGGTCTTCCTCCATGAGCAAGCCCGGTTTGAACTGCAGCACCCGGGGGTCCAGGGCGGAAAAGATGGCCCAAACCCCCTCCTCGAAGAGGGCATGCATCACCCACTCGGCGCCGTTCGGGTGATCGAACTCCAGCCCCATGACCAGTCCGTTCTGGCGCACGCCGCTGAACAGAGGCGCATGCCGGCGCTGGAGCACCGCCAGTTCCTCGGCGAAGAACGTGGTCAACGAACGCACGTTCGCGACGGTTGCTGGCCGCCCGGTGATCTCGAGGGTCTTCAGCGCCGCGGCACAGCCGATCTCGGAGCCGCCAAAGGTGGACATGTGCGCCCAGCCATCTTCGTGCAGCCAGCCGGCCGCTGCCCGGGTCACCAGCACGGCGGCGATCGGGTAGATGCCGCCCGACAAACCCTTCCCGGTCACGAGCAGGTCCGGTGCCACGCCGTAACCGTCGATGGCCCACATGCGTCCGGTGCGCATCAACCCGGTCTGCACCTCGTCGGCCACGTAGAGGGCGCCGTGTTGCTCGCACAACGCCTTCACGGCACGCAGGTAGTCCGGATCGGGCATGGGGAACCCGTAGGTCGCCGGTATGGTTTCCAGGATCACGCAAGCCACGTCGCCGCCGGCCAGGGCAGCCTCCATGGCCTCCAGGTCTCCGATCGGCACCTGCGTGAACTGATCCGCCTCCGGTTCGCACAGGAAGCGTTCCGAGAACCGCCCGGCCCCCGTCTTCACCGCCAGCCCGGTGTGACCGTGATAGCAGTTCTCCAGCGACACGATCCGCCGACGCCCGGTGGCCGCGCGGGCCGTTTTCAGCGCGATATCGATGGCCTCGCCACCCCCGCTGGCGAAGATGGCGTACTGCAAATGCGCCGGGGCCGTCTCCAGCAGGGCCTCGGCCAGGCGGGTCCGCATCACGGAGGGGAAGTGGTGGTTGCCGATATCGTAATGCTGCATCGCGTCGGTCACCGCTTCGATGACCTCGGGGTTCCGGTGCCCCAGGTTGTATACGCCGCCGTTCAGGTGCATGTTGATCAGGCGCCGGCCGTCCAGGTCCCAGAAACAGTAGCCCTCGCGCCGGTCGATGACGATATCGACCCCCATGCGCTGCCAGTCCGCCGTCTTGCCAGGGTTCCAGACCTTTTTCGTACGCTCCAGAAAGGCTTTCTTGTCTGTTCGAGTCATGTTCTTCACCGATTATCTCGTGTAGCCGGGCAACAGGGTGCCATTCATGAAACGCCGGGCCAGCGCCACCGTATCCCGCCCGAAGGCATCGCCCTGCTCGATGGCCATGTCCGTATGGGCGTGCGTGCCCAGCCATGCCAGTAGCGTCATCCGACGCAGCATGATGAAAGTGGGTATCTCGGCGAGGTCCTCGGGCTCCAGCGAAGCCGTGCGCCGGTACCCCGCCAGCCAGGCAGTCACCAGCGCCTCCAGGTCGTCCCGGGTCTCGATGAAACTCACGCTTGAGGCCACGTCGTACATGAACCAGCCCAGGCCGCAGTCATCGAAATCGATCACCCGGGTATCGTCGCCATGGATCAGCAGGTTCGCCAGGCGGAGGTCAGAGTGGATCAGGCCATATCGCCGAGGCGACCGGCCGTAGCGCGTCAGCCGACGGCCGATCTCGGACGCGGTCGCCTCGAGCACGGCGCGGCCCTCGGCATCAAGCCCGGGGCCCTCACGCCAGTCGCCCCAGTTGGGTCGCCGGCCGATGCAACCGTCGAAATCCCAGACCAGACGGGAGAAGTATTCGGGGCGCCGCCACGCCCGCGCATGGTGGTGCATGCGCCCGGCCACCTCGCCGAGCCGGCGGAAGGGGCCCTGGAGCTCGCGCTCGTCCGGCGCCTCCCCGGGGATGAAGTGAAACAGGTCCACGAAACGGGAATCGTCCCCGGAGGGGTGCGCCACCTCCTGGATATACGCGCCGTCCCGCCCGGCCACCGCCTGCGGCGTGGAGACCCCGGCCTGGTCCTGAAGGGCCTGCATCCAGGCCAGTTCGGTGCGGACGCCGTCCCGGCTGTGGTAACCGGTGCGGTGCACCCGCAGCACCAGGGGGCCGTCCATGCCGGGCGCGTCGACCCGGTAGGTGCCATTCTCGGAAACGGAGAGCAGGGAGAGCCGGGTCCCCGCCGGGAGCGACCAGCACGACAAGGCGGCTTCGGCGAAGACCCGGAACCCGGCATCGAGGCCATCGGACGGATCAAGAGAGAGTTCAGCCTGAGTGCTCATGGTTGACCTCCGGTCAAATCGTTGCGGGTTGCCCGTCCCGCCGGCGCGCCCGCCAGCGGAGCAGCGCGTAACCACCGAACAGCACGGTGGCGGCAACCAGGATGAGAAGGACGCCCAGGGCGGGCACTTGCGGGGTGTAGCCGGCGATCATCCGCGAATAGAGCCACTCGGGAATGGTCTGATCCGCTCCGGAGGTGTACACGGACAGGGGCAGGTTTCCCCAGGAAAGCAGGAAGGCGAACAATCCCCCGGAGAAGATGCCCGGCCAGAGCACAGGCAGCGTGACTTCCCGGAACACCTGCGCACGTGTCGCACCCAGGTCCCGGGCGGCCTCCTCCAGGGCCGGATCGAAGCCATACACGCGGATGGAAATGATCAGCGTGACGATCGGGACGATCCACACCAGGTGGGCGAATACGGCGGTCTGCCAGTTCGGGGTGATACCCAGCGCCGAGTACCAGAGCAGCAGGGCCAGCCCCAGCACGGCCTGGGGGAAGAAGATCGGCAGCAGTATGAAGCGCTGGTACAGCCGCCGCCCGCGCCAGGGGTAGCGCGCGAACGCCAGTGCCCCGAAGACCCCCATCACGACCGAAATCAGCGTGACCAGGACGGCGATAGACAGCGAAGTCCCGAGGTGATCCCTCAGTTCCATCGAGCCGAGCACCGCCTCGTACCAGCGCAGCGACCACTGCTGGATCGGAAACATGAAAAACCGGATGCTGGAAAAGGAAGCCAGCACGATGGCCACCAGGGGCAGATAAAGGATGAACAGCACCATTGCCGTCCACAGGCGCATCAGACGCGCATTCCGGCGCTCACGGGGGTTCTGTTGGAATTCGGCCATGACGGAAGTCTCCTTAATCGCCCCGGCCGAACAGCCGGTCGATATCGAGGCGGGCGAGGAGGGTGAGCACGAGCACCGCGGTGAGGGCAATGAGCAGCGTCGCGAGAGCGGCGCCGAGCGGCCAGTTCTGCGCATAGGTGAAGGCCGTCTCGATCTCCTGCGCGACCATGATGATCGACTGCCCGCCGAGGATCTTTGACTCGGCAATGGACCCCAGGGCCAGCACGAAGGTCAGCAGCGCGCCGATCAGGATGCCGGGCATGGCCAGCGGCACCTCCACCTCCCGGAAGACCTGCCAGCGGTTAGCCCCCATGTCGTAGGCGGCCTCTCGGCAGGCGTCCGGGATCATCGATATCCCCAGCGCCATCGGGAAGAGCATGAAGGGCAGGAATACGACAACCAGCCCCAGCAGGATCATCGGCCCGTTGTAGAGCACGCTGGGGATGCTGATGTCGAACAACGCCCGCATGGAGCCGTCGACCACCCCGTGCTGCAGGAGCGTCAGGACCCAGCCGTAGAGACGCACGTTCTCGGAGATGAACAGCGGCAGGACCAGAAAAAGCGTCAGCACCATGGGATGCCGGAAGGTGCGCATCATGCCGTAGGCAATGGGCCAGCTCACCGCCATCAGGATCACGGTGGTGAGGAACGCCAGGAGCAACGACCACAGGAAGGAGACGTAGTAGCTACTGGACAGAATGTGCGCATAGTTCGCCAGCGTGGGCACCTGGGTGATGCTGAAACTGTGCGGCGGCATGACACTGTAGGTCACCACCAGCACGAGCGGCGCCAGGAAGCCGGTGAGCAGGAGCACCAACACCGGGAGCGAAAGCAGCAAACCAGGCCTTGAAAGATGGCGAACCAGGTCCGCGAGGGCTTTTCCGGGCTGCGCCGGCGTCGTCGATGTGGTCCCGGCGCCCCGGGGCAGGGCGCCGCCGGTGACCCCGGAGAGAAGGCTTCGTACCAGAGACATGATCACCTCCTCAGGCGCTCAGCAGCAGGGCATCCCGCGCGGACCAGCCCACCCGCACCTGATCATTGACCGCGTGGTCCACGCCGGACGCCAGCATTTCCACCAGCAACTGCCGGTCGCCGGCCTGCACCTGGTACTGGGTGCGCGGGCCCAGGACGTACTGGTTGGTCACCCGCCCCTCCAGCGTCGCCTCGGCGGTCTCCCCCGGGGCCAGGATCCGCATTCTCTCCGGACGCACGATCATCAGATCGCCAGCCGGCGTGACTACGGTGTCGGGCCGGGGATAGCAGGCCGCAGTCGCCGCGTCCCGGACGGTACCGTCATCGCCCTGCTTTACCTCGAAGGCGTTCACCTCACCCATGAACTGGGCGACGAAACCGTTGCGGGGCCGGTGGTAGATCTCGTCCGGGGAGCCCACCTGCACCAGGCGGCCGTCGCGCATGATGGCAATGCGGTCGCTCATCACCATGGCCTCCTCGATGGAGTGGGTGATGTAGACGAAGGTCTTCCCGGTCTTGCGCTGGATATCCTTCAACTCCTTCTCGAGCGTCTTGCGCAGCCGGTAGTCCAGCGCCGAGAGCGGCTCGTCGAAGAACAGCACCTCGGGGTCAAAGGCCAGCGCCCGGGCCAATGCCACGCGCTGGCGCTCGCCGCCGGAGCACTGGTGTATCCGCCGGTCGTAATAGGCTTCCGGCAGGTGCAGCTGCGCGAGCAGTTCCAGGGCGCGGGCGCGCCGGTCATGGGGCAAGACCCCGCGCAGCTTCAGGGGAAACTCGATGTTCTCGCCCACCGTCTTGTGGGGAAACAGGGCTAGTGACTGGAAGACCATGCAGGTCGGACGTTGGTTGGCGGGCACATCGTTTATGCGTTCGCCACGCAGCAGAATGTCTCCTCGGGTGGGACCATCCATACCCACCAGCATCCGGATCATCGTTGTCTTGCCACTACCCGAGGGGCCGACGATGGTGAAGAACTCCCCCTCCGCCACCGTCAGATCGATACGTTCCACCGCGACGAAATCGCCGAACAGCTTGTCCACCCGTCGCAACTCCAGAATGTTCTCTGCCATGTCGTGTGCCTCTATTGGAGGAAACCGGAAAACCGCGCTCGAAAAGGCCCCGGTGGCGTCGTGATCCGGACCGCCGGGCCCGCTCCCGGGCGCGCCCGGCCGGATCACGTCGGCACCGCCACCCCTGGCGGCAATCAGGCGTTCCGCCGGGCCTCGGTGTAGATTTCCAGCATCTCCGCGTAGTCCGGGTTGACGTCGTAGTCCGCGCAACGGGCCAGATCCTCCTCCAGCGAGTCGTACTGCAGAGCGTCCAGCTCCGCGCTGGAGAACTGGCCGAGCACGTCCGGATCGCCCATCTGCGCCACCGGGTTGTGGGACCCTTCGGCAAAGGCGACGTCGTGGCAGACATCTGGGCGCATGATGTACTCGAGGAAGGTCTCCGCCAGCGGCGAGAGGTTGGGGTTGTTGACGACGGAGGTAAGCTCTACCCAGACAATGCCCCCCTTGCCGTCGATGGGCCCGCTTTTCGGCGTGATGCCCCGAACGTTGCTGAAGCCGTCGGCGCGCGCCACCGAACAGGAGTAGGTGCCCCCGGTGAAATAGGCATCTATCTCGCCGGTGATCAGCGCCTGGTTCATCTGCAGGTGGTCATCCGACAGGAACCGGGCATTGGCGAAGATGTGCTCGGCCACCTCCCTGAAGCGGCTCATTTCCTCCTCGGTGTGCTCCTTGAAGGGCGAGAATCCGGCGGTGACACACATGTGGAAGATGTTCCAGTTCGCCCACGTCAGTACGCCGTAACGTCGGCTCATGCTGCTGTCTAGGAACAGGTTGAAGCCCTCGTCCTCGGCAGTGGCGCGGGAGATCCGGTCCGTGTTCACCACGAATGACAGCGGCCCGAAGCGTTGGACCACCCCGAGCAGCTCATTGCCGTCGTCGCTCATGGCCCAGGGATAGGGCCAGTGGAACTCCGGGAGCATGTCGTCGAAATAGGGCCGGAAGCGCTCTTGGTCCAGGGGCTTGATCAGCCCCTCCGGGTACATCATCTGGCGCGCCCAGGGGTTGTTCAGGTTGATCAGATCCCAGACGCGGGTCTCGCCCGCGCGCAGGCGGTTCACGGCGTCCGGGTCCGAGGTGACGTTGCTGGCGGAGACGCGGGCGGAGAACTCCCTGCGGAAGGGGTCGAGCACGTTGGGCGAGTTGTAACCCTCCCAGACCAGCATGCTGAGTTCCCGGTCGCGGGAGGCCCAGGCCTGGCCAGGCATCAGGGGCATCATTGCGGCGCCACCGGCCAGTGCCCCGGCGCTCTGCAGGAAGCGACGGCGGTTGAACTTTGTATGGCTCATGGACTCGTCCTCAATCGGTTGCATCAGACCACTGCAATGTGGTGATCACCAATTTGCAAATTACGGGCCACACGAATCAAGAACGAGCCAATACTTCGTCTTTAATCTTAAAAACAACCTGTTACGCATCATTATGACCTTCCTGCCACATCACGAGTCGGCTCAAGCATGCCCAACATAGGCGCAAACCAGAGGCACAAACTTGGCAAGTGCCACATCTTGGTGCAACGCACAATACAGTTGGCAAGGTCCGGACAATCCGGCAAGCTGACTTTGTGAACAACGACTTCGCGCAGGGGGTCGCAAATGAGCGCAGGACTGGACGACCAGCGTCTGACACGCAAAGAACGCTGGCTGATGATCGAGAACATGCTCGAGGCGCGCCCGGTGGTGCTCATCTCCGAGCTTGCGTCACAGTTCAGTGTTTCCGTGGAAACCGTACGGCGTGACATCGACGCCATGGCGGAGGCGGGCCTGCTGGAACGCACTTACGGTGGGGCCGCCGCCTTGAAGACCGCCCGGGAGCCGGCGCTGAACCAACGGGCCACCCTGCTCGCGGAGGAACGCGAGCGGATCGCCCGGGTCGCTGCCGGCATGGTGCGCGACGGTCAGGTGCTGATGCTGGACGCCTGCGCCACATGCCTGCCGCTGGCGCAACGCCTGGTGGTCGAACGGCGCAAACTCAAGGTGGTCACCAACAGTTTCGCGCTCGCGAGCGCCATGGCATACAACACCACCTTCCAGGTCATCATGGCTGGTGGCTTCTACAACAGTACCGAGGGGGCCAATTACGGCAGCGAGACAACGGAGTTCCTTCGCCGCTTCACCGCAGACCACTGCTTCTCCAGCTGCGGCGCGGTGACCGCGGAGGGGCCTACCGAAGTGGACTCGGACGTGGCCGGGGTCAAGCGCGTCATGCTGGAGCGCGCCCACCACGTGACGCTGCTCGCTGACCACGACAAGTTCCGCCGCCCTCGGCTCGAGCGGGTTGCGTCACTGAGCACTCTCGACACGCTAATCACCGACCAGGAGCCTCCACCCGATATCGTGCGCGCACTCGCCGACGCGGGTGTCCGGCTGCGAATTGCCGGGGCGTAACCCGGCGCGTAACCGCTCATCCCGGCGGTAGCTCGAGTCATCCACAGAAACTGTGGACAACTTTGTGGATCATTGCTGGAAAGCACGCCAAGTGGTTGATAGGCACCGGCTGCCGCGATTTGACGCATTTTTAACCAGCCCAGAAACAACCCCAAATAATCAATAGGTTACAGAACATTGCCAGGCAATCATGCCCCTGCTCACCACGTCGGCACGGGTCCATGCGGCCGTCTTGCCCATGTGCACAAACCGGCGGGGCAGAACGCCACACCCGTTGACAGACCCGCCAGACCGAGAAATCCGTGCAGTTCCGGCCCATACTGCAAGGATGAGGTCTGGCCGGTGCGTCGGCCCCGCATGTCCGCGCACCGGTGAGGTGTTCGGGATGGAGTCGGGAGGCGTGTAATGCCCGTGATGCAGACAACCCACCAATGCCGGGCGTGGAAGGCCTGGCTTCCTGCCCTGGCCCTGACTTGCGTGGTCGCCCCGACACTGGCGAGTGATAACCCCGGGGATGAACCCCTGCGCATCGGCACCGCCTCGCCCGGGGGCACCTATGCCGTCTACGGAGAGGGACTGGCGCGGCTGATTGGCCAGGAACTGGATGTGAACGCGGTACCGGAGATCACCGGTGGGCCGTACCACAACATGGCTCTGGTCCACAGCGGGGACGTGGAGCTGGGCCTGACTACCCTGGGGCCGGCCCGGGAGGCCTGGCAGGGCGAGTCCGACGTGGCCCCCGGGGTGGAGATGCGCGATGTACGGGCACTTTTTCCCATGTACCAGACCCCCTTTCAGGTGATCACGCTGGCGGACTCCGGCATCGAGCAGATCAGCGATCTGTCGGGCCGCCGGGTGGGCGTAGGCCCCATGGGTGGCACCTGCGCCAACTACTGGCCGCGCTTCCTGGAGGCCCTGGGCGTGGAGGACGTGCACTACCAGTACGACGGGGCCAATCAGCTTGCCGACTACGTGGCGGTCAACCTTGTCGACGCCTTCGCCTTCTGCGCCGGCCTGCCAATTCAGGCCTTCCTGAACCTGGAGGAGCGCCATGACGTGCACCTGTTCGCCTTCTCCGAGGAGGAACAGGCGCGGCTGGTGGAGCGCTTCCCGGTGGCGCGCTTCGACATTCCTGCCGACACCTATGCCAGCCAGGAGGCCGTACAGCATTCAGTGGCGTTCTGGAATTTCGCCATCGGCCACAAGGACCTGTCCGACGACCTGGTTCACGACCTGATGGCCCGGGTACTGGAACACCCGAACCTGCCCGAAGCCTTGCACCCGGCCGCGACAGACACCCGGGCGGAGCACCTGGACCGCAACACCGTGATGTGGTTCCACCCCGGTGCCATCCGCTACTACCGCGACCAGGGGCACGAGGTGGACGCCGAGCGCATCCCCCCGGAGGCGGAATAGGGCCGGAGGCGGCGGTCGGGGCGCCCCCTCTCGGTCCAGCCCCGGGAGGGGGCACCCTGCTCAGACCGTCATGTGCTCCTGGATCAACTCGTCGGTCAACTCGCCCATGGCGCCGGAGGCGACGTTACGGCCATTGTTGAGCAGCGTGAAATGATCGCCGGTGGCGCGAGCGAAGGGCAGCTTCTGCTCCACCAGCAGGATGGTCAGCCCCTCCTCCCGGTTGAGGGTGCGGATGACATCGCCGATCTGGCGCACGATATTGGGCTGAATGCCCTCGTTGGGCTCGTCCAGCAGCAGGATCTCCGGCTGCAGCACCAGCGCCCGGCCGATGGCCAGTTGCTGCTGCTGACCGCCGGAGAGGTCGCCGCCCCGGCGCCGGGCCATCTCCTTGAGCACCGGAAAGAGCTCGTAGATCCGCTCCGGGATGCCCTTGGAACGCTTGCCGGCCAGCGGTACCCGCAGGTTCTCCTCGACGGTGAGCTGGGGGAAGATCTCCCGCCCCTGGGGCACGTAGCCGATGCCCATGCGCGCCCGCTGCTGGGGCCTCAGGCGGCTGATCTCCCGGCCCTGGAAGGTGATGCTGCCATCGGCGATGGGCACCAGGCCCATCAGGCACTTGAGCAGGGTGGTCTTGCCCATGCCGTTGCGGCCCATGAGGCAGGCGCAGGTGCCCTGCTCCACGGCGAGGTCCACGCCCTTGAGGATGTGACTGCCGCCGTAATACTGGTTAAGCCCGTTTATCTCGAGCATGTCACGCCTCCTCCCCCAGGTAGACTTCCCGCACCTTCGGATCATTCTGCACCTGATCCATGGTGCCCTCGGCCAGCACGCTTCCCTGGTGCAGGACGGTGACGGTGCGGGCGATGGAGCGCACGAAGTCCATATCGTGCTCCACCACCACCACCGAGTGCTTGCCGGCCAGGGAGACCAGCAGTTCGGCGGTGGCCTCCGTCTCCGCCGAGGTCATCCCCGCCACCGGCTCGTCCACCAGCAGCAACCGGGGGTTCTGCATGAGCAACGACCCAATCTCCAGCCACTGCTTCTGCCCGTGGGAGAGCAGGCCGGCGGCCCGGTGCCCCTCCTCCTTGAGGCCGATCAGCTCCAGGATCTCCTGCACCCGGTCCCGCTGCTCCCCGTCCAGCCGCCAGAAGAGGCTGGTCATCAAACCCCGGTGGGCGTGCATGGCCAGCTCCAGGTTCTCGTACACGGTGAGGTTCTCGTACACCGTCGGCTTCTGGAACTTGCGCCCGATGCCCGCCTGGGCGATATCGTGCTCGTTCATGCGCAGCAGGTTCAGCCGCTGGCCGAACCAGGCGTGGCCCTCGTCCGGCTGCGTCTTGCCGGTGATGACGTCCATCAGCGTGGTCTTGCCGGCGCCGTTGGGGCCGATCAGGCAGCGCAGCTCGCCGTCGCCCACGTAGAGGGTCAGGTCGTTGAGTGCCTTGAAGCCATCGAAGCTCTTGGTGATGCCCTCCACGTAGAGGATGGGCCCGTGGCGGGTATCCAGCCTCGGGTGAACCGGCGGTGCCTCGTCGATGAAGGGGAAGACCCGGTCACGCCGGCGCAGCTCCTGTAGCAGTTCCAGCGGCTTCATGAGCGTTTCTCCTTGCGGAAGCGGTCAAACAGCCCCACCACCCCCTTGGGCAGGAACAGGGTCACGAAGATGAACAGGGCGCCCAGGAAGAAGAGCCACAGCTCGGGGTAGGCGGCGGTGAACCAGCTCTTGGCGCCGTTGACGATGCCGGCGCCGGCCAGCGCCCCCACCAGGGTGCCGCGCCCGCCCAGGGCTACCCAGACGGCCATCTCGATGGAGACCGCCGGGGCCATCTCGCCGGGGTTGATCACCCCCGTCTGGGGCACGTAGAGGGCCCCGGCCACGCCGCAGAGCATGGCCGAGAAGGTCCACACAAAGAGCTTGTAGCGCAGCGGGTTGTACCCGGTGAAACGCACCCGGTTCTCGGCGTCGCGGATGGCGGTGAGCACCCGGCCCAGCTTGGAGGTGACGATGAACCGGCAGAGCAGGTAGGCCAGGATCAGCACCACGCCGCTCAGCAGGTAGAGGGTCAGGCGGGCGTCGGGGGAGCGCAGGGAGAAGCCGAGCACCTCCTGGAAGTTGGTCAACCCGGTATCGCCCCCCAGCCCGGTCTCGGTGCGGAAGAAGAGCAGCATCAGGGCGAAGGTGAGCGCCTGGGTGATGATGGCGAAGTAGACCCCGCGTACGCGCGAGCGGAAGGCGAGGAAGCCGAACACCAGCGCCAGCAGCCCCGGTGCCAGCACCACCAGCAGGGCGGTGGCCCAGAAGTACTCGAAGGGGGCCCAGAACCAGGGCCAGTCGCTCATGCCCAGGAACTGGATGAAGTTGGGCACGCTGCCCTCATCATGGGTGTTGCGGGTCAGGTGCATGCCCATGGCGTACCCGCCGATGGCGAAGAAGGCGCCATGCCCCAGGGAGAGAATCCCCGTATAGCCCCAGATCAAATCCAGGGCCAGGGCCACCAGGGCCAGGCAGAGGAAGCGCCCCATCAGGGTCAGCATCCAGTTGGGCATGTAGAAGAAGGACTCCGGTGGTACCACGCGGTTGAGCACCGGCACCAGGATCAGAACAGCAGCGCTGAGCAGGGCGAAGAGCAGCCATCCCTTGGGAGAGTGCAGCCCCGCCAGGCGCATGACCATGGGTTCTCTCATGTCGGCGGACCTCAGTCGTCGGCGGAGCGGCCCTTGAGGGCGAAGATGCCCTGGGGACGCCACTGGATGAACAGGATGATGGCGGTGAACAGCAGGATCTTGGCCATGACGGCGCCGGTCACCGGCTCCAGGAACTTGGAGAAGACCCCCATGCCCAGGGCGCTGACCACCGAGCCCATGACGTTACCCACGCCACCGAGCACCACCACCATGAAGCTGTCCACGATGTAGGCCTGACCGAGCTGCGGGCCGACGTTGACGATCTGCGAGAGGGCCACGCCCCCCAGGCCGGCCACCCCGGCCCCGGCGGCGAAGGTCCACATGTCCACCCGGTTGGCGGAGACCCCGAGGGCCGCGGCCATCTCCCGGTTCTGCATCACCGCCCGCACCTCCAGACCGAGGCGGGTGCGCTGCATCAGGAACCAGACCAGGGCCACCACGAAGATGGCGAACAGGATGACCCCCACCCGGCTGGTGGACAGGGAGACCCCCTGCATCAACTGCACGCTGCCCGAGAACCACTCGGGGCTGGAGACCCGCACGTTCTGGGCGCCGAAGATACTGCGCATGGTCTGGATGAGGATCAGGCTGATGCCCCAGGTGGCCAGCAGGGTCTCCAGGGGGCGTTTGTAGAGGAATCGGATGACCCCCCGCTCCATGGCGATGCCCACCAGGGCGGTGGCGATGAAGGCCACGGGGACAGCCGCTATTAGGTAAAAGTTGAACAGCCCGGGCAGGAAGAAGACGAAGAAGTTCTGCACCAGGAAGGTGACGTAGGCGCCGATCATCAGCAGCTCGCCGTGGGCCATGTTGATGACCCGCATGAGCCCGAAGATGATCGCCAGCCCCAGCGCCGCCAGCAGCAGGACGCTGCCCATGGACAGGCCGTAGACCAGGTCACTGAGCACGCTGGCCACCCGCTCCCGGGACTCGATGGCCTCAATGGCCTCGCGGGCCGCCTCGCGTACCCGCTCGTCGGGCTCGCTGTAGACGCCCTCGTCGTCCTGAGCCAGCAGGCGCTGGAGCTGGGATTTCAGGCGGCTGGAGCGGACCTCGCCGATAATCTCCACGGCGGCCAGACGCACCTCGGCGTCGTCGTCATCCAGTTCCAGCCGGGCGATGGCGATATTGAGCAAGCGCGCCACCTCGGCGTTGTCCTCCTGCTCCACCGCCTCGCGCAGGGTATCCAGCATGGCGGCCTGGGGCCGGTCGGCCAGTTCCTCGGCGGCCGCCAGGCGCAGGGGCAATTCGTCGGAAAAGATCTGCAACTGCCCGATCACCGGGCGCAGGCTCCGCCGGATCGGGTTGGTCAGGGGCGGTTCGCTCAGGTCGAGCCCCTCCCGGTCCACACCCTCGCCGGTGACCGGGTTGCGCAGCTGCCCGGTGAGGGCGTCCTCCACCAGCACGCGCTCGTCCTGGTCGTAATAGAGGCGCCGGTCCTGCAGGGCCTGGAGCACCGGCAGGGCATCGGCGTCGTTGAGTTCGGCAAGCCGGTTGATGGCATCGCGCACGTCCTGCCAGTTGCTGGTGGCCATCTTCGAGACCGCCTCGGCGGTTTCTTCGGCCAGCCCGTCGCCGGCCACCTCGACGGTGTCGGCCTCGGTCTCCGCCAGTTGGGCGGCGCGCTCCTCGGCAGTCAGTTCTTCCTCGGCCACGGCGCTCGCTGCCGCCGCGCACAACAGGACTGCCAGCGCCCATCGCGTCAAGGCTTTCATGGTCGCTCCCGTCCGGTCGGGGCATGGCCCCGGGGGACTGATGGGGTGCCGCGGACCCCGGTCACCCGGGGCCCCGACACTCGGTCTTCAGGCGGGGGACGGGGCCGGCGTGGCGGCCCCGTCCGTCAACAGCGGATCAGAAGTCCAGCTCGTAGGTGGGCTCGGTGCAGTCACCGCAGACCCAGGGGTAGCGCCAGTTGGCGACCTTGTCCCGGCTGTCTTCCAGGTACTCGCTCCAGGGCTCGGCGCGCACCGGGCCGTCGGTCTCCCAGACCGGGGCGAACTGCCCGTCGGGCTGGATCTCGCCGATGATCACCGGCTTGTGCAGGTGGTGGTTCTCCTCGTCCATGCAGATCTCGAAACCGGAGGGGGCGTCCACGCACTGGCCGTAGACCGCCTGGCGCACCGCGTCCACGTCGGTGGTGCCGGCCTGCAGGACCGCCTGGGCCCACATGCGGATGCCGATGTGGGTGGCCTCCATCGGGTCGTTGGTCACCCGGTCGCTACCGCCACTCAGGCCCTCGGCCTCCACGTAATCCATCCAGGTGGAGACGAATTTCTCATTCTCCGGGGTGTCGATGGACATAAAGTAGTTCCAGGCCGCCAGGTGGCCCACCAGCGGGCCGGTGTCCATGCCGCGCAGTTCTTCCTCACCCACCGAGGTGGCCAGCACCGGGATGTCGATGGCGTCGATGCCCTGGTTGGCCAGTTCCTGGTAGAAGGCCACGTTGGAGTCGCCGTTGACGGTGTTGATCACCGCCGTGGGGCCGCCGTCGGCGAAGCTGCGGATATCACCCACCAGCGACTGGAAATCGCTGTGCTCGAAGGGGAAGTAGACCTCTTCGATGTCGTCGTCGCTGACGCCGTGGTGATTCAGGAAGGCGCGGACGATGCGGTTGGTGGTGCGCGGGAAGACGTAGTCGGTGCCCACCAGGTAGAAGCGCTCGGCGCCGCCGCCCTCTTCGCTCATCAGGTATTCCACGGCGGGGATGGTCTGCTGGTTCGGGGCCGCGCCGGTGTAGAAGATGTTGCGGGAGGACTCCTCGCCCTCGTACTGCACCGGGTAGAACATCAGGCCGTTAAGCTCTTCCAGCACCGGCAGCACCGCCTCGCGGGAGACGGAGGTCCAGGAGCCGAAGATGACGTCCACCTCGTGGCGCTCCAGCAGTTCCCGCCCCTGTTCGGCGTAGCGGGGCCAGTCGGAGGCCGGGTCCATGACCACCGGTTCCAGTTCACGGCCGAGCAGCCCCCCCTGCTCGTTGATCTGCTGGATGGTCATGAGGGCCACGTCGCGCAGCGAGGTCTCGCTGATGGCCATGGTGCCGGACAGGGAGTGGAGAATCCCCACCTTGATCGGCCCCTCGTCGGCCACGGACACCGCCGGCCCCCCCAGACCGACGGCGGCCATGACGCCCGCGGCGATGGCGGTGCGGCGCAGGCCGGCGACGGGGTTGGTACGCGTTTGCGATTTACTCATGCTTCCCTCCTGATGCTTAGGATCCCGCCAGTGCGGTGCACCGGCAGGCGTTAGCTCGATCAGGCAAAAGCAACCCCCGTGCCAGCCTTGCAAACCACTGCTTATGCTCGACTTTTTGGATTCATTTCAAGGCATGAACCGTGATGACCCCCATCCCGCGCACCAAATCGGATCACGGCGCACCCCCGCTTTTTCATACTGGTGCAAGCGCCGGCTTCCGCTCGAGCATCCCTTCCGTGACGATGAACTCGATCACGGATTGCAGCCCTTCGCCCACGTGCAGGTTGGTGAAGACGAAGGGCCGCTCCCCGCGCATACGGCGACTATCCCGGTCCATCACTTCCAGGGAGGCGCCCACGCCCTCCGCCAGGTCGATCTTGTTGATCACCAGCAGGTCGGAGCGGGTGATGCCGGGGCCGCCCTTGCGGGGGATCTTGTCACCGGCGCAGACGTCGATGACGTAGATCGTGAGATCGGAGAGTTCGGGGCTGAAGGTGGCGGAGAGGTTGTCGCCGCCGCTCTCGATGAAGACCACTTCCAGGGCGGGGAAGCGCTGGTTGAGGTCGGCCACGGCCGCGAGGTTCATGGAGGCGTCCTCGCGGATGGCGGTGTGGGGGCAGCCACCAGTCTCGACGCCGATGATGCGGTCGGCGGGGAGTGCACCATTCCGGGTCAGGAACTCGGCGTCCTCGCGGGTGTAGATGTCATTGGTGACCACGGCAATCTCGTAGTGCTCGCGCAGGGCCTTGCAGAGGGCCTGCACCAGGGCGGTCTTGCCGGAGCCCACGGGGCCACCGATGCCGACTCTCAATGCGGGTTTGTCTTTCATGATCCGTTCCTTTCTCTATATGGGTGGGGTCGGCCCTGGCGGGGCTAGCGGTTAGGTGAAGTCTCCTCAACTGCGGAACAGCCGGGAGTACTGGGTTTCGTGCAGGCTGCTGGCCAGGGCGACGCCGGGCAGGCCGCCGCCCATGTCTTCGTCGTCCAGGGCCAGCCCGAGGCGGGCGGCCTCGCCCACGGGTTCGGCCAGTGCCAGCAGCAGCCGTTGGCCGGCGGTCTGACCCAGGGGCACCAGCTTGATGGCGGCGGCCACCTGGTTCTCGCACCAGGCCCAGAGGTAGGCCTCGGCGGCGGTCTCCAGGGGGATGGCCCAGCGGGCGACGGCCAGGGCGTAGAGGGTGGGCCAGCCGGCGATGGGGTCGTCCACCCAGGGGGCGGCCTCGGGCAGGTCCAGGTCGCGCAGCAACCGCGCAAGGGCCTGGCCCACGTGGCGATCCTCCTCCCGCAGTTCCATGGTCTCCCGGCTGGCCCGCAGCCACTGGCTCCAGTAATGGAGGGCCACGGCGTCCTCGCTCTGCCATGCGGCGTGCAGGCGGGCGAGTGCCGGGATGTCCACCCGCGCCAGGGCGTGGTGGAGTTGGCCCTGCAGCCAGTCGGCCACGGCGTCGGCATCACGCAGCCAGCCGTCCTCCACGGCATATTCCAGGCCGGCGGAGTAGCTGTAGGCGCCGATGGGCAGGGTGGGGCTGATCAGCTGCCAGAGCCGCCGCTGGGCCAGGCCGGGGTCGGTCTCAGTGCTCATGGGCGTGGTCGTGCTGGTGGTTAGGGTCGTGGCCATGATTATGGCCGTGGCCGTGCCCGCCGCCGTAGGCCCCCGGCTCCGGTTCGAAGGGGGCCTGTTCGCTCAGCACCTCCAGCCCCAGGCCCCGGAGCATGTCGTCCAGCACGTGATCGTGCAGGTAGCGGGCAAAGCCGGCCCCGATCTGCAGGGGGACGTGGCGGTTTCCCAGGTGGTAGCAGGCGCGCGCCAGCGCCAGACCGTCATCGCTGCGCAGGGTACTCACCGCCTCGTCGGCGGCCCGCACCCTCACCACGGTGCCGTCCTCGGCCCGCAGGCACTGACCATCGCGCAGGATCTCGCCCCGACTGAGGATGACACCCACCTCACGGCCGTCGTCCAGCCGGGCACGGAAACGGCTCTTCTGGCGCACCTGGAAGGGCAGGGTCAGGGTGGCGTCCGGTGGGGCGGAGTCGGAAAGTCGTTCAATCAAGGTCAACATCATGTTTTTGGAGGCTCCTCGTAGTAACTGGGTGACCGTAAAGGCGCTATAGCGCGACCAGCCCCGCCCCACCGTCATTGCGAGCCCCAAAGGGGCGTGGCAGTCCAGGCCAGCACTTGGATCGCCGCGGGCCTGGGGCCTCGCGATGACGAGGATCAGAGTGCGCTGGGGTCGTCAGAACAAGAAATACCGCTGCGCCATGGGCAGCACGTTCGCCGGCTCGCAGACGAGCAGCTCGCCGTCTGCCCGCACTTGGTAGGTCTCCGGGTCCACCTCCATCTTGGGCAGATAATCGTTCAGCACCATGTCCCGCTTGGTGATGCTGCGACAGTCCCGTACCGCCACCAGTCGCCGCTGCAGGCCCAACCGATCCCCCACCCCGGCCTCCAGCGCCGCCCGGGAGACGAAGGTGACCGAGCTGTTGGGCATGGCCCTGCCGAAACCACCGAACATGTACCGGTAGTGGCGGGGCTGCGGGGTGGGGATGGAGGCGTTGGGGTCGCCCATGGGGGCGGCGGCGATGAACCCCCCCTTCAGGATCAGGCTCGGCTTCACCCCGAAGAAGGCCGGGTCCCACAACACCAGGTCCGCCAGCTTGCCCGGCTCGATGCTGCCCACCTCGTGGGCCACGCCGTGGGCGATGGCCGGGTTGATGGTGGTCTTGGCGATGTAGCGCCGGGCGCGGAAGTTGTCATTGCGCTCGCTGTCCGGCGCCAGCGGCCCGCGCTGCACCTTCATCTTGTGGGCGGTCTGCCAGGTGCGGATGACCACCTCCCCCACCCGGCCCATGGCCTGGGAGTCGGAGGCGATCACCGAGAACCCGCCCAGGTCGTGGAGGATGTCCTCGGCGGCAATGGTTTCGCGACGGATGCGCGACTCGGCGAAGGCCACGTCCTCGGGGATGGCCGGGTCCAGGTGGTGGCACACCATGAGCATGTCCAGGTGCTCGTCGATGGTGTTCACCGTGTAGGGGCGGGTGGGGTTGGTGGAGGAGGGCAGCACATTGGCCTCGCCCACCGCCTTGATGATGTCCGGCGCGTGCCCGCCACCGGCCCCTTCGGTGTGATAGGTGTGGATGGTGCGCCCCTTGAAGGCGGCCAGGGTGTTCTCCACGAAACCCGACTCGTTGAGGGTGTCGGTGTGGATGCAGACCTGCACGTCGTGGGCCTCCGCCACGTTCAGGCAGTTGTCGATGGCCGCCGGGGTGGTGCCCCAGTCCTCGTGCAGTTTCATCCCCAGGGCGCCGGCCTCCACCTGCTCGTTCAGCGCATCGGGCAGGCTGGCATTGCCCTTGCCGAGAAAGCCCAGGTTCATGGGGAAGCCCTCGGCGGCCTCCAGCATGCGGTGGATGTTCCAGGGTCCGGGGGTGCAGGTGGTGGCGTTGGTGCCGGTGGCCGGGCCGGTGCCCCCACCGATCATGGTGGTGACCCCGGACATCAGCGCCTCTTCGATCTGCTGCGGGCAGATGAAGTGGATATGGGCGTCGATGTGTCCGGCGGTGAGGATCTTGCCCTCGCCGGCGATGGCCTCGGTGCCGGGGCCGATGATGACGTGCACACCGTCCTGGGTGTCCGGGTTGCCAGCCTTGCCGATGGCGTGGATGCGCCCGGCCTTGATGCCCACGTCCGCCTTCACGATCCCCCAGTGGTCGAGGATGAGGGCGTTGGTAATGACCAGGTCCACGGCCTCGGCGTTGGTACGCTGGCTCTGCCCCATGCCGTCGCGCACCACCTTGCCGCCGCCGAATTTCACCTCGTCGCCGTAAACGGTGTGATCGCGCTCCACCTCGATGAACAGCTCGGTATCCCCCAGGCGCACGCGGTCGCCGGTGGTGGGGCCGAACATGTCGGCGTAGGCGCGGCGGGAAATTCGGGTAGTCATGCGCTCTCTCCTGTTGCCGGCCCCATCACCCGGCCCTGAAAGCCGTAGACATCGCCACTGCCCGCGTAGCGCACCAGCTGCACCGTGCGGCTCTGGCCGGGCTCGAAGCGCACCGCCGTGCCGGCGGCGATATCCAGCCGGAAGCCCCGGGTGGGCTCACGGTCGAAGTGGAGGTGGTCGTTGACCTCGTAGAAGTGGTAGTGGGATCCCACCTGAGCGGGGCGGTCGCCGGTGTTGGTGACCGCCACGGTGAGGGTGTCGCGCCCCTCGTTGAGGGTGATCTCGCCGTCCTCGGTACGGACTTCTCCGGGTATCATGGTGCGCCCCCTAGCGGATGGGTTCGTGAACGGTGACCAGCTTGACCCCGTCGGGGAAGGTGGCCTCCACCTGTACTTCGGGGATCATCTCCGCGACCCCCTCCATCACGTCCTCCCGGGTCAGCACCTGGCCGCCCGCGTCCATCATCTCGGCCACGGAGCGCCCCTCCCGGGCGCCCTCCATGATGGCGCAGGAGATGAGCGCCACCGCTTCCGGGTGGTTGAGCTTCAGGCCCTTGGCCTTGCGCCGCTCCGCCAGCAGCCCGGCAGTGAAGAGCAGCAGCTTGTCTTTCTCTCTCGGGGTCAGATCCATGGGTTCGGCCTCACGTACTCCAGATTCGGGGGGGACAGGGGGGACGCCCGACCACGGGCTCACGGATGGTCCGCCAGACCTGCTCCAGGGTCTGGCGCACCGGCTCCACGCCGGGCCCCAGCACGCGCACCGCCAACAGTCCCTCCGGGCATCGGGTGACCCCCATGCGCACGCCAGACAGTGGTTGCAGCGCCTCACGCAGGTCGCGCTCCAGGCCCTCCGGGGCGGGGGACGCCAGCAGCGTGGCGAACACCGCCTGGCCCTGGAGCCCCCAGGGGGCCTTGCGCAGGGGGTCTTCGGCATCGAGGGAGAGGCGCTCCCGCAGCAGCGGCATTTGCTCGCGATCCACCTCCAACCGTTGGTCCAGGGCACCCCGGGGGAAGTGGTCACCACTCCCCGGACGGCCCAGCGCCACCATCTCCCAGGCGATCAGGCGGGCCCCTTCGCCCAGCTCGAAGCGGTTGATCAGCCGGCTGCGGCTGCCCCCGTGGAGGATGGTCTCCATGGGCAGCCACTCGAACGCGGCCCCCGGCGCCAGCCGGAAGACCTGCCGCTGGGTGGACCAGTCGCCCAGGGAGCGGTAGAACTTGGCGGCCCCGGGGGTGGTCATCAGGGCGTGAGCGCCCTCGCCCACCGCCACGGAGAGGTCCAACTCATCGCCACCCACCAGCCCCCCGGGGGGGTGCAGCAGGTAGGCGTGGCAGGCCGCGCCCTCCGGGTGGAAGGTGCGCTGGACCACCAGCGGCCCCTGGTGGCGTTTACGCACCAGAGCTGTGCGCTCGCCCCGTCGGGCGAAGTCCAGCCGCAATACGCCCTGCCACCCCGGACTCGCGGGCGGGTCAGAAGCGGCCGGCTTGGCCCCTGCGGACCAGGCTTGTTGGGCAACAGCCATCTCGCCGCGCTCAGAACAGGGCGACGAGCACGAGACCGGCCAGCACGATACCCACGCCGGCGCCCCGCGCCAGGGGCATGGCGGGCACGCTCCGTCGGGCCAGGCGCTCCAGGCCCACGCCCGCCGCGAGCAGGCCGGCACTGGCCAGCAGGAAACCCGCGCCGAAGCTCAGACCCGAGAGGCCAGCGGCCATCTCCGCGCCGTGGGCGTGGCCGTGGAAGAGGGCGAAGACCGCCGCCAGCCCCATGCCGGCCGACAGCGGCAGGCGCCCGCCCCAGGCGACCAGGCCGCCCACCAGGAGCACCGAGCCGAGAATCCCGAACTCCACGGCCATGGAGGGCGCGGAGGCCAGGCCGATCGCGAAACCCGCCACCATCGCGGCCAGGAAGGCCGCCGGGAGCAGCAGGGCCTTGCGGGCATCGCCCTGCTGGCTGGCCCAGACCCCGAAACCGGCCATGGCGAGCAGGTGATCGAGGCCCACCAGCGGGTGCAACAGCCCGTGGCCGAAACCGCCGTGGACATGGGGGTGCGGGTGGGGGTGCGCCAGGGCCAACGGGGCGACCACCAGGGCCAGGAGCCCCAGGAGGATGGCAAGGGGGAGGGTACGGTTCATGATCACCTCGACATGCAAAGAGTCAACGGAAGGCGGGTACGCCTGTCCGTTGCCTATCCAAGTTGCATGCCAGCCGTGGTGACCCGGGAAATCAGCGGGTTGTGCACTTCAACGGCGCGCCGGCCCGCACCGCAACGGTGCGGGTGGCGACAAGCGCCCTATCCTGGTGCGGCGGGCGGTGCCGCCGCGCTCAGGAAGACGGGGTGCCGTACTCGGCGATGGCCTCAAGGCAGTGCAGCGCCAGGTCCGCCTCCAGACGCTCGTAGGGGGTGGGCACGCCCAGATCGAGCAGGCGGGTGACCTCCAGCCCGGGGTAGCCGCAGGGGTTGATCCGGCTGAAGGGCTCCAGGTCCATGTCCACGTTCACCGCGACACCGTGGTAACTGCAGCCGCGCCGCACCCGCAGGCCCACCGAGGCCACCTTGCGTCCGTCCACGTAGACACCGGGGGCGTCGTCACGGGCGGCGGAGGCAATGCCATAGCCGGCGAGCAGACTGACGACCGTATGCTCCAGGGCGGAGACCAGGCTGCGCACGCCCAGCCCCCAGCGGCGGAGGTCCAGCAATGGGTAGAGCACGATCTGGCCCGGACCGTGGTAGGTGACCTGGCCGCCACGGTCCGTCTCCACCACCGGGATGGCACCGGGCGCGAGGATATGCTCGGGCTTGCCGGCCTGGCCCAGGGTGTAGACCGGCGGGTGGGAGACCACCCAGAGCTGGTCCGCGGTGTCCGGCCCGCGCTCGTCGGTGTACCGGCGCATGGCCTCCCAGGTCTGGCGGTAGTCACGCTCGCCCAAGTAACGCACCTGGATGTCGGTCAACGGGCACGGGGGCATAGAGACTCCTTGGAAGCGGGCCCAGCCGCAAGGCAGGCACAGGGGACCCCCTACAGGGTCATCAGGATCGCCTCTTCGGCGTGCAGCGAGCGGTAGATCGCGTCCAGCTGCGGCCGGCTGTGGGCGGTGATGGTGGCGGTCACCGAGATGAACCGGCCGTTACGGCTCTCGGAGATACGCAACTCCACCTGCTCGGGCCGCTCCAGGTGCTCGGTGAGCACGGCGCGGACCACCGATTCCACATCCGCCTCGGCGCGCCCCATGGCCTTGATGGGAAAGCGGCAGGGGAATTCCAGTGGGGTGTTGTCCTCGTCAAACTGCTGAACCATCTTACTCTCCAGCGGCAAAGGCCGCCTTGTACTCATCGAACCAGGTGCGCGCCTGCCGCCAGAAGGCGCCCGGGCGCCCATCACCCACCGGCTCGCCATCCAGCCGGGTCACCGGCAGCACCTCCTTGGTGGAACTGGTCAGCCAGATCTCGTCGGCGCGGGCCAGTTGGTCGGCGCTGATGGCGCTGCACTGGCAGGGAACCCCGCGCTCGCGCAGCAGCTCCACCACGAAATCCCGGGTGACACCGGGCAACAGGTTCGGACTCTGGCGCGGCGTCATGACCTCATTGTTACACACCACGAAGACGTTACTGGCCGCCCCCTCGGTCAGCTGGCCGTCGCGCAGCAGCAGCGCCTCGTCGGCACCGGCCTCGATGGCCTCCTGGCGGAGCAGCACGTTGGGCAGCAGTGCGGTGGTCTTCAGGTCGCAGCGGCCCCAGCGGTTGTCCCGCAGGCGGATGGCGCTTGCGCCCTCGCCAGCCTCCGGGCCCAGGGGCGCCGGCAACGGCGAGACCGTCATGAACACCGTCGGCCGGGCGTCGAGGGGGAAGGCGTGGTCCCGCACCTCGGGTACGCCGCGGGTCACCTGCAGGTAGACCCCCGCGTCACCGCCCCCCGCGGCCTCCAGCAGTCGGGCGATCATCGCCGCCCACTCGGCGTGGCTGTGAGGGTTGGGCAGCCGGATGCCCTCCAGCGTCTGGTCCAGCCGGCGCAGGTGCTCGGGCAGGCGGAACGGGCGCCCATCGTAGGCAGGGATCACCTCGTAGGCCCCGTCACCGAAGAGAAACCCGCGATCCATCGGGGAGATGCGGGCCTCGTCCAGGGGAAGGATCTCGCCGTTGAGATAACACAGTCTGCTCATGCCCATCGGCCCCTTACTGGAAGCGCAGCAGCACGTCGTCCACCACCCGGCGCCAGAGGCTGCCCTCGGCGACGGTCTCGCGGGCCAGCAGCGGCTCCTCGTGCATGACTTCGCCCTGTAAGCGGACGACCAGGCGGCCCACCTGATCACCGGCCTCGATGGGGGCGACGAGCGGCTCATCGATCCGCAGGCTCGCCTCCAGGTTGTCGTACTGGCGGCGTGGGATGGTCAGGTAGAGCTCGCCGTCGATGCCGACCCCCAGGTCCTCCATGTCGCCTTTCCAGACGCGGGAGCGGGTCAGCTCCTCGTTATCGTCGTACAGGCGGTGGGTCTCGAAGAACCGGAAGCCGTAGTTGAGCAGTGACTGGGTCTGGTCCGCCCGGGCCTGCTCGCTGGAGGTGCCGAGGACGACGGACACCAGGCGCATGTCATCGCGCTCGGCGGAGGCCGCCAGGTTGTAGCCGGCCGCACTGGTGTGGCCGGTCTTGATCCCGTCCACGCTGGAATCGCGCCACAGCAGGCGGTTGCGGTTGGACTGGCGGATGTCGTTCCAGGTGAAGCTGCGCTCGGAGTACCAGCTGTAGTACTCGGGGAAGTCGCGCACGATGGCGCGGGCCAGGAGGGCGGTATCCCGGGCGGTAGTCTTCATCGCCTCGTCCGGAAGACCGGTGGCGTTGGCGAAGTAGGTGTTCTCCATGCCCAGCTGCTCGGCGTAGCTGTTCATCACCTGGGCGAAGGTCTGCTCGTCGCCCGCGAGGTGTTCGGCCAGGGCCACGCAGGCGTCGTTGCCGGACTGAATGATCACCCCCCGCATCAGGTCCGCGACCCGCACCTCGTCACCCGGCTCGATGAACATGCGCGAGCCGGGGGTACGCCAGGCCCGCTCGCTGACGGTGACGATCTCCTCCAGGTCGACGTTGCCCTCGCGCAGCTCGCTGAAGACCACGTAGGCGGTCATCATCTTGACCAGGCTGGCCGGATCGCGCTGCTCATCGGCATTCCCTTCGGCCAGGATCTGCCCGCTGCGGGCGTCCATCAATACGTGGGACGCGGCCCCGACCGAGGGTGCCGCCGGTGTGGGAATGGGGATCTGACCGACGGCCGAACTGGAAAACAGGACCAGCAGAGACAGCAGGCAGGCGATGATCAGCTGACGCATGGGTTCAACTCGCTCACGATCGGTTGTGGGGATTGGGCATTGTACACAGTGGCGTGCGGTGCGCCGCGGCCTAGCGTTCGACCAGGTGGAAGTCCAGCAGCCCCTGGCCGTGCAACTCGCCGTGGGCCTGGTCCACCGCCCGCATATCGGTCATTGGCCCCACCTTGACCCGGTGGACACCGTTCTCGCTATGGACCCGGACCGGGGCGGATAGTTTGCTCGCCAGGCGGTCACGCAGGCGTCGGGCGTTGTCCTCGTCACCGAAGGCGCCCAGTTGCAGGAAGTAGCGCCCCTGCTCGGCGCTGCTGCCATTGTCCTCGGCAGCGCCGGATTCCGGCTCGTCATCACTGCGGGTGACGCTCAGGCGCTCCCCCTCGGGCAGGTCCACCTCGGGGATACCCGCCGCCTCTCCGAGCCGGACCGGTGCCTCGGTGGCCGCTTCGGCGGACGAGCCACTCTCTTCGCCGGCGTCCGCCGAGTCGGCGGCATCCGCCACGGTGGGCAGATCGCCCACGGTGATGGTACGCACCCGCACCGGCGCGGTGCCGGCATCCACCATGTCCAGCCGGTAGGCCGCGGCGTAGGAGAGGTCGATGATCCGGTTGTCCACGAAGGGCCCACGGTCGTTGATCCGCACCACCACGCGCTTGCCGTTGTCCAGGTTGGTCACCTCGGCATAGGCCGGCAGCGGCAGGGTGCGATGGGCCGCGGTCATGGCGTACATGTCGTAGGTCTCGCCGCTGGAGGTGCGCCGACCGTGGAACTTGGTGCCGTACCAGGAGGCCCGGCCCTCCTCCTCATACCCCTCCGCGGTCTCCTTCACGTGGTAGGTCTCGCCAAACACCTCGTAACTGGCCGGGTTCCCGTACCGCGCACGGGGCTCCTCCCGAGGCACGGCATCGCGCACGGCGCTGAGGTCCGGCGGGCTGTCCGGCCCGGCGTCGGGGGTACGACCCGCCCAGGGGTCGCTGCCGCTGGGGCTGGGGGTCGGGGAAGGGGCGTCCGGCCCGGCACAACCGGCCAGCAGGAGGACCAGCGCCAGCGCGGGAAGCGTCAGGCGGCTCATGCGTCACGCCCTTCCCGGATGGCTTCGGCCAGCTGGTAGACCGCCAGACCGTATAGCGCACTGTGGTTGTAGCGCGTGATGACGTAGAAGTTGTGGAAGGTCACCCAGTATTCAGGGCCCTCTTCGCCCTCCAGCTCCAGCAGGGCCACCGGGGTGTCATCCGCCACATCGCTGGCCGGCGTGACTCCGGCCGCAGACAACTCCGCCATGGTGTGGCGGGTGCGGGCAGGCCCGCGGTTCGGGCTGGTGAGCTCGGCCCACGCCTCGCCCGAGACCTCGGCCCTTACCGCCACCGGTTCACCGGTGCGCCAGCCGTGTTCGCTGAAGTAGTTGGCCACGCTGCCGAGGATGTCGGCTTTGTTCTCGAACAGATTCCGCTGACCATCGCCGTCGAAGTCCACCGCGTAGTGGCGATAGCTGCTGGATATGAACTGCGGCAGCCCCATCGCCCCGGCGTAGGAGCCCTTCAGCCCCTCTGGCTCCAGGCCCTCCTCCTCCACCAGCAGCAGGAACTGCTCCAGTTCGCTGCGGAAGAAATCGGCGCGCGGCGGGTAGCCGAAGGCCAGGGTGGCAAGGGCGTCCAGCACCCGGTGCCGACCCGCATGCTGGCCGTAGCGGGTTTCCACCCCGAGGATGGCCACCAGCACCTCCGGGGCCACCCCGAAGGCTTCAGCGGCCTCGTCGACCTTGTCGGAGTGGGCGTCCCAGAACTCGACCCCCTCCTCGATGCGCGACTCGGTCAGGAAGATCGGGCGGTACTCGCGCCAGGGCCGGGCCTCGGCCGGGCTGGAGATGGCGTCGATGATGTCCTGCTGGAACACCGCGCCCTCCACAAGGGCCTGCACCCGGGCCCGCTCCAGCCCGTGGCGCTCACTGACCTCGTCGGCAAAATCGGCCAGCCCTTCGTCGGAGAAACCGGCCTGCGCCGGGCTCGCCAGGCCGGCGAGCAGCATAAAGCCGGCGGCCCAGCAGGATTTCTTAAGGTCCATTACACAGAATACCCGCTAAGTTGTTCAGGAAGACCAGATTCTTCGGTGGGTGTGTATGGACATGAGAATACCGAAAGCGGCCATCACCGTCACCAACGATGTGCCACCGAAACTCACCAGCGGCAACGGCAGCCCCACCACCGGCAGCAACCCTGAAACCATGCCGGCATTAACGAAGACGTAGATGAAGAACGTCAGCGCCAGGCTTCCCCCCACCAGCCGGCTCCAGGTGTCCTGGGCGTTGGCAGCAATCCACAGCCCCCGGCCGACGATGAAAAGATAGACGGCCAGCAGTTGCAGCACACCGATCAGCCCGAACTCCTCGCTGACCACCGCCATGACGAAGTCGGTGTGCCGTTCCGGCAGGAAGTCCAGATGGGCCTGGGTCCCGTTCAGCCAGCCCTTGCCGAAGAGCCCCCCGGAGCCGATGGCGATCTTGGACTGCATGATGTGGTAGCCGGCGCCCAGGGGATCACGCTCCGGGTTCAGGAAGGTCAGCACCCGCTGCTGCTGGTAGTCCTGCATGACGAAAAACCACATCAACGGGGCCGCCGCCGCCAGCAGCAACGCCAGCGTTATCATCCAGCGCCAGCGCAGACCGGCCAGGTAGAGCACGAAAAAGCCGGAGGCCGCGGTGACGATCGCGGTGCCCAGATCGGGCTGCAGCGCTATTAGGGCTGTTGGCACCAGGATGAGCGTGCCGCAGATGACGATGTGCCGCCAGTTGGGCGGCAGCGGCCGCTCCGCAAGCCACCAGGCGACCATCATCGGGATGGCCAGCTTCATCAGCTCCGAGGGCTGGAAGCGGATAAACCCGAGGTCCAGCCAGCGCTGGGCCCCCTTGCCCATGACCCCAAGCACCATGACCGCCAGCAGCATGACTACGCCGGCAGCGAACAGCCAGGGCGTCCAGCGGCGCAGCGTGCTGGGCGGGATCTGCGCCATGACCAGCATGGCGGAAAAGGCGATGCCCAGGCGCACCAGCTGGCGCTGCACCTGTGCCGGGTCCTCCCCAAAGGAGCTGTAGAGCACCGCCAGGCCGAACAGCGCCACCAGCAGCAGCGCCGTCAACAGGGTCCCATCCAGGTGCAGGTAGCGCTGCAGCGGCGAGAGCCGGCTGGTCCCGAGCCGGGCGCGGCCAGCCAGGGTGTTGCGGCCAATATCAATCGTCGCCATCGATGTAACCCTCCGGGGGCGGTTCGCCCTCCAGCGCCTCCTCCATGTCGAGGTAGGCGTCCAGTACCTGGCGGGCCACCGGCGCCGCCGTCCGGCCGCCGCCACCACCATGCTCCACCACCACCGAGATGGCGATGCGGGGCTGCTCTGCCGGAGCGAAGGCCACGAACAAGCTGTGGTCGCGGTGGTGGTAGGGCCGCTCCTCGTGGTCGATATCCCGCATCTGGGCGGAGACCTGGGCGGTACCCGTTTTGCCGGCGATCCGGTAGTCCAGGCCATTGGTGATACCACGCGCCGTACCGTAGCGGCCGTGCACGGTCATCTCCATGCCCTCGATCACGGCATCCCAGTAGGCCGGGTCGTCCACGGTGATCCGGGCCTCGCGCTCCATCACCTCGGGCGGCGCGGCCAGGGTTTCATCCCCCTCACCGGTGCGGGCCAGCAGGCGCGGCTCCACCGGGTAGCCGCGGTTCGCCATGATGGCGGTGGCCACCGCCAGTTGCAGCGGCGTGACCGAGAAATACCCCTGGCCGATGCCGGTGTGCAGGGTCTCGCCGTGGTACCAGCCCTCGCCCAGCGCCCCGCGCTTCCAGTCACGCGAGGGCAGCACACCGGGACGCTCGCCGTTCATATCCAGCCCGGTCAGCTGACCGAACCCGAAACCGGCCAGGAAATCCGACATGTCGTCGATACCCATCCGGTAGGCCAGGTCGTAGAAATAGATGTTGCAGGACTCGGCAATGGACTCGCGCAGCGCCAGGCGGCCGTTGTTCGAGTGCCAGCGCCCCCGGTAGACGCGGTCATCCCCGGGGATGGAGAACTGCCCGGAGCACTGCACGCGGCGCCGCTCATCGGTCTCGCCGTGGTGCAGGCCCGCCAGCGCCACGAAGGGCTTGATGGTGGAGCCAGGCGGGTACTGACCGCGGATCGAGCGGTTGAACAGCGGCTGGCTGCCGGCACTCTGCAGGGCCTGAAACTGCTGGTGGCTGATGCCCCCCACGAACAGGTTGGGGTCGTAGCCCGGTTCGCTGACCATGGCCAGCACCTCGCCGGTATGCGCATCCATGGCCACCACCGAGCCCCGCTGCCCCTCCAGCGCCGCTTCGGCCACGCGCTGCAATCGGCTGTCCAGGGTGAGGTGCAGGTCAGTGCCCGGCTCCGGCGGAGTCCGTTCCAGCACCCGCAGCACCCGCCCCAGGGCGTTGGTCTCCACCTGCTCGTACCCGACGCGGCCGTGCAGCAGGTCCTCGTAGGCCCGCTCCACGCCGCTCTTGCCGATGTGCGTGGCGCCGGCGTAATTGGCGGTATCGATGCGGCGGAGCTCCTGCTCGCTGATCCGGCCCACGTAACCCAGCACATGGGCCATGTGCTCGCCGTGGGGGTAGTGGCGGGTGAGCTGGGCACGGACCTCCACCCCGGGGAAGCGGTGCCGGTGCACCGACAGCCGCGCCACCTCCTCCTCGGTGAGGCGCAGCTTCAGCGGCACCTCGTGGAAACGGCGCGAGCGCTGCAGCTGGCGCTCGAAGCGGTTGATGTCCGCTTCGTCCAGGTCCACCACCTCGCCCAGCGCCTCGAGCAGGGCCGGCATGTCGCGCACCTGCTCCGGGGTGACGGTAAGGCGGTAGGAGGGGCGGTTCTCCACCAGCAGCACGCCGTTGCGGTCGTAGATCAGCCCCCGCGTGGGAGGCACCGGCTGAATACGGACACGGTTCTGTTGGGAGAGGGTGCTGTAGTGCTCGTGGTCGCGCACCTGCAGCTTGACCATCTGGTTGACCAACACCCCGGTCAGCAGGGCGACCGCCACCGCCGCGACAACGGCGCGCCGGAGAAACTGACGGGACTCGCGGGAACCGTCTTTAATGGCCTTGTTCGAGTACATGCTGACTTTACTGTACGCCGAAATGGCGACGCGCGGCACGCAGCAGGAAAAACACCCAGGGCCACATGGCCGCCCCGACCACCGGGGCCAACCACGCCTGCCACGGCGGCGCCGGCCGGCCGATCAGGCCGTTGACCCAGAACAGCACCAGTTGTACCGCGAACAGCAGCGGCAGCACGATCAGGGCCTGCTGCCAGACCGGCATCAGCCGGGTGCGCTGGTGCAGCTTGAGGATAATCCAGGTGATCAGGGCGAAAGCCAGGGCATGCTGGCCGAGCAGGCTGCCCACCAGCGCATCCTGGAACAACCCGCCCATCCAGGCGACCGTCACCCCCACCCGACTGGGCAGCGCCATCGCCCAGTACATGACCGCCAGCGCCACCCACTGGGGCCGGGCCGGCGCGGCCCAATCCGGCATGGGCACCAGCACCAGCATGCCGGCCGCCAGCAGGCTGAACAGGATCACCCAGCGACCACGCGGGACCACCTGACTCACGGTGCCTCCTCTTGTGGCGGTTCAACCGGTGCCTCCAGCGCCTCGGGGGCCTGCGCCGGCGCCCCGGCGGCCGGCGCCGCAGGGGGCGCGCTCAACTCCTCCGGCGACGGCAGGTCCGCCGCGCCGCGCAGGGCGGCGCCCTGCACCAGCACCATCTTTCGGCTCCGGTCCAGCGCCGCCAGCGGACGGGCGGTCACACGGGCGAAGGGCTCGCCCGGGTCCACCACCACCCGCTCCACCTCGGCCACCGGGTAGCCGCGCGGGAAGAGCCCGCCCAGACCGGAGGTCACCAACAGGTCTCCGGCGCGGATGTCGGCGTTGATCGGCACGCTGCCCAGTTCCAGCCGGTTGAGGTCACCGGTGCCCAGCGCGATGGTCCGCAACCCGTTGCGGTTCACCTCCACGGGGATGGCATGGCTGGGATCGGTGATCAGGCGGACCATGGCAGCGCGGGGCCCGACCCGGTCCACCTGCCCCATCACCCCTTGCGCATCCAGCACCGCCTGGCCGATGGTCACCTCCTGGTGGCTGCCCTTGTCCACCTGGATCAGATGGGAGTAGGGGTCGAGATCGACGCGGAGCAATTCGGCGATCAATACCGTCTCACCCAGCTGGCCGGAGGAGCCGAGCAGGTCGCGCAGGCGCTGGTTTTCCTCCTCCAGGGACCGGAGGCGCTGCAGGCGGGCCTGGTCCAGCAGGTACTGACGGCGCAGATCGCGGTTCTCGTCGATCAGCTGCTGGCGACCACTGAGCTGCTCGGCCAGCCGCTGACTTGCCTCATAGGGCAGGCTCACCGCCTGCTGCACCGGCCAGACCACAGCGGCCAGGCCCTGCCGGACGGGCTCGGCCAACTGCTGGCGGTGATCCAGGGTCATCAACAGCACCGAGACCAGTGCCAGTAGCACCAGTCGCACGGTGATGGAAGGTCCTTGCAGGAATAGCGGCTTGATGACCCTTACCGGATTTCAGGGCCGGTGCGCCTTCCCGGGCCACACCGGCGGTGTACTGCCATACGAACGGCGGCATCATGCTCCCTGGCGCGAGCCCGGCCGCCGCGTGAGGGGCTGTTACTCCCCGACGAACAGGTCGGTGCCCTTCTCGTCCATCATCTCCAGCGCCCGGCCACCCCCGCGTGCCACGCAGGTCAGCGGGTCGTCGGCCACCACCACCGGCAGGCCGGTCTCTTCCATCAGCAGCCGGTCGATGTTGCGCAGCAGGGCACCGCCCCCGGTGAGTACGATGCCGCGCTCGGCAACGTCGGCCCCCAGCTCGGGCGGGGTCTGCTCCAGCGCGGTTTTGAGCGCGGAGACAATGCCGGAGAGCGGATCCTGCATGGACTCGAGGATCTCGTTGCTGTTCAGGGTGAAGCTGCGCGGCACGCCCTGAGCCAGATTGCGGCCGCGGACCTCCACCTCGTGCACCTCGGGATCGGGGAAGGCGGTGCCGATCTCGTGCTTGATCCGCTCGGCGGTAGCCTCGCCGATGAGGATGCCGTAGTTGCGGCGCACGTAGTTGATGATGGACTCATCGAAGCGGTCGCCGCCGATGCGCACCGAGGCGGAGTAGACGATGCCGTTCAACGAGAGCACTGCCACCTCGGAGGTACCGCCCCCGATGTCCACCACCATGGAGCCGCTGGCCTCATCCACCGGCATGCTGGCGCCGATGGCCGCCGCCATGGGCTCCTCGATCAGGTACACCTCGCGGGCCCCGGCCCCCTCGGCGGACTCGCGGATGGCACGGCGCTCCACCTGGGTGGAGCCGCAGGGCACACAGACCAGCACCCGCGGGCTGGGCTTGAAGATGCGCGCTTCGTGTACCTTCTTTATGAAGTGTTGCAGCATCTTCTCCGTGACGGTGAAGTCGGCGATCACGCCGTCCTTCATCGGCCGGATGGCGCGGATGTTCCCGGGGGTGCGCCCGAGCATGGCCTTGGCTTCGGCCCCCACCGCGGCGATGCGCTTGGCGCCGCCGTCGCGGTCCTGCCGGATGGCCACCACCGACGGCTCGGCGAGCACGATGCCCTTGCCGCGCAGGTAAATAAGTGTGTTGGCCGTCCCCAGGTCGATGGAGACGTCGTTGGAGAAGAGTCCTCGAATACCCTTGAACATTAGAGTTTAGAACCGGCTGGAAGGAAAGCCGCTAATCTACACATTGGGCAGCGCTTTGGGCAAGCGGGGTGTTGTGGTAAGTTTCCCGGCTTACTGTCTTGGAGGATGCGCAATGTCCCTGGAAGAGTCCGAAGTCAAGCACATTGCCCACCTGGCACGCGTGGCCATCGAGCCCGCCGACATCCCCGGCTATGCCCGCAACCTGTCCGACATTCTCGACTTCGTCGAGCAGATGAAGGACATCGACACCGAGGGCGTGACCCCCATGGCCCACCCGCTGGACGCCGTGCAGCGGATGCGCGAGGACCAGGTCACGGAGCCGGACGAGCGCGAGCGCTTCCAGGCCATCGCCCCGGCCACCGAGGCCGGCCTGTACCTGGTGCCGCGCGTCATCGAGTGATCGCCGCGTCCACCCCGAGCCCCCACCAGGAACCCGACCCGACATGCATGAAAAGACCGTAGCCGAGATTGCCGCCGCGCTGCGCGCCGGCGAGTTCTCCAGCCGCGAGGTCACCGAGGCCTTCCTGGCGCGCATCGACGCGCTGAACCCGGTGACCAATGCCGTCATCACCCCCACCGCCGAGCAGGCCCTGGCCGCGGCCGACGCCGCCGACCAGCGCATTGCCGCCGGTGAGGCCGGGCCGCTCACCGGCGTGCCGCTGGTCCACAAGGACATCTTCTGCACCCAGGGGGTGCGGACCAGCTGCGGCTCGCGCATGCTGGATAACTTCGAGTCCCCCTACGATGCCACCGTGGTGCGCAAGCTGGCAGACGCCGGCATGGTCATGCTGGGCAAGGCCAACATGGACGAGTTCGCCATGGGCTCCTCCAACGAAACCAGCTTCTACGGCCCGGTGAAGAACCCCTGGGACCTGGACGCGGTACCCGGCGGCTCCTCCGGCGGCTCCGCCGCAGCGGTGGCCGGGCGCCTGGCCCCGGCGGCCACCGGCACCGACACCGGCGGCTCCATCCGCCAGCCGGCGGCGCTGTGCGGCCTGTCCGGGCTCAAACCCACCTACGGCCGGGTCTCCCGCTACGGCATGATCGCCTTCGCCTCCAGCCTCGACCAGGGCGGCCCCATGGCCCGCACCTGCGAGGACCTGGCCCTGCTGCTCGGCGGCATGGCCGGCTTCGACGGGCGCGATTCCACCAGCGTTGACCACGTGGTGCCCGATTACAGCGAGACCCTCAGCCGCTCGGTGAAAGGCCTGAAGATCGGCGTGCCGAAGGAGTTCTTCGGTGAGGGGCTGGACCCGGAGGTGCGCCGGGTGGTCGAGGGGGCCATCGATGTCTACCGCGAGGAGGGCGCCGAGATCCGCGAGATCTCCCTGCCCAACACCCGCCACTCGGTGCCCGTCTACTACGTCATCGCCCCGGCGGAGGCCTCCTCCAACCTGTCCCGGTTCGACGGCGTGCGCTACGGTTACCGCTGCGACAACCCCGCTGACCTGGAAGATCTCTACAAGCGCTCCCGCGGCGAGGGCTTCGGCGACGAGGTGAAACGGCGCATCCTGGTGGGCACCTACGCGCTGTCCGCGGGCTACTACGACGCCTACTACCTGAAGGCCCAGCAGGTCCGCCGGCTGATCCGCGACGACTTCACCCGCGCACTGGAAGAGGTGGACGTGATCATGGGCCCCACCTCGCCCACGGTGGCCTTCAACATCGGCGAGCGCACCGACGACCCGGTGCAGATGTACCTCTCCGACGTCTACACCCTGGCGGTGAACCTGGCCGGCGTGCCCGGCCTGTCCGTCCCGGCCGGCTTCGTGCAGGGCCGCCCGGTGGGGCTGCAGGTCATCGGCAACTATTTCGACGAGGCCCGGCTGCTCAACGTCGGTCACAAGTTCCAGCAGGTGACCGACTGGCACCGGCACGTGCCCGAGGGCTTCGAGTAAGGCCGTCACACCCGGACCGACCCCGGCACCACGAGACCGCCAGACCACCAGGGCTTCGACCAGGAACACGATTATGGAATGGGAAACGGTAATCGGGCTTGAGATTCACGCTCAGCTCGCCACCAAGAGCAAGATCTTCTCCGGCGCGGCCACCGCCTACGGCGCCGAGCCCAACCGCCAGGCCTGCGCCGTGGACCTGGGCATGCCCGGCGTATTGCCCGTGCTGAACAAGGGCGCGGTGCACATGGCCGCCAAGTTCGGCCTGGCCGTGGGCGCAAAGATCGCGCCGCGCTCGGTATTCGCCCGCAAGAACTACTTCTACCCCGACCTGCCCAAGGGCTACCAGATCAGCCAGTACGAGCTGCCCATTGTCGAGGGCGGTGAGCTGTGGATCGAGCCGGAGGATGGCGAGCGCAAGCGCATCGGCATCACCCGCGCCCACCTGGAGGAGGACGCGGGCAAGTCTCTGCACGAGGACTTTCAGGGCATGACCGGGGTGGACCTGAACCGCGCCGGCACGCCGCTGCTGGAGATCGTTTCCGAGCCCGATCTGCGCAGCGCCGCCGAGGCCTCCGCCTACATGAAAAAGCTGCACGCCCTGGTGCGCTACCTGGAGATCTGCGACGGCAACATGCAGGAGGGCTCCTTCCGCTGCGACGCCAACGTCTCCGTCCGGCCCAAGGGGCAGAAAGAGTTCGGCACCCGTGCCGAGCTGAAAAACCTCAACTCCTTCCGCTTCGTGGAGCGCGCCATCAACTACGAGGTGGAGCGCCAGATCGCGCTGATCGAGTCCGGCGGCGAGGTGGTGCAGGAGACCCGCCTCTACGACGCGGACAAGGGCGAGACCCGCTCCATGCGCACCAAGGAGGAGGCCAACGACTACCGCTACTTCCCCGACCCGGACCTGCTGCCGGTGGAGCTGGACCAGGCCTTCGTCGACGCCGTGCGCGAGACCCTGCCCGAGCTGCCGGACGAGAAGCGCAGCCGCTTCGTCGAGGAGTACGGGCTGTCCGACTACGACGCCGGCGTGCTCACCGCCACCCGGGAGCTGGCGGAGTTCTTCGAGTCAGTGGTCACCGAGTCGGGCGGCTTCGCCAAGCGCAGCGCCAACTGGGTGCAGGGCGACTTCCTGGGCGCGCTCAACAAGGCGGGTCTGGAGCTGGCGGACAGCCCCGTCACCCCCGAGATGCTCGGCCAGCTGGTGGCCCGCATCGAGGACGACACCATCTCCGGGCGCGTGGCCAAGGAGGTCTTCGAGGCCATGTGGAACGGCGAGGGCGAGCCCGACCAGATCATCGAGGCGAAGGGGCTGAAGCAGGTCACCGACACCGGCGCCATCGAGGCCATGATCGACGAGGTGATCGCTGCCAACCCGAAGCAGGTGGAGCAGTACCAGGGCGGCAAGGACAAGCTGCTCGGCTTCTTCGTCGGCCAGGTCATGAAGGCCTCCCGGGGCAAAGCCAACCCGGGGCAGGTCAACGAACTGCTGAAGAAGAAACTCAACGGTTGAGTCGGCCATGACCGATCACCTGCACCGCTTCATCTTTGAGCACGCCAGCATCCGCGGCGAACTGGTCCAGCTGAGCGACAGTTACCAGGAAGTACTGCGCCGCCGCGAGATGCCCGAGGGCCTGGCCCGGCTCACCGGCGAGGCCATGGCCGCCGGCGCGCTGCTGGTGGCCACCCTCAAGTTCAAGGGCCAGCTCAGCCTGCAATTCCAGGGCGATGGCCCGGTCGGGCTGCTGCTCATCCAGGTGGGCAGTGACGGCGGCCTGCGCGCCACCGCCCGCTGGAACGAAGACACCCCCCTGCCCGGGCCAGGCGCCACCCTGGCGCAGTTCTTCGGCAAGGGCCACCTGGCCATCACCATCGAACCCAAGGACGAGGGTGAGCGCTACCAGGGCCTTGTGGGCCTGGGGGCCGGTAATCTGGCCGAGGCGGTGGAGGGCTACTTCCGCGACTCCGAACAGCTGGCCACCCGCGTGTGGCTCACCAGCGACGACCACACCGCCGCCGGCATGCTCCTGCAGCGCCTCCCCGGCGAAGAGGGCGACCCGGACGCCTGGAACCGGGCTGGCCTGCTCACCGACACCCTCACCATGGAAGAACTGCGCGGCCTGGACACGGGCGAGATCCTGCGCCGGCTGTTCCACGAGGAGGACCTGCGGCTGTTCGATCCCACCCCCTTCCGCTTCCACTGCAACTGCTCCCGGGAGCGGATCAGCAACATCCTGCTGTCCATGGGCGAGGGGGAAATTCGCTCGCTGCTGGAAGAGCAGGGTGTGATCGAGACCCACTGCCAGTTCTGCAATGCAGGCTACCGGTTCGACGCCGTGGACATCGAACACCTGTTCAGCGACAAACCCCACCACGGCCCACAGACGCCCCCGACCCAGCACTGACGCACCCACGAAGGCAGGACGGGGGGCTGCCACGGCGGCTTCGCCCCCTCGCGGCGCCGGTCGCCGTGAACTAGCATCCCCCTATGAACTGCAAACGTCAGCCGCCCCCGGGCGCGCAGCACCTTGCCACCGATACTGCGGGTGACCTGCGCCTGTACCAGCACGTGTTCGCGCAGAACCCGGACGGCATGCTGATCATCGAGGGCCACCAGTTCGTGGTGTGCAACCAGGCGGCGGCCGATCTGCTCGGCTACGATGGTGCTGAGGCACTCCTGGGGCGCACCCCCGAGGCGCTCTCTCCCATCTGCCAGCCCGATGGGCACAGCTCCGCGAAACGGGCCCGCGAGGTGGTGGCGCGGGCCCGGGAGCACGGCTCACAGCGCTTCGAGTGGCAACACCTCAAGGCTAACGGCGACCCGATCTGGGTTGAGGTGCGGCTCACCACGCTGGACCGGGACGGCCCGCCGGCGATCCTGGTGGTCTGGCGGGACATCTCCCGGCGCAAGGCCCTGGAGGCGGAGGCGCGCGCCGCCCACGCCTCGCTGGAGGCCATCGTTGACCACACCCCCGTGGGGCTGCTGTTCCTTGACGGTGAGCGCCGCATCCTGCACTGCAACCCCGCCTTCTTGCGCATGACCGGTTACCGGGAGGAGGAGGTGCTGGGCCGGACCACCGCCTTCCTGTACACCAGCCACGCCGTCTACGAGGCCACCGGCGAGGCGGTCTACCCGGTACTCCGCGAGGGCCACACATCCGAGATCGAACGGGAATTCGTGCGGGCGAACGGCGAGGTGATCACTGTCTCGCTGCTGGGCCGCCCGCTGGACCCCGGGGCCCTGTCCCAGGGCTTCGTCTGGGTGGTGCAGGACATCAGCGAACGCAAGGCGCTGCAGGCGGCGCTGGAGCGCGAGGCCACCTTCGACCAGCTCACCGGTGCGCTGAATCGCCGCCGCACCGAGCAGGCCCTGAGCCGCGAGATGGAGCGCAGCAACCGCCACGGCACCGCGCTGTCCGTGGCCCTGTTGGACATCGACCATTTCAAGGCGGTCAACGACCGGTTCGGACACGCCGTGGGAGATGAGGTGCTCAGCGACCTGGTTCAACGCTGCATCGCCTCCCTGCGCGCCACCGACCTCATCGGGCGCTGGGGCGGGGAGGAGTTTCTCCTGGTTCTACCCGACACGGGACAGGACAGCGCCCTGCAGCTGGCCGAGCGGCTGCGCCAGCGCATCAGCGAGGGCCGCACCAGCACCGGCCAGCGCGTGACGGCCAGCTTCGGGGTCGCCGTATACCAGCCCGGGGAATCACTCGCGCCGTTGCTCAAACGGGCGGACGACGCCCTCTATCGGGCCAAGGACCGGGGCCGCAACCGCGTGGAGCATCAGCCCGCCGGGGGCTAACGAGCCAGGCGCCGGGGCAGCCCCTCCTCCTCCCAGGCCAGGGCGTGGCCAACTATCGTATCCAGGTCCGCGTACCGGGGCCGCCAGTCCAGCGCCGCCAGCATCCGGCTGTTATCGGCAACCACCTCGCCGGGGTCTCCCGCCCGCCGCGCCCCGTAACGCACCTGGAAGTCCCGCCCCGAGCACCGCTTGACCGCCTCGATCACCTCCAAAACGCTGTAACCGCGGCCATAACCGCAGTTGAGCACCCGGGACTCACCCCCCTCTTCCAGGTGCGCCAGCGCCTGCACGTGCGCCCGCGCCAGATCCTCCACGTGGATGAAATCGCGCACGCAGGTGCCGTCCGGCGTGGAATAGTCGGTGCCGAAGACGGTGATGCCGTCCCGCTGGCCCACCGCCGCCTCGCACGCCACCTTGATGAGATGGGTAGCGTTGGCGGTGGCCTGACCCAGCTCACCGGAGGGGTCGGCCCCGGCCACGTTGAAGTAGCGCAGGCTCACGTATCGCAGATCGCTGGCCGCCCCCAGGTCCATGAGCATGCGCTCGGACATCATCTTGGAGGCCCCGTAGGGGTTGATCGGGGCCAACGGGGCCTCCTCGGAGACCGGCATCTGCTCCGGCATGCCGTAGACCGCGGCGGTGGAGGAGAACACGAAGTGCTCCACCCCCGCCTCGGCGCACGCCTGCAGCAGGCGCCAGGTGTTGAGGGTGTTATTGGCATAGTAGCGCAGCGGGTCGCACACCGACTCCGGCACCACGGTGTACGCTGCGAAGTGGAGCACCGCATCGAACCGGTTCCGGTTGAGGGTCTCCGCCAACAGGGCGTGATCGGCCAGATCGCCCCGCACCAGGGGCGCGTCGCCCACCGCCCATGCAAACCCGGTACTAAGGTTGTCATACACCACCACCTGGTGGCCGGCAGCCGTCAGGTGTCGAACGGTATGACTGCCGATATAACCGGCCCCTCCGGTGACCATTACTCTCATTGCCACTCCTGGCTTGCGCCTCAATCTCTCCGCAACCAGCGGTACCAGAACAACCCCAGGTACTCGTGCGCCGCAAGCCAGCTCCTGTACACCGCACTGGCCTGTGGCCGCAGCATGCCCCAGGACCAGCTCCTGTCCCGCGGAACAAAGGCCCCGGTGGGGGCCGGCAACACGGTCACGCCGGCCTGCTCGAAGGACCAGGTGGCCCGGGGCATGTGATGGGCATGGGTAACCAGGGCCACGCGCTCCAGCTCCATTCGGCGCAAGAGCTCCGCGGTGCGCTGTGCATTCCCCCACGTATCGCGGGACTCGCTCTCTGTCAGTATGGGGCGAACCCCGAGATCCGCCAGCACCTCGGCCATCCAGCGCGCCTCGGGTTCGCGCCCCGGAGCCGCCCCGCCACTGGCGATCACCGGCAACCCGGTCTGCCCATGCAGGTAGCCGGCGTAACGCAGACGGACCAACGCCAGATCACTCACCGTCTCGCCACCGAACTCATCGGCGCCGCTGCGGTACCCCGCACCCAGCACCACGATGGCCTGCGCGTCGCGCAACTCTGATGGCTGCACCGGTGGGTAGTCGGCCTGCAGGCCGTGCATCAGCGCATAGCTCACCGGCGGCAGCGCCAGGGCATACGACAGCAACAGGCCCAGCGCCAACAGCAATCGGCCCGCACGCCAGCGCAGCGTCAGCAGGCCCAGCAGTGCCAGCATCAGCGGGCCGCTGGGGGGTAACAGCCAGCTGGCGAGATCCCGCAATATCATTCTGCCGCGGGGGCAGCCATGAGCTGAGGGGGGTTATTGGGCATGTTCGCGCGGCAACTGGGTCACCCGGGGCTCCCATGGCAGTTGCGACTCGAAGGCAAGCCCCGCGCGGTCCAGCCGGGTCCGCACCACCGCGGCCAGCTTCATGCCATAACCCGGGATCCGCACCGACACCCGGTCCCCCGGTTTTAGCCCGGCTTTGGGCTCCAGCCCGGCTCCACCCCGCGAGAGGTCGAGCATCGCGCACTCGGTGTGCTGCCCCCGGGCCCAGACGCTGACCTTATAACCCTGCCTGACCCTGCGGTTACGTCTGCGGTCGACCCAGTAGGCCGGGGTGTCGTTCTGATGCGCCGACTTGACGTCCGCGAAATCGCCAAGCGGCTGTTCCGCCAGCCACTTCTCCGCCGCCTGGCGGTGCCGGGCATCGCCGGAGTTGGCGTATATATGCGCCTGGGCCGCGCCGTTGACCGCCGGCTGCCCCAGCCCACGAATCAGTGCCGCCACCAGTTCCGGTGAAACCTCGCGAAACGTGCCCTCGTTGCCCACCTCCTTGTAGAGACGCGCGTGAATCTCATCGAGCAGCTGCAGGCGGTCCGGCCAGTTCAACCCTTTGAGGGCGCCCAACCACTCCGCGCGGTATTCATTGACCAGCTTGTTGATATCCATACTTCAGGGCTCCCGGTTCGCCCGCCAAACACGGCCCGGAAACACCGGGCACGACAGCCAAATGACGCCTCATTAACGGTTTGGTCTCAGAATGAAGGTGTAGCACAACGCGGGAGCAGTGCAGGAGCGTGATGCATTCGACAGACACAAAATTTTCGCGGGTTCCGGTGGAAGCTGGGCCAGCCTGTGCTTCACTTTGGATACCGGGAGCACAAATTCCGGTGAATACATTCCGTGCTTCAGAGAACGTTTAAAGACCTAAGGAGAAAGGGCATGTCTGAAATGGGGCGTTCCGGCTACTGGCGTGGCCTCTGGGTGCTGATGTTGAGCGGCCTGCTGGCAGCCTGCGCCGGCACCCACCCGGACGCGCCCGAGCGCGCCGAGGAACGGTTGATCGACGAGTACATCATCGGACCCGGCGACACCCTCTCGGTGAACGTCTGGCGCAACCCGGAGTTGTCCATTTCCGTGCCTGTCCGCCCGGACGGCAAAATCACCACCCCCCTGGTGGAGGACGTGCAGGCCAGCGGCATCACCCCCACCAGCCTGGCACGGACCATGGAAGAGCACCTTGGGGAGTACATCAGGGACCCGGTGGTCACCGTGGTGGTGACCAGCTTCGCCGGCCCCTATGACCGGCAGGTACGGGTCATCGGGCAGGCCGCGGAGCCCCAGGCCCTGCAGTACCGGGAGAACATGTCCGTACTGGACGTCATGATCGCCGTGGGCGGCATCACGGACTTCGCGGCCGGCAACCGGGCGGTGATTATCCGGGATGAAGACGGGGAGCGTAAGCAGTATCGCGTGCGCCTGGACGACCTGATCAACGGTGGCGATATCTCGGCCAACGTGGACATTCTGCCGGGCGACACCCTGATCATACCGGAACGCTTCTTCTGATTGAGCCCAATCGTTAACGCCACTGCGAGGACCAGCAACTGTGCGCATCTTTGGCCACCATGTGCCCCGTAAGGTGCTGCTGCTCGCCGGCCTGGAGGGCGTAATCATCTACGCCTGCCTGGCCCTCGCCCTCATCATCCAGGCGGGTGGTGAAATGGGCGGGGGCATGGCGGGGGCGGAGTTGCTGGCAACCGCCCTCGTGGCGCTGCTGGGCCTGAGCCTGCTGGGCCTCTACGAACCGGATCAACTGGTCGCGGTGCAGAGCTGGCACCTGGTCGTGCTGCGCATTGTGCTCGGGCTTTTCCTGGCGCTCTGCCTGGTATTGCTCTATAGCCTGATCGCGCCGGCAACGGCGCTACACAACGGCGTGCTTTCCGGGGGGCTCGCGCTGGCCTCTCTCAGCCTGGTAGCCGAGCGCACCTTCTACCGCAGCATGGCCGCCAATGAGGCATTCAAGCATCGCCTGCTGGTTATCGGCACCGGCACCCGAGCGGCAGCCGTGGAGCACGTCCACCCGGACAAGCGCCCGGAGGAGCTTCCCTACAAGGTAATCGCCTACGTGGCACCGCCCCGGGAACAGCACACCGACGTGCCCACCGATCGGGTGGTGCAGTTGCGGGAACACGAGACACTGCTCGACCTGGTCCGGCGCCACAACGCCAATGAACTGGTGGTGGCAGTGCGTGACCGGCGGGGCAAGCTGCCTATCCGAGAGCTGCTCGATTGCAAACTGCACGGCGTGCCCATCACTGATGTCTCCACGTTCTTCGAGCGGGAGCGCCAGCAGCTGCGCCTGGACTCGCTCAACACCAGTTGGTTGGTCTTCGGCAGCGGCTTTCGCCAGGACCGCTTCCGCAACGTGGTCAAGCGCTGCTTCGACCTGGCGGCCAGTTCCGTACTGTTGCTCCTCACCCTGCCGATCATGCTGGTGACAGCCCTGGCCATCCGGCTGGACAGCCCCGGCCCTGTCTTTTACCGACAGGTCCGCATGGGCGTGGCAACGAGCCGTTCGAGATCTATAAATTCCGCAGCATGCGCCAGGACGCGGAACAGGATGGCGTGGCGCGCTGGGCGCAGGGCGACGACGACCGCATCACCCGTGTCGGTCGGATCATCCGCAAGCTGCGAATCGACGAACTGCCGCAGGTCATCAATGTCTTCAAGGGCGAGATGTCCTTCGTGGGGCCCCGCCCGGAACGGCCCTTCTTCGTGGACCAGCTGAGCGAGCAGATCCCCTATTTCACCGCCCGGCACAGCATCCGTCCCGGCATTACCGGCTGGGCGCAGGTGCGTTACGCCTACGGTGCCTCGGTGCAAGATGCAAAAGAGAAGCTGCAGTACGACCTGTACTACGTGAAGAACCATACCCTGTTCCTGGACATCGTCATCCTGCTGGAAACGGTAAAGGTCGTCCTGTTCGGGCGGGGTGCCCGGTAGGGCAACAACTGCCTTGTCCACCATGACTGCGCTCAGTTACCTGACCGCCGCGCTCGCCTTCCTGATCCTGGCCGGACTGACGCTGCTGCGCTGGCGCGACCGCCCCACGGGCTTCTGGATTGTCGCTGCCGCGCTGGCATCGACGCTTTGGGCCGGGGTGCTGGCCTTTCAGGCCCAGGCGCACGGCGACCACGCGGTGCTGGGCGGCGGCGTGCTGGAACTGCTGCGCAACGCCGCCTGGTTTCTGGTCCTGCTGGTGTTGCTGGCGACCAGTGCCGGGCTGCAGCGGCCACTGCCCGACTCCATCCGCCGCTGGGCCGCGGCCATCGCCCTGTTCCTGTTGGTGGTCTTCGCGCCCCTGGCCTGGCCGGGCCTGGCCGCCTGGCAGAGTGTTGCCATGCTGGCAATGGCCATCTTTGGCCTGGTGCTGGTGGAGCAGGTCTTCCGCAACACCCCACCCCAGCGCCGCTGGGAGATCAAACCCCTGTGCCTGGGCCTGGGCGGACTCTTTGTTTTCGACCTCTTCCTGTTCGGCGACCTGGTCCTGTTCCGCACGCTGGAGAGCCCGTCGTGGCAGGCCCGCGGCCTGGTGAATGCCCTCGTTGTCCCGCTGCTGGCCCTGTCGCTCGCCCGGGGCCTGCCGCACCGCGAGGGCCCGACCGTATCCCGCCACCTGCTGTTTCACACCGCTGCCCTGGTCGGGGCCGGGGTCTACCTGCTGGCGGTGGCCAGCGCCGGCTACCTGCTTAGCCACTTTGGTGGCGACCTGGGCGCGGTGCTGCAGGTGACCCTGCTGTTCGGCGCCGCCCTGCTGCTTGCCCTGGTGCTGTTCTCCGGGAGCTTCCGGGCCCGCCTGCGGGTGCTGCTGAGCAAGCACTTCTTCAGCTATAAGTACGACTACCGGCAGGAGTGGCTGCGCTTTACCGGCACCCTGTCCACAGAGGACGAGGACATGCCGTTCAGGCAGCGGGCCATTCAGGCGATCGGCGAGATGGTGGACAGCCCGGGTGGGCTGCTCTGGGCGCGCAGCGACGACGGCACCTACCGCCTGGAGGGCGTGCTTAACCTGGGCGCCCCCGAGTACCCGCCCGAAGAGCCGGACGGGGCATTGGTCACCTTTCTGGCCCGCAGCGGCTGGGTGATCGACGTGGACGAATACCGGAACCACGCCGACCGGTACCGGGACACGGTCCTCCCCGACTGGCTGGTAGACACCCCACGCCACTGGCTGGTGATCCCCCTGCTCAAGGGTGACGACCTGGAGGGGTTCGTGGTGCTAGGCCGCCCCCGGGCGAGCCGGCGGATCGACTGGGAGGACCGCGACCTGCTGAAGACCGCCGGCCGCCAACTGGCCGTCTACGTGGCCCTGGTGCAGACCAACGAGGCGCTGCTGGAGGCCCGCCAGTTCGAAACATTTCACCGGCTGGCCGCCTTTCTGGTCCATGACCTGAAGAACGTCTCGGCCCAGCTGTCACTGGTCTGCTCCAACGCGGAGCGCCACAAGGACAACCCCGAGTTCGTGGCGGACGCCTTTCGCACCATCGGCAACGCGCGGGACCGGCTGGACCGCACCCAGGCCCAGTTGCGCAAGGCCCAGCCACGCCCCGAGGCGCCGCTACAGCCGGTGGCCCTACGCCCGCTGCTTACCGAGGTAATAGCCCGCAGCGCCGACCGCCAGCCCGAGCCTACGCTGGGGCGGATCGAGAACGAGGCGCAGGTACTCGGTGACCGGGAGGGGCTGATCAACGTGCTCCTCCACCTGGTCCGCAACGCCCAAGAGGCCACGGACGCAGACGGCTGGGTCCGGGTCGACCTGTACAAGGACGGCCCATGGGCCATTATTACAGTGGCGGACAATGGTTGCGGCATCAGCGAGGCCTTCATGCAGCACCAGCTCTTCCGCCCATTCCAGACCACCAAGGGCAATGCCGGCATGGGCATCGGCGTGTACGAGGCCCGCGAGCAGGTCGTGGGCATGGGCGGCCGGGTGGATGTCGAGAGCGAAGCCGGCCGCGGCACTGTTTTCAAGATCAAACTGCCGCTGCGCGCGACCGGTGCGGCGGCGGTGCAGGCCTCGTGAGGCCTGGACATTACAGGGAGGATTCAGTGGGAGAGGCGCTTAAACTACTCATCGTCGAGGACGACCAGGGTCTGCAAAGCCAACTGCGGTGGTGTTTCGAAGGGTACGAGGTACTTGAGGCCAAGGACCGAAGCAGCGCCATGGCGCAGGTCCGGCGGCACCTGCCGCAGCTGGTCACGCTGGACCTGGGGCTCCCGCCCGACCCGGCCAATGCCTCCGAGGGCCTGGCCGTACTGGAGGAGATCCTGGCCGTGTCGCCAGAGACCAAGGTGGTCGTAGTGACCGGCAACGACGAGCGCCGACACGCCCTGCAGGCCGTCTCCCTGGGGGCCTACGACTTTTACATCAAGCCGGTGGACGCGGACGTGCTACGCCTGATCGTCGATCGCGCCGCACGGCTCTACGAGCTGGAACAGGAGAATCGCCAGCTGGCGCAAGGCAATGACTCGCCGCTCAACGGCGTCATCACCATGGACCCCGGCATGCTGAAGGTCTGCCGCATGGTGGAGCGGGTGGCCCCCGCCGACGCCACCGTGCTGCTACTGGGCGACAGCGGCACCGGCAAAGAGGTGCTGGCCCGCGCCGTGCACGACCTGAGCCCCCGGGCCAAAGAACGCTTCGTGGCCATCAACTGCGCCGCCATCCCGGAAAACCTGCTGGAGAGCGAGCTGTTCGGCTACGAGAAGGGCGCCTTCACCGGCGCCACGCGCCAGACCATCGGCAAGATCGAGCACGCGCACAAGGGTACGCTGTTCCTCGACGAGATCGGGGACCTGCCCTTGAGCCTGCAGGCCAAGCTGCTGCGCTTCCTGCAGGAACGCACCGTGGAACGCCTGGGCGGACGCAACGTGATACCCGTGGACATCCGCGTTATCGGTGCCACCAACCAGGATCTTGGGCAACTCATCCGCACCGGTGACTTCCGGGAGGATCTTTACTACCGCATCAGCGAGATCAGCATCGACATCCCGCCCCTGCGCGACCGGGCCGGTGATCCCAGCTTGTTGGCACACGCGTTCCTGGACCGTTTCGCCCAGGAGCAGCGCAAGCCCCGGCGGGGCTTCTCATCGGATGCCCTGTCCGCAATCGAACACTACGACTGGCCAGGCAACGTCCGCGAGATGGAAAACGTCATCCGCCGGGCCGTGATCATGGCCGACGGCCAGCGCATCACCGCGGATGACCTGGGGCTTGAGCCCCGGGAGGACCCGGAGCAGCTAATCCGCCTGCGCGAGGCGCGGGATGCGGCGGAACAGGAAACCATCATCAAGGCGATGGGCCGGACCAACGGCAACATCGCCCAGGCCGCTGACATGCTTGGGGTTACCCGCCCCACCCTGTACAGCCTTCTCGACAAGTACGGACTGAGGTAAGCGGCATGACCGCACCGATCATCAAGCACACCCAGAGAAACCCCTTCCGGCGCGGCGCCCTGGTCGCTGCCCTTGCCTCGGCTGCACTCGCCCTGGGCGCCTGTGACGGCGTCGGGGGCAGTTCTGAAGCAGACCACCTGGAGCGGGCCGCCAAGCACATGGACGAAGGCAGGTATGACTCGGCGGTCATCGAATACCGTAACGCCCTGCAGCAGAACGCCGATGCCGAAACCCGTGCCCTGCTTGGCCTGGCCCACAAGCGGCAGGGCCGCCTGGACGACGGCATCAATCACCTGCAGCGGGGTCTGGAGGCGGGCGCCGATACCAAGCGCTACACGCCGCACTTGGCGCGCGCCCTGTTCCGGGTAGACCGCTGGGGCGATATCGCCGATTTGTCACTGCCGGAGGGGCTGGATGACTCCGAGCGGGCACAGTTACTCGCTTACCAGGCACTGGGGCATTTCCAACGCGGCGACAGCGAGGCGGGCACCGAGGCGCTGGACAGCGCCCGGGCACTGGACCCCGACCTGGCCGAAGTGCACCTGGCAGAGGCTTTCCAGGCGCTGTCGGCCGGTGAAACCGATGCCGCCTGGCAGGCCGTTGAAGCCGCGCTCTCAGCCGATGACTCCCTGGCTGCCGCATGGGGCACCAAGGGGGATCTCTCGCAATGGCGTGGGGACACCGACGGTGCCCTGGCGGCGTACGGCAAGGCGGTGGAATTGCGCCCGCAGGTCATATCCAACCGCTTCAAGCGCGCGCTGGTGCTCGTGGAGCAGGGTGATCTAGACAAGGCCCGGGAGGACGCCGACTTCCTGCGGGAAGGTGCGCCCGGCCACCCTGCGGGGCATTACCTGACCGGGCTGATCCACTACGAACGCGGGGACCGCTCTGCCTCCCGCCCCCACTTCCAGGAAGCCCTCTCGGCCCACCGCAATTACCGGCCCGCCATGCAGCACCTGGCCTCGGTGCAGCTGAGCGCCGGCAACCTCTCCCAGGCCGAGCACCTGCTGGAGCGCTACCACGCTACCGGCAACGGAACGGCCATGAGCTACCGGCTCAAGGCGCGCCTGCGGGTGGAACAGGGTCGGCCGGAAGCGGCCCGCGAGGTGCTGGCCGAGGCCCTGGAACGGCAGCCCGAACTGATCACCGGCCTGGGGGAACAACTCGCCGTGCTGCACATGGAGGCCGGAGACGCCGAGCAGAGCATCCGCACCCTCCGCCAGGCGCTGGTGGCACAACCGGACTCCGTGGAGCTTCAGGAAATGCTGGGTGTTGCACTCCTGCAGAGCGGGGATGCCGATCAGGGCCTCGCCATGCTCCAGCAGGTCGCGGACACCACCCCGGAGATCGTCCGGGCCGATATCGTCGTGGCGGTGGGTCACCTGAACGCCGGGCGCTACGAAGAGGCACTGGCCGCCGGGGAACGCATCCGCGAGAAACAACCGGACAGCCCCAACGGCTACAACTTCATGGCCGCCGCGCTGCTCGGCATGAACGAGATCGACGAGGCCCGCCTGGTCTACCAGGAGGGGATGGCCAAACTGCCCGGCGACCCGTCGCTGGGTATGAACTTGGCGATGATGGAGCTCGTCCAGGAAAACCGTGAAGCAGGCATCGCCGCGCTGGAGGCGATCCAGGAGCACAACCCGGGGCATGCCCCCTCGGCCATGAGACTGGCGGAGCTCGCGCACCAGGACGGGGACACCGGGGCCAGCACGCGCTGGCTGGAAAAGACCATTGAACACCATCCGCAGGAGGCCCAGCCCTACCTGTTGCTGGCCCGCCTGCAGCTAGACGGGGGGGCACCGGGAGAAGCCGCGACGACGCTGGAACGGGGCCTGGAACATCATCCGGAACACCCCCTCATGCTCTTCGCGCTGGGCGACATCCGCGAGCAGCAGGGCGACCACGAGTCGGCGGCAAGCCTGTTCCATGACTTGACGGCGGTGGACGAAGACAATGCCGAGGCCTACTACCGTCAGGCCCGAAATCTCACCGCCCTGGGGGATAATGACGGCGCGCGTACCGCACTGGAGCGGGCGGTGGAGCTCGAGCCGGATGACCTGAGCGCCCGGATTGCCCTAGTCCGACTGCTGGCAGCGGACGGCGAGATCGAGGCGGCACGAGCGGCTTTCGAACCACTGGAGACCGGGGATCACCAGGATCGCCCCGTGGTCAAGGCACAGCGAGGCTGGTTCCACAACGAGGCCGGACGGTACGAGGAAGCTGCCGCGGCATATGGCGAGGCGCTGGCGAGCGAAACCCGGCGGAGCTGGACGCTTGCCCGTTACCGGGCCCAGTTACAGGCTGATCAGCCCGATGCCGCCAAGCAGACCCTGCAGGATTGGCTGGAGCGCCACCCCGGTGACGGGGTCGCCCGTCACCTGCTGGCGGCCCGCCTGATGGAAGGCAACCAGACGGACGAGGCCGAGACGCTGTACCGTGAGCAGATAGAGCAGTACCCGGAGGACTACCTGGCCCTGAACAACCTCGCCTGGCTGCTCCGGGAATCCCGGCCGGAGGAGGCGCTGGGCCTTGCCGAGCAGGCGGCGGAACTGGCGCCCGAAGCGCCGGAGATCCTGGATACGCTCGGTGTCGTGTTGCTTTACAACTCGCGTCCCGACGAGGCGCGGGAGGTTCTCGAAAAGGCGCACGAAATCGCACCGGGCCAGCCGGGTATCCAGTTCAACCTGGCGCGCAGCCTGGAGGCGGCCGGGGATACCGAGCGGGCCAGGGCGGTCCTGGACCGGCTTCTGGCCGACGAGAGCGACTTCCCCGACCGACAACGGGCCGAGGAGCTGCTGCAGACGCTGGATGGCTGACACTCACGCCCCGGGCCGGCGATGCCTGAAATACCCCTGTCGCCGGTCCGGGTGCGCCCCTTCACCAAACTGTCCAGCCGCTTTACACCCCCGCCTGATCCCGGGCGTACAATGACCGAAACGCCACCCCGAAGAAACTTTTAATCCCTCCATAACAACAAGTTACGTTGCCAAAAAAAACCTGGCACCTGATTTGCTTCTCCTGAGACAGGGTCGGGTGCACCGATCCGGAAAGACCACCACCCGATCACTCGATCAAGTACCAGGTCACAGGAGACGACATCATGAAAAGGTATACCCGCCTCATGGCAGCAGCCGGGCTTACCGCGGGACTGGGTTTGGCAGGGAATCCCGCCGTGGCCAGCCTCTACGAAGACGTGAACATTGAGCACACGCGAGACGGAAACGCCTTCACGACAGAGATCTTCAACCAACTGGAATTCCGTTTTCTGGCGGAGACCACTCAATTCGGGGATGGACCGGCTCCCGTGGAGGGAGATACCTTCTCGGATTCCGGCGCGGGCCAGGTAAGAGACATCTTTGAACCCGGCGGATCAGCTCCCGTATTTGACGCCAACGTCCGGGACAGACTGGGTTTCGTCTGGAATGACCTGACCGGCTCGCTCGGCAGCTTTACCTCGGGTGCCCCCGGGACGCTCACCACAACGTCGCAGTACGACCCGGGCGCCATCTTCAGTTGGTATTACGGCGATGACGTAATCGACTGGAGCAACACCAACATGCAAGCCAACCAGGCTTCAGTCACGGATGGCGACAGGGGAAACTTGGTGCAGGTGCTTGAGTTGACTCTGACCGGCGGCTCCGCCGACCTGACCTTCGAGGATGATGAGGGCGTGGCCGGTGACTTCATCCGCGGTTCTTATCGCTTCGACTTCGAAGTCACGAACGCACTCGCGGGCTTTTGGAAGATCGGTGACCTTGATTTCGCTGACTTCCTTGATGAAGACGCGCCGTTCAAGTTCTCCTTGGTCGCCGACGCCAACGCGAATGCCCGCGACCCTGTTATTGATGATGACGTCGAGGACGCCCTGTTCGTCACCACGACAGGCGGTACCGGGCAGATCGGGTTCAACCGCGTACCCGAGCCGGGCTCCCTGGCGCTGATGGGCTCTGGCCTGCTCCTGCTGGCCGGCCTGATCACCCTGGTGGGTCGTCGCAGCCGCGCGGTGGAGCCGACGGCAGCCTGAACCGACTGAACTACAACAATAAAGTAAGACCTAGAGACGAGGGCCCCACAATGGGGCCCTCTTTTTTGTCGGCGGCCTCACTTCCTGCGGTCACCTAGAACAGAACGCCGTCACCCCACCCTTCCGGCTGTCATTCGACTGAACAGCACCAACATGGCGGGCAGCACCAACAGGTCGTACAGCAGTGCCGCCGCCAGCCCAAAGGCGGTGAGCAGGCCAAAGCTCTGGGTGGGCTGGAAGTCCGACAGGCTCACCAGCAGGAACTGTGCGATCAGCACGATGGTGGTCGCGGTAACTGCCCGACCGCTCTGCCTGAAGCTGCGGGCCACCGCCCAGGCCACTGGGCTCCCGGCACGCCGGCGGCGCAGGTAAGCGTGCAGGATGTGAATGGTGTCGTCCACGGCGATCCCCACCGCCACGCTGGCAATCATGGCCGTGGCCATGTCCAGCCAGATCCCGAGCAGCCCCATCAGCGAGAAGATCAGCACGATGGGCGTCAGGTTGGGCACCATGCTGGCCGCTGCCACGGGCACGGAACGCCACATCAGCAGCATCAATACCGACAACAGCCCCACCACCACCAGCAGGCTGTGTAACTGCCCCTGGATCAGTAGCCGCTCCTGGTCGGCGAACAGCCGGCCCATGCCGGCGATATCCCACTCCAGGTCCGCCGCCGGCTCCGCCTCCAGATGGTCGCGCAGGTCGGCCATCAGCGCGTTGAGCTCCTGGGCGCCGGTAGCATTCAGGTTGAGCAGCAGCCGGCTGCGGGTGAAGTCGCGATCCACCACGTCCCACAGGTCCTGGCCGTCGTAGATGAACAGGTACTGGGCCACCAGTTGCTCGTTGTCGGGTACGGTCCGGTAGTCCGGGTCCTCCTCGTTGAAGGCCCAGTGCATCTCCGCCACCAGGTCAGGGAGTGACAGGCTGTAGTCCACCTCGGGGCGCGCATCCAGCCAGTCCTGCACCCGTTCGATGGCCTGCAGCCTTTCGGGGGCCATCAGGCTGTCCCAGTCGGGCCCGTCGAAGACCACCTCCATGGCCATCACGCCGGAGAGCTGCGACTCCACCTGGCGGGTGGCGCGGGTGATCTCGTGGCCCTCGTCGAAGAAGGCGTAAAGGTCGGTTTCCACCTCCACGTGGCGAATCTGCGGGATGGCCACGACAAACAGCAGCACGGCCGCGCCCACCACCCAGCCGGCCCGGCGGACCGCCAGGTGGGCAGACCACCGGAGGAAGCCGTCCAGCTGCCGCATCCCCCGGCGTTGACGCACCCAGGGGCCATGGTCGTAGCGGGCAAGGATCGCCGGCAGCAGGCCCAGCACGCAGGCCGCTGCCACCAGCACGCCGAAGGCGGAGACCTGGCCAAAGGCCTCGATGGGACGGATGGGGCTGACGCTGAGCGAGGCCAGCCCGGCGGCGGTAGTCAGCGCCATGAACAGGGTGGGGCGCGCCACCGCCTGCAGGGCTGCCTCGACCCGCGCCCGGCCCTGATACCCCCGCTGGGCGGCGTGCAGCACCGCGTTGAAGAAGTGCATCATCATAGCCACGGTGAGCGCGGTGAGCAGCGGCGGCATGATGGCGGTGATCAGGGTGAAGGGCTTGCCGGTGAGCACCAGCAGGGCGAGGGCCGAGCCGGTCACGGCACTGATGGTCGCCGCGGCCAGGCCGACCACCAGCCAGCGCCGAAACAGCCACCAGAGCAGCAGCAGGCCGATCCCCATGGTGCCCGGCACCAGCAGGGCCAGGTCGCCGATCATGGCACGCAGTTGCGCCACGTCCAGCGCCACATGGCCGGCAACGGCGGTCAGCTCCGCCTCCAGCCCGTGCTCGGCGATGGACCGGCGCAGCAACTGTTCCAGCTCCAGGCGCTGCAGGCTGTCCTCCAGCACGTGAGGGCGCACCACCAATGCAGTGGCCTCCCCCGTCTCGGAGATGATCAGGCCCGGAGCGAAGCGGTCGCCCAGGGCCCGGTCCCGCCAACCCTCGGCGTCCAGGCGGCCGAGATCGTCGGCTTCCACCAGCCGCTCCACCGAGAAGCCATCCTCGGTGGCGCGGATGTGGTCGGTGCTGGTCAGCCCCAGTACCCGTTCCACCCGGTCGTGGCGTTCCAGGTCCTCCACCAGCCCATGCAACCGGCCGAGGAAGTCGGCCTCGAACAGCTGGGGCCCTTCGAACAGGGCCACCAGCACCTGGTCCTGGGGGAACTCCTCGCGCAGTTCGTTATCCAGCACCACGGCCGGGGCATCGGTGGGGAAGTAGGCCTCCGGGGCGTTATCCAGGTTCACCTGCAGCAGCAAAGGCCCGGGGCCGAGCACCAATAAGGCAAGCGCCGCCAGCGCCAGCCGCGGTCGATCCAGTAACCATCGCATCAGAATTGCCCCCGCCAACCCAGTACCAGAAGCCGGTTATCCCGATAAAAGCCCGCCGCGGTGTCCTCACGGCCATCCAGCCAGTGCAACCCGACGTAGACTTCATGGGGCTCGTTGCCGGTCCAGGCCAGTTCCGGGTTGACGTAGGCGTCACGCCGATCCAGGCCGGCGGAGAAACGCAGCCGGCCCCGCCACTGGTGATCGAGAAAGGGGTTTTCCAGCTCGCCGGTCAGGTAGTACGCCTCACGCGCGTCCAACACGCCCCCGGCGTCGTGCAGGTGCTGACCGGCCAGTTGCAGGGTGGTACGGAAGTCGCGGTCACCGGGGAAGCCCTCCACGCCCACCACCCAGTCGAAGCCTTCGACCGTCTCATAGCGCAGGTCGGCGGCCCGGGTGACGGGGACGTCGCTGAGCCAGGCGGCCTCCGCGCGCAGGGTCCAGGCCCCCACCTCGGTGGCCAGGTCCGCCCCGACGACCCAGCTGCGCGGGTGCTCGGCGTGCAGGGTGGCGCGCTGCGCCGGCGCCGAGCCGGCCGCCAGGGCGGCGCGGGTGGCATCGTCCACCCGGTAGTAGGGTTGCGACTGGCGGGCACGTTGCACGGTGAAGGCGTAGTCCACGCCGGCCCCGGAGCGACTGATACGCACCCCGCCACCGCCGTCCCCGGAGCTGTCATCGTCGATCCGGGCCTGCTGAATGACCGGGACCAGCGCCGGGTCCTCGGGCAGGCCGAACAGCCGCCCCCGCTCCCGGTCCACCGGGTGCCAGATGCTGTCCCGATCGGGCAGCTCGGCCTCGCGGAACACCGGCAGGAAGAGCATGTCGATGTCCCAGTCGCCCTGGTAGAGCTCCAGGCGGACCGCCGGGTTGGTGCGCCGCCGGTCGACCATCTCGTCCAGCGCAAACCGGGTGAAATCCTTGGTGCTCAGCCGGTCGGTGGGCGGAATCTCGTCCACCCGGCCCCAGAGGACCCGCTGCGTCCCCACGGTGAGCCGCCAGTCCGGTGCCCGGTAGCGCAGCCAGTTCTCGCCGTAATCGGCGTCCAGGCGGGAGACGCCGGAGCGCTCGCCACCCCCCTGAAGATGGCCATCCAGGCGTGCCCCGAGTCGCACCTCCCAGCCACTCCCCAGGTCACGGCCCATATACGCTTCGGCGGTGCCGTGGTGGCTGTAATCGGCGGACCGGTCCCCCGCGGTCAGCTGCCCGCCCTCCAGCTGGGCCCGCTCCAGCCGGTAGCGCCAGGGGGAGGGGTCGGCGTCCGGCCGGTCCTCCGGCTCGGCCGCCGGCTCATCGGGTTCGCCGAAGATCAGGACATCCTCGGCAACGGTGCCAGGTGGCAGGGCAAGGGCGGCGAGCCCCACGATTAGAGCACACCACCCGCTTGTCGACGCAGGGCGCTCAGGGGCGGTAGTCCGTCTCCCGCGAGGGGTCGGACAAGGCGCGGCTTGTAAAAAGGTCCCGGGGCAGTCCTTGGTCATACACCACTTCCTCGACTTCCAGCCTGGTGGTCCGACCCTGGCGCAGGTCGGTCATCGTGCTGCTCATCACCGTCCAGTAGCCCTGGATACGCTCTATACGCTCCACGGTGAGCCGCTTCACCGGCTCGTCTCCATCCTGGTAAAAATCGATCCGCAACGGGATATGGGTATCGGGGTGCACCCAGCTGAGGCGCTTGCTGTAGACGGAATTACCCGCATCCACCGGCACGCTCTCCAGCAGCTTGACCTCGGTGCCCTCGTAGCTGTCCTCGCCCAACAGGCGATGGCTGTCCTTGTGCGGCTCACGGTCCTCCAGGTCTTCGAACCAGAGCTCGGACTGGACGAAGCTCCCCCCGCGGTTTTCACTGCTGATGCGACGCACGCGCTGCGCGGCGGGCAGGAACAGCCACTGGTCGCTGGCCCCTTCCGGCCGGTTATGCACCAGCAGCCCGGTGTCGGCGATATTGGACGGGCTGGTGAAACGGATCAGGTTCCAGCTCTCGTCCTCCTCGCCCTCCAGGCGGTATTCGTAGCTCTCGCGCACGCGCTCGCGGCGCCCTTCACCGCCCAGCACCATGCGGCCGCGGGTCACGGCATCGTTGCCTTCCGGGCGGTCGTAGACCTGCTGTGCCAGCTCGGCGCCGGCCTGCTCGTCGGCCCAACCGGGCATACTTAGAGCAAGGCCCAACATGAAACCAAGAAGGCCAACCGGCAGTCGGCCGTAAACCCTGTTTGTCATCCGTCTCCTCCACTCTGAAGGGGCTGTCGGGCCAGCCTCAGGCGGGCCAACCTGCGCCGTGCAATGGCGATCAACACCCGTTGCAGGGGGTTGCGGTTGCCCCCGGGGCGCCAAGTGTGGGCCAGTCGCTGGCGGTAGGCATCGAAATGCACCCCGCGCGGCGCCCAGACCACGCGCCCCCGGTTCAGCAATAGCTTCAACACCTCGGTGCCCATGACGCCGGCACAAAGGTCGCACGCCATGGGGGTAGATGGCCCCCGCTGGCGGCCCAGGTCCACCGCGTCGGGGTCGGCAAGGTAGCCCATGTGGAGCATGGCCGGTGCCAGGCCCATCATGAAACGCAGCGCCAGGTCCTCGTCGGACAAGCCATCGCGCAGGTCAAAGTAGGCGTCGAAGCTCATCCGCTCCGGGTGGAAGTTGAGCAACGCGGCCCCCATACCCAGCGGAGCCACGGTAACCGCGGGAATGCCCGCTCGCGCCACGGCGGCGAACACCTGCCGCCGTGCCTCGAAGGCAAAGAAGTCCAGCCCATCCACGTAGACATCCACGCCTTCGAGAAATTCGGTCAGATTGCCCTCACGCACCCCATCAGGAAACACCCGCATATCCAACTCAGGGTTGATGTCCTGCGCCATGGCGGCCAGCACCCGGGCCTTGGGCTCCCCCAGGTGGCGCATGCTCGCCCCCACCTGGCGGTTCATGTTGTGCAATTCGAAGACGTCGAAGTCGGAGATGTTGAAGGCACCAATACCCAGGCGTGCCAAGGTCAGCAGGTGCGCACCACCCACCCCGCCAAGCCCGGCAATGGCTACCCTTGCACCACGCAACACCTCAAGTTCTTTCTCGGTCACCCAGCCCACATTACGGGTGAAGGCTGTGCGGTAGTCGAACCCCCCCATTCGGGTGACTCCTCAGATTTTGGCCTTGATCGGTCAGGCCGGACTGGCAGCGTGGAAGCCTGCCCCCAACTGCTCCAGGGCACGCTGGTACAGGTGCCGGAGCATGGCCGACTGCTGGAGTCCGCTGACGGCGTCATCCCTGTGAATATAGAAGGCGGCACGGAGTCCGTGGTAATCCTGGACGTTTCCCACTTGGGTGAACGTCAGCCCACTTCGCCCCAGAAGGCGTGCCAGGCGGGGTTCCATCATGGCGAAGACGTGGTGCTTCTCGGTGAGCCCGGTGAGGGCGGTGGCCGCCATGAACAGGCTGACCGCCATCAGCGGGAACGTGCGGTACTGCTCGGCGGGAATATCCAGGCCATCCACATCACCCAAGGGCGTCTTGGATTCGCCCTTACGGCGCCGGAACACGCCGTGAACTGCCAACCGGGAAACCTCGCAGACGTGAGCACGATCCAGCAGGTCGGGGCGCAACTCCGGGTGAAAGAAACTCTCCCGGCAATGTTTTTCTATGGGCAACCCACCCTCCGGACCGGTATCGGCGGGCACTACCCGCACACAACCCGCAGCCGTACCACTGCCGCGGTGGCGCAGCAGGCCGTGCCAGGAGGCGTCATCGAACTCGTCCCGCTCCAGCCCCCCCGGGCAGTCCTCATCCTTCTCGAAGCCAAATTCCCGACAATAGACCTCGTAACGAAGGCGATGAATCTCGTTGCGCTCGTCGCCCCGTACCAGGCTGTAGCTGAAATAGGTGTCGAAGGCCTCCGCCAACGGTGCATCTGCCATATCCCGTCCCTCCCCATCAGGACGCGCCCAAGCCGGGCATGATCACCACGCTGTCACGCCGGGTGCGTCGCAAGCCCCCCATAGGGCATGGCGGGCTCGGGCAAAACATCCCTCGCCTCCACCATGGCCGCATGGCTGACGAACGGGGTCACCGGCAACGCCGTGGACAAACGGCTTCGCCAGGCCCGTAGCCCCAGCCCCAGCGCTGCTGTCTCCACCCGGCAGGGCAATCTGAGCCCGCGGTGCTCTACCGGGGGCGCAAAGACCTCCAGCGGCAGGCCGCGACTGCGAAGGACGCGCGCCAGCCCCGGCCTGACCATGAAGTAAAGCTGCTCCACGCCCTCTTTCATAGCATAGGCCCACGCGGCCCGGCAGAGCATGTACATGAGCGACTGGGAGCAGGCGCGGCGGCCCTGTGGCCGTACGATCAGGCGGGACACCTCAACCGCACCACGCCTGAAGGTGGGCGTCGCGTTGCCATCGTCAGAGCCGGGCTCGGTGGCGATGAGTTGTTGCAGCGGCAGCGGCAGCGGCTCGGGCCTGATCAGCCGCATGGTGCCCAACCACTCGCAATCCTCTCCATCAGGGCCCACCCGCCCTGCCAGGAAGTGCACTGCCTGGTTATCGTGGATATCCCGCTCCAGCCCATCCGGATGGTATTCGGAGGGTTCAAAGCCGGTTTCCTGGCAGAACACACGGTAACGGATGCGAAAATGCTCGCGTCGTGATTCGCTACAGTCAGCGACAACAACCTGATATTTGTCTTCAGACATCGTGCAGCGTCCACCGGGCCCATGCGTGCGGCCTCGCATCCATGGCCGGTCAACGTCCAACCCGATGGCCGTCCCCCCCTGTGGTTGACAGCCAAAACATCGCAGCGCGCAAGATTAATCCCTGAGCCCCATTTATAAAACAAACAAAAACAGGGGCATAAGGCGCACAGCGTAGCAAGCAACCACCCGGATCCATCCGGTACTCCGCGTGTTCACTCACACTCGCGGTAGCGTTCTCAAGCAGACCCGGCACATCCGCTGCCCGGATTACGCCGCGAAGCGGAGGCCAGCGCTCGCATTATTGGCATGGACCACCTCGGCCCAGCGCACCTCGCCATCCGGCATCGCCAGCTTGACGCGCAGGCCGGCCTGCAAACCCGGGCCAAATGCCGCCACCCGGGCACCATCGGCAGAGAGGTCCACCAGCCGACAGGCGATGGTGTGCTCGCCAATCCAGACCAAGCTGGGCTCATCGACCAGGCGCCTCGGCGCCTGCCGCCGCTCCGATGGCGCCGGGCCCGCTGAACCTGCCCGCCCGGCGCGCCCGAACTGCGACCAGAGCCTCGCTGCTGCCCTGTGGTCCGGATCGCCGGACTGGGCATAGATTTCGGCCTGGGCGTCAGAGACAACCTGCGGTGCCCCCAGCCGGCCGATGGCCGCCGCGACGAACAGGGGCGAAACACGCCGATAGGTCCCCTCATCCTCCATGTCCTTGTACAGTTGCTCGTGAATCCGGTTCATCAACTCCAGCCTGCCGGACCAGTCCCGTTCCTTTAGCGCGGAAGCCCAAAAATCGGCCAACTCCTCAGCCAGTTCCTCTGCATTCATTCCTGGACCCCCTTGACCTCCAGCATCCTCGCACCGGCAGTGCGAACCCCACCAAGCAAGTATCAGGCCCCAACCCACAACCAATTGAAAAAAAGCAACTTTAATATCTGGCTGGTGATACTGCGGAAGGCGGGCGCACGGGATATGTAAATTCGCCTGACATCTGCCGTTGGAGCCACCCCGCCCGGGCGACGCGCCAGCGGCATCACGGGTAAATAACGGTTTGGCTCGACCGAGCAGAACGAGATTTTTATGCTTGAATGAGTGACAGGAGTCGCCCCATCCCCGACGGGCGCCAATTGAGTTTTCACGCCGGTCAAGCGCACCGGCAGGGGTTTGAAGCAGCAATGGAAAAGCTCTACCAGGAGTTCCTTCAGCACGCCCGGGCCACCTGGCGCCGGCGCTGGTGGATACTGCCCATCGCGTGGCTGATCTGCCTCGGTGGCTGGGCCTACGTCCAACAGATCCCGGACACTTATCAGTCGTCCGCGCGGGTGTTCGTCAACACCCAGTCTGTGCTCGACCCGTTGTTGCGCGGCATGACGGTGCGACCGGACACCGAGCAGCGGCTGCGCATGATGACCCGCACCCTGCTCAGCCGCGACAACCTCGAGGAGATCGCCCGCGCCAGCGACCTTGACGTGCTCACCGGCAACGACAACCTGGATGCCCAGGTGGGCATGCTGCGCAGTCGCCTGTCACTGGATGAGTCGCGGCGCGGGGACAATATCTTCAACATCTCCTTCCGGCACGGAAACCCCGAGGTCTCCTACCGGGTGGTCCAGGAGACCGTTAACCTGTTCATGGAACAGGGGCTGGGCAGCTCGCGCCTGGACCTGACCAGTTCCCAGCAGTTCATCGAGCGCCAGATCGAGAGCTACCGGGAGCAACTGGAAGAAAAAGAGGCGGAGATCGAGCAGTTCAAGCGCGACAACGCCGCCTACCTGAGTAGCGGCGGCAACTTTTACAGCCGCCTGGAACAGGCCCGCGAGCGGCTGGAGCAGGCGAAACTGGAGCAGCGCGAGGCGCAGCGGCAGGTCGAGACCTTCGAGCGCCGCATGGCTGAATCGCGTCAGAGCGGCGAGCCCGTGACCAGCTACCAGAACCCCGAGCTGAATCAGCGCATCAACCGACTGGAAAGCGACCTGGACAGCCTGCGCCAGCGCTACACCGACCAGCACCCCGATGTCATCTCCACCCGCCGGGTCCTGAGTGAGCTCCGTGAACAACAGGAGACCGAAGCACAGGAGTTCAGCGCATCGGGGGCCAGCGTGCTCGGCAACGCCGGGCAATCGCAGAACCCCTTGCAGCTGGCGCTGGCCGAGGCCGAGAGCCGTGCCGCCTCCCTGCGGGAGCGGGTGCAGGAGTATGAGCGGCGGGTTGCACGGCTGGAAGAGAACGTGGACCGCGTCCCGGCGGTGGAGTCCGAACACACCGCACTGACCCGCGACTACGACGTGCTCCGCGACAGCTACAACCGGCTGCTAAGCACCCGGGAGCGCGCCATCATGTCCGGCGAGGTGGAAACCCAGACCGACTCGGTGGACTTCCGGGTGCTGGAGCCGCCGCGCATGCCGGAGAGCCCCGCGTCACCGAACCGGCCGGCACTGGCCAGCATGGTGCTGATCCTGGGCCTGGGCGCAGGGACCGGGTTCGCCTTCCTGCTGGCGCAGCTGCGCGGCACCGTGAACAACCGCGCGCAGCTCTCGGAGCTGACCGGTCGACCGGTACTGGGGCAGGTATCGCGGGTTTACACACCGCTGCGACGGCGGCGGCGACTGACCGAGCTACTGGTCTTTGCGGCCGCGACGGCAGGGCTGTTGATCGCCTTTGCACTGGCCCTGGGCGTCTACTTCTCCGGGTAGGGGGTTCCTGTAACGTGAGTATAATTGAAAAAGCACTGGACAAGAGCCGCGCCCACAAAGGGCAACAGGAAGATGAAGCGGAGGTCCCCGGGCAAACCGGGGAGGCAACCGGAGCCGAGGCGCGGAGCGCGCTGGGGACGGACCCGACCCCCGCTACCCGGTCAGCAGAGCCGCCGACATCACCCACGGTGGCCGAGACGGCGCCCCCAGTCCGGCACTCGCAGAAGGTCAACATGGACTTCGCCTGGCTGCGCAAGCAGGGGATCATCGTGCCGCACGACGAACGCACCGGGCTGACCGAAGAGTTCCGGATCATGAAGCGGCCGATCCTGGACAATGCCTTTGGCCGCAACAGCGCCATGCGCGTGCCCAATGGGCGGCTGGTCATGATCACCAGCTCCATGCCGGGGGAGGGCAAAACGTTCTGCACCCTCAACCTGGCGCTCAGCATGGCCCTGGAGGTGGACCGCACCGTGCTGGTGGTGGACGCCGACGTGGCGCGCCCGGCCATCCCCCACGCCCTGGGTATTGATTGCGACCGCGGCCTGATGGATGTGCTGACCGAGCCGGACATCGACATCCCTGACGTACTGCTGCGCACCAACATCCCCAACCTCAGCGTCATCCCGGCAGGGCGGCCGCACGGCCGGTCCACGGAGGTGCTGGCCAGCCAGGCGATGGTGCAACTGCTGCACGATCTGAACACCCGCTACGAGGACCGCATCATCCTGTTCGACTCCCCGCCGCTGCTCGCCACCAGTGAGCCGGGGGTGCTGGCCACCCACATGGGGCAGATCATCATGGTGGTGGAGGCGGAGCGCACCCCGCGCAGCTCGGTGGAACGGGCCATGGAACAGCTGCAGAGTTGCGATGTAGTGCTGACCACCCTGAACAAGTCCACGCGCCTGCCGGGCATGGGCGGCTATGGGGGCTACTACGCCCGGGGCAGCTACGGGAGCAGTACGTATGGTCAATAGGGTGCGGACAGGGACGCCACACCGGCGGGTAAAGACAACAGGTTGGCAGCATATCGCGCTGGGCGTAGCGCTGACCTCGGTGTCAGTGCCGGTCGCGGCGGACAACCTGAACTGGACCCTCACCCCCCGCGTCACCCTGGGCGCGGAGATTACCGACAACGCCCGCCTGGCCCCACGCGGCGATGAGAGCAGCGACCTGATCGGCCAGGTCACGCCCGGCTTCACCCTGCGCGGAGAGGGCGCGCGGACCACCGTCAACGTCAACTACAGCTGGAACAACCGCTTCTACCTGGATGACTCGCGCGAGGACCGCAGCACCCACCGGCTGTTTGCCCGGGGCACCACGGAACTGGTCCCGGAAACCTTCTTCGTGGATGCCAACGCCTCGCGGACACAAGGCGCCGCTTCACTGCTCGGTCCGGTGGGCGTCGGTGACACAACCCCGCGGGACAACCTGCAGGAGACCACGCGCTACGGCATCAGCCCCTACCTGCGCACCCGCTATGGGCGTTTCGCCCAGCAGGAGATCCGGTATGGGTACGACGAGGTGCGTTACCACCGCAGCGGCCGAGGCGGCAGCCACGTTCATAGCGCCTCGTACCGGCTGGACAGCGGTCCGGCCTTCAACCGCCCCTTCTGGCAGCTCGCCGGCGATTATGAAGATGAACGCTTCGATGACGGAGGGAGTGGCCAGTTCGGCAGCGTGTCCGCCACCGCCGGGTACCGGTTCAGCCGCTTTTTCCAAGCCTTTGTCGTCGGGGGCCAGGAATTCAACGACTACCTGAGCGCACGCGATGACGTGGACGACACCTTCTGGGAGGTCGGTGCCACTTGGACGCCCACCCGGGCGACCAGTATCGAGGGGCGCTATGGCGAGCGGTTTTTCGGCAAGACGCGTTCGCTGGCAGCCACTCACGCCAGTCGTCGGGCCAGCTACAGGCTCAGTTATTCGGAATCCATTACCTCGACCCGCGGACGGGCCGGGCCCAGGTTGCAGGAAATGGCCAACATGGCTGGCTTCGACTCGGTGGACGAACTCCTGGCCGACGAGGGCTTCCAACAGGCGATTGACCTGTTCGGGTTCGATGCCGTTATGGGCCTGTTCGGTCTGGAGGACGAAGCGCTGATCGAGAACTACTTTTTTGTTCAGTCGTGGCGGGGCGCCTGGCAGTACCAGACAGGCCGTAGCACGTTTCGCGTGACTGGCTTTCATACCCGGCGCGAAGCAGAGGCCGAGACGGGGCTCGGCCTTTTCGATGATGACCGGGAGACCCGCGGGGGCACTGCGGCCTGGACCTGGAGTTGGGGGCCTCGGACAGACTCCACGTTGAGCACCAGCTTTGTCCGCACTGATTTTCGCTCGGACACGCAAGAGGATCGTCAGGATGACTACTGGAACATCAGGGCATCCGTAGGCCGCGACCTCACCCCCAGCGCCCGGGCCACGCTCGCCTACCGGCACCAGCAGCGCGAGTCCAACGAACGCGCCAACGAGTACCGGGAAAACGCGGTCATCGCCACCCTCACCAAGGAATTCTGAGGCATGTACGAGGAGTTCTACCGCCTGCAGGCCCGGCCCTTCGCCCTCAGCCCCGACCCGCGCTTTTTCTACGGCAGCAAGGGTCACCGGCGCGCCATGGCCTACCTGGAGTACGGCGTGCAGCTGGAGGAGGGCTTCATCGTCATTACCGGCGAGGTGGGCGCGGGCAAGACCACGCTGGTGCGCAACCTGTTCCGCAGCCTCACCGGCAAGCCGCTGGTGGCCGCCCAGCTGGTCAGCACCCAGCTGGATGCCAGGAACCTGTTGCGCTCGGTCTGCCTGGCCTACGGCCTGGAGGACGCCCCGGAGGACAAGGCCGGCCAGCTGCGCCGGCTGGAGCAGTTCCTGCTGCAGACCCGAGCCCGCGGCCAGCGCGCCCTGCTGGTGGTGGACGAGGCCCAGAACCTGGGTAACGACGCGGTGGAAGAGCTGCGCATGCTCTCCAACTTCCAGGGCGAGGACGGCCCGCTGCTGCAGAGCTTCCTGCTCGGTCAGCCCGAGTTCCGCGGCATCCTGCGCAGCGAGACCATGCAGCAGCTTCGCCAGCGGGTGATCGCCACCTACCACCTGGGCCCCATGGACGAGGTGGACACCCGCGCCTACATCGAGCACCGCCTGGCCCAGGTGGGTTGGGACGACCACCCCCGCTTCGAGGAGGACATCTGGCCGGTCATCCACCAGTACACCGGCGGCATCCCGCGCCGGGTCAACACCTTCTGCGACCGCCTGTTCCTGATGGGCTTTCTGGAGGAGCGCGGCACACTGAGCCGCGAGCAGGCGGAGACCGTCATCAAAGAGCTGGAGGAGGACCTGGGCGGGGGCAGCCCGGCAACGGCCTCTCCCCGCGCCGCCAATGGCGCCGGCACCTCCGAAGGCCTGAACGGCATGGACCTGCCCGGGCTGGATGACCGGGAGGACGAGCTTTACCAAATGGACAAGCGCCTGCACCGCATCGAGCGCTACCTGGTCTACAACTTCAAGCTCAGCCGCCAGATTCTCGCCGCCATGCGCGATAACCAGAACCGCAACCCGGGTCCGCAAGACGATGACTACTGAGCAGGGACAGGCCAGGGCAAACCGCCGAATAGGGGGCGTGATAAACGCCATGACCGTGGACGTGGAGGATTACTTCCAGGTCTCGGCACTGGCGCCGCATATCCCGCGGGAGAGCTGGTCGGCGCGCCAATGCCGGGTGGAGCGAAACCTGGACCGCATCCTCGCGCTGTTCGACCGCCACGGCGCCCGAGGCACCTTTTTTACCCTGGGCTGGATCGCCGAACGTTACCCCGGGGCAGTGCGGCGTATCGTCGATTGCGGCCACGAACTGGCGAGCCACGGCTACGGCCACGAACGGGTGTCCGATCTGGACCCGGACGCCTTCCACGCGGATATCACCCGGGCCAAGGGCCTGCTTGAGGACGTGGGCGGTGTGGCCGTGCACGGCTACCGGGCACCCAGCTTCTCCATCGGTCGCAGCAACCTGTGGGCGCTGGACCTGCTGGCCCGAACGGGCCACCGCTACAGTTCCAGCATCTACCCGGTACACCATGACCATTACGGCATGCCGGAGGCACCCCGCCATCCTCACCGGCCGACCGGTGAGGGTGGCATCCTGGAGGTTCCCCCGGCCACGCTGTCGCTGGCCGGGCGCAACCTGCCTGCCGCCGGCGGCGGCTACTTCCGGCTGTTGCCCTATGCCGCTTCCCGGCAGGCCCTGCGGCGGATCAACCGCGCCGATGCACAACCGGCGGTCTTCTATTTTCACCCGTGGGAGATCGACCCCGGCCAACCCCGCATCCCGGGCATCGGTCTCAAGACCCGATTCCGCCACTACCTGAACCTCCACCGCATGGAGGCTCGGCTGGAGCGCCTGCTGGCCGACTTCCAATGGGACCGGATGGACCGGGTCTTTGCCAGCGCCCTGCAGCAAGCCCCGTCACACCCCGAGGCGCCGGCCACTGCGCCGGGCCTGGCCTGAAGGAGCATTGGCCATGACGACGGCGCCCGAGCAACACCCCCCGATCGAGGTTCGCACGCTGGAGCCGGCCGACCGCCGGCGCTGGGACGATTACGTCACCGCCCACCCCGAGGCCACCTTTTTCCACCGGGCCGGCTGGGCGGAGGTGATCCAGCGCGCGTTCGGCCACCCCACGCTGTTCCTGTACGCGGAGCGCGACGGGCAGATCGTCGGCGTACTGCCATTGGCCCGGGTAAAGAGCCTGCTCTTCGGCCACGCCCTGGTCTCGCTGCCCTTCTGCGTTTACGGCGGCATCCTGGCCGAGGACGACGCCGCGGCCCGGACCCTGGACGAGGCGGCGCGGGCCGAGGCCGCGGAGCAGCGGGTAGACCACCTGGAGTACCGGCACCGTCAGCCCTTCCACAGCGACTGGCCCAGCAAGGACCTCTACGTCACCTTCCGCAAACCCATCGAGCCGGAGGTGGAGGCCAACATGCAGGCCATCCCCCGTAAGCAACGGCGGATGGTGCGCAAGGGCATCAAGGCCGGGTTGGTCAGCGGGGTGGACCGGGACGAGCAGCGCTTCTTCCCCGTCTACTCAGGCAACGTGCACCGGCTCGGCACCCCGGTGTTCAGTCGCCACTACTTCCGGATACTGAAAGACGTCTTCGGGGAGGACTGCGAGTTCCTCACCGTGAGCGATGAAGGGGAACCGGTCGCCAGCGTGCTCAGCTTCTATTTCCGCGACGAGGTCCTGCCCTACTACGGCGGCGGCACCCCGCGGGCGCGCGAGGTGGCCGGCTACGATTTCATGTACTGGGAGCTGATGCGCCGGGCCTGCGAGTCGGGCTACCGGCTGTTCGATTTCGGTCGCAGCAAGCGGGATACCGGCTCGTTCAGCTTCAAGAAAAACTGGGGGTTCGAGCCGGAGCCGTTGCACTACGAGTTCGAGCTTCACCAGGGGGACGCGGTGCCGGACCACAATCCCCTGAACCCCAAGTACCAGCGTCTGATCCGCTGGTGGCAGCGCCTGCCGCTGCCGGTGGCCAACCTCATCGGCCCCTACGTGGTCCGCAACCTGGGGTGACGCCATGGAAGACGTGCTCTATCTGGTCCATCGCATCCCCTGGCCGCCGAACAAGGGCGACAAGATCCGCTCGTACCACATCTTGCGACACCTGGCGACGCGCTACCGGGTCCACCTGGGCACCTTCGTGGACGACCCGGCGGACCAGGGCCACGTCCCGGAGCTGGAACGGCTGTGCGCCAGCGTCTGCGCCCGCCCCCTGTCCGGGCGGCAGGCGCGGTTGCGGGCTCTGACCGGGCTGGTCACCGGACAGCCGCTGACCCTGCCCTGGTACCGGGACCGCCACCTGCAGGCCTGGGTCGACGAGACCCTGGCCGGCCACGACATCCGCCGCGCCCTGGTCTTTTCCTCGGCGATGGGCCAGTACCTGCCCGAGGGCGCCGACACCCTGCTGCGGGTGGTGGACTTCGTGGACGTGGACTCCGACAAGTGGACCCAGTACGCCGCCAGCAAACGCTGGCCCATGAGTGCCGTCTACCGCCGCGAGGGCCGGCGACTGCTGGACTACGAACGCCAGCTGGCCGCCAACAGCCACGCCAGCCTGTTCGTGTCACCGGCGGAGGCGGAAAGCTTTCGCGGTTTTGCGCCGGAGAGTGCCGACAGGGTGCATGCCCTGAACAACGGCGTCGATGCCGGGTTCTTCGCCCCCGACCCGGCGCGCCCCTCGCCCTACGCCCCGGGCACCCGCACCGTTGTGCTGACCGGCGCCATGGACTACTGGCCCAACGTGGACGCCGCCTGCTGGTTCGCCGAGGCCATCCTGCCGCGGTTGCAGGCGGAGATCCCGGAACTGCAGTTCCACGTGGTGGGCAGCCGGCCCGCACCGCAAGTCCGCGAACTGGCGCAGCGTGACGGCGTGACGGTCACCGGCTTTGTGGATGACGTCCGCCCCTGGATCCAGCATGCCGCCATTACCGTGGCCCCTCTGCGCATTGCCCGCGGCGTGCAAAACAAGGTGCTGGAGGCCATGGCCCTGGGACAGCCGGTGGTGGCTACTCCGCAGGCCCTGGAGGGGCTCACCGCGCGCCCGGGCGAGGACCTGTTGCTGGCCGATGACGAGGCAGAGGCCTTCGCGGCTTGCGTGGCCGCCCAACTGCAAGCCCCCCGTCCGGGCCTGGGCGAAGCCGCCCGCGCCCGGGTGCTCGCTGACTACGACTGGACCCGCAACCTGGCGCAACTGGACACCCTTTTGAACCAACCCGCTCCCGCCGCGGCTCATCCCGCAGCCCCGCTGGCCGACGAGGTGCCCCATGGCCGCTGAGTGGCCCCAACCACGGCCCATCAGCATGAGCCTGGGCCCGGGATGGCCCCGGGCATTGGCGGCCATGGGCGTGGCCCTGCTGACCCTGCTGATCGCCTTCCAGGGCACCTTCGCCTCCATGGTGGCCATCTGGGACCGCTCGGAGACCTTCACCCACGGGTACCTGATCCTCCCCATCGTCCTCTTCCTGGTCTTCCGGCTCCGCCATGAGCTGGCCCGACTGCAGCCGCAGCCCTGCCTGTTGGCGCTCATCCCCCTGGGCCTGCTCACGGTCGCCTGGGTGATGGGCGAGCTGGTGGACGTGATCTCGGTACGCCAGTTCGCCGCGGTGCTCATGGTGCCGGCGCTCACCTGGCTCATCCTGGGCACGCAGATCACACGCCGGCTGCAGTTCCCGCTGGCCTACCTGCTGTTCGCCGTGCCCTTCGGCGAGTTCATGGTCGAGCCGATGATGATCTGGACCGCCGACTTCACCGTTGGCGCGATACGCCTGACCGGCGTGCCGGTCTACCGGGACGGGCTTTTCTTCGAACTGCCCACCGGGCGTTGGTCGGTGGTGGCCGCCTGCAGCGGGGTGCGCTACCTGATCGCCTCCCTGGCGCTGGGCACCCTGTTCGCCCACCTGATGTACCGCAGCTGGAAGCGCCGCCTGCTGTTCGTCGCCATCGCCATCCTGGTGCCCATCGTTGCCAACTGGCTGCGCGCCTACGGGATCGTGATGATCGGCCACCTGAGCGACATGCGCCTGGCGGCCGGCGTGGACCACCTGATCTACGGCTGGATCTTCTTCGGCGTGGTCATTTTCCTGATGTTCTTGATCGGGGCCTTCTGGCGGGAGGACCACCTGCCGCCGAAACCCCGCCCCGCCGCGGCTGCGTCGGTGCCGCCCTCCGGTTCTCGGATGGCGACCACCACGCTGCTCGCCCTGCTGCTGGTGGCCAGCGGCCCCCTTTACGCCGGCTGGATGAACCAGCGCGACCTGGGCGAGGTGGAGGGCCTGGGCAGCGGCCCGTTGCTGCCCGAGGGCTGGCAGGCCGCGGAGGAGACAGCTGCCCCGCCGCCCTGGACACCGGGCTACCTGAACGCCCGTGCCAGCCGCAACGGTCTGGCCACCCAGGAGGGGGAGGACCAGGCCGTTGGCCTGCACATCGGCTATTACCGTGCCCAGTTCCGGCACGGCAACATGGTGGGGTGGGCAAACACCCTCGCCGGCCGTCACCGCGATGACTGGCAGCAGCGGGGCGGGGGGCGCGTGGCGGTACCGGGCGTAGACCGACGGGGCGACCGCGTACTGCTCTCCGGTGGTGACGGGGACGAGCGCGAGCTCATCGCCTGGCGCTGGTACTGGGTGGATGGCCGGCTGACCACCAGTGGCCACGAGGTGAAGGCGCGCGAGGCCCTCAACCGCCTGCTGGGCGGGCGCGATGACGCCGCCCTGGTGGTGATTTATGCGGAAAGGGGCGACGACCCGGCACAGGCCGAGGCGGCCATGGAGGCCTACGCGCAGGCGGCTATGCCCCAATTGCTGTCGCTGCTCGAAGAGGTGACCCGCCGATGAGCATCGCACCACCCATCGCCGCCACGGACGGGACCGACCAGCGCCCGCTGGTCGCCCATGTCATCCATCGGTTGGACGTGGGTGGCATGGAGAACGGGCTGGTGAACCTGATCAACCACATGCCCGCGGCGCATTACCGCCACGCCATCATCTGCATGACCGATTACACCGACTTCAGCCAGCGCATCCGGCGCGCCGATGTGGGCCTTTACGCGCTGCACAAGCGCGAAGGCAAGGACGTGGGCGTGCACTGGCGGCTGCGCCGCCTGCTGCGGGAGCTCCAGCCCGCTATCGTCCACACCCGCAACCTGGCCACCCTGGAGGCGCAGGCCACGGCGGCGGCGGCCGGGGTGCGGACGCGCATCCACGGCGAGCACGGCTGGGACGTGGGTGACCTGGACGGCTCCCGGGCCAAGCACCGGCTGATGCGGCGCATGGCGCGGCCGCTGGTGGGGCACTACATCGCCCTGTCCCGCCACCAGCTGGCCTACCTGTCCGAGGCCATTGGCATCGGGCACGATCGCCTGCACCACGTCTGCAACGGCGTGGATACCCACCGGTTCGCCCCGCGCGGGCCCGGCGAGGCCACCCCGTTGCCGGAGGGCTTTGCCTCAAAAGACAGCGTCGTCATCGGCAGCGTGATGCGCCTGCAGGCGGTGAAAGCGCCCCAGGACCTGGTCGGGGCGTTCATCCACCTGCGCGAGCGGTTACCGGCGCTCTTCCCCCGGCTCCGCCTGGTGCTGGTGGGCGATGGCCCACTGCGCGACGCGGTGGCCCGGCAACTGGACGAAGCCGGCGTGGCGGAACAGGCCTGGCTGCCCGGGGCGCGGGACGACGTGCCCGGGCTCATGCGCGCCATGGACCTGTTCGTCCTGCCCTCGCTGGCGGAAGGCATCTGCAACACCATCCTCGAGGCCATGGCCTGCGGCCTGCCGGTGATCGCCACCGAGGTGGGCGGCAACCCGGACCTGCTGCAGCCCGGTGAGACCGGCGCGCTGGTCCCCGCCGGGGATCCGGCCGCCCTCGCCCGGCAAATACAGGCCTACCTGGAGGAACCGGACCGCCGCCAGCGCGAGGGGCAGGCCGCCCGCGCGCGGGCCGAGGCGGCATTCAGCATGGAGGCCATGGTGGAGGGTTACATGAAGGTCTACGAACAGGCGCTGGCACGTCACCCCGCCCCGACAACCCACAGGGGGCGCTGCTGAACCATGTGCGGCATCACCGGTATCTTTGACCTGCAGGCGCAGCGCCCGATCGACCTCCCGCTGCTGGAGGCCATGAACCAGACCCAGTACCACCGCGGCCCGGACGAGGGCGGGGTGCACCACGAGCCCGGGCTGGGGTTCGCCCACCGCAGGCTGTCCATCATCGACCTGTCCAGCGGCCAGCAACCGCTGTTCAACGAGGACGGGTCCGTGGTGGTCACCTACAACGGCGAGATCTACAACTTCCCCGAGTTGACCCGGGAACTGCAGCGGGCCGGCCACACCTTCCGCACCCACTGCGACACCGAGGTGATCGTCCACGCCTGGGAGGAGTGGGGCGAGGCCTGCGTGGAGCGCTTTCGCGGCATGTTCGCCTTCGCCGTCTGGGACCGCAACCGCGAGACGCTCTTCCTGGCCCGCGACCGGCTCGGCATCAAGCCGCTCTACTACGCGGCGCTGCCGGACGGGCACCTGGTATTCGCCTCCGAGCTGAAGGCGTTGATGGCCCACCCGAACCTGCCCCGGCAACTGGACCCGTGCGCCGTGGAGGAGTACTTCGGCTTCGGCTACGTGCCGGAGCCGCGCAGCATCTTCGCCGGCGTGCACAAGCTGCCCCCCGGCCACGCCCTGACTGTGCGGCGGGGGCAGGGCGGGGTGCCCGCCAGCCGCTGTTACTGGGATGTGCCCTTCGCCCCCTTGCCGGCCATGGACGAGGCCGAAGCCGCCGAGGAACTGGTGCGCCGCCTGCGCGAGGCGGTGGAGATCCGCCTGGTGGCCGAGGTACCGCTGGGTGCGTTCCTCTCCGGCGGGGTGGACTCCAGCGCCGTGGTGGCCATGATGGCCGGCCTGTCCGATGATCCGGTCCGCACCTGCTCTATCGGTTTTGATGACCCGCGCTACGACGAGTCGGAGTACGCCCGGATGGTGGCCGAGCGCTACCACACCCGCCACCGGCTGGACCAGGTCAACCCCAACGATTTTGACCTGCTGGGCAAGCTGGGCACCCTCTACGACGAACCCTTCGCCGACAGCTCCGCCCTCCCCACCTACCGGGTCTGCGAGCAGGCCCGCAAACAGGTGGTAGTGGCACTGTCCGGCGATGGCGGCGACGAAAACCTGGCCGGCTACCGGCGCTACCGCCACCACCTGGGCGAAGAGCAGTTGCGCGGCCTGCTGCCCCTGGGCCTGCGCCGCGGGCTGTTCGGTGCGCTGGCACAAGTCTACCCCAAGGCCGACTGGGCGCCCCGGGTCTTCCGCGCAAAGGCCACCTTCCAGGCCCTGGCGCGGGACGCGGTGGAGGGCTATTTCCAGGGCGTCTCCATCCTGCGGGACGACCTGCGCCAACACCTGTTCTCGCCCGGCTTCCGCCGTGAACTGCAGGGCTACAGCGCCGTGGACGTGCTGCGCCGGCACGCGCCACAGGCACCCACCGACCACCCGCTGTCGCTGGTGCAGTACCTGGACATGAAGACCTACCTGCCGGGGGACATCCTGACCAAGGTGGACCGGGCCAGCATGGCCCACGCCCTGGAGGTGCGGGTGCCGATCCTGGACCACAAGCTGGTGGAGTGGATGTCCGGCCTGCCGCCGGAGATGAAGCTGAACGGCAGCGAGGGCAAGCACCTGCTCAAGAAGGCCATGGAGCCCCACCTGCCCCACGAGGTGCTATACCGGAAGAAGCGCGGCTTCGCGGTGCCGGTAGCGGAGTGGTTCCGCGGCCCGCTGCGGCAGAGGGTACACGACCAGGTGCTGGGGCCGCGCATCGGCGAGTCCGGCCTATTCGACATGGATTTCGTGCAACGACTGGTGGACGAACACACCCGCGGTGCCCGGGACCACAGCCCGGCGCTGTGGTCTCTGCTGATGTTCGACGAGTTCCTGGCCCGGAGCGGTGCTGACACGGCATGTCCATGAGAATACTGCATATACTTGATCACTCCATCCCACTGCACAGCGGCTACACCTTCCGCACCGCCGCCATCCTGCGCGAGCAGCACCGGCTGGGCTGGGAGACGGTACACCTGACCAGCCCGAAGCACGGGGCGGCCTCCGGCAACGGCACGGACACCGAGGAGTGGGCAGAAGGACTGTACTTCCACCGCACGCCGCACACCCCGCTACGGGTGCCCGGCCTGGGGGAATGGTCCCTGATGGATGCCCTAACCCGGCGCCTGCAACAGGTGGCCCAGGACAACCAGCCGGACGTGCTGCACGCCCATTCGCCGGCCCTGAACGCCATCCCCGCCCTGCGGGTGGGCCGGCGGCTGGGCATCCCGGTGGTCTACGAGGTGCGGGCCTTCTGGGAGGATGCCGCCGTGGACCACGGCACCAGCCGCGAGCAGGGGGTGCGCTACCGGCTCACCCGCGCCCTGGAGACCCACGCCCTGGCCCGGGCCGACCACGTCACCACCATCTGCGAAGGCCTGCGCGGCGATATCATCGGGCGCGGCATCGCCCCGGAGCGCGTCACCGTCATCCCCAACGCGGTGGATGCCGAGCGCTTCCGGCTGGGTGGCACCGCCGACCCGGCCCTTAAGGCGGAATTGGGCCTCGAGGGCTGCCGGGTGCTGGGCTTCATCGGCTCGTTTTACGCCTACGAAGGGCTGGACCTGCTGCTGCAGGCCTTCCCCCGCATCCATGAACAGGCCCCCGACGTCCGCATCCTGCTGGTGGGGGGTGGCAGCCAGGCGGAGGCCCTCAAGACCCAGGCCCGGGCGCTGGGCATCGCCGACCAGGTGGTCTTCACCGGCCGGGTGCCCCACGACCAGGTCAACCGCTACTACGACCTGGTGGACCTGCTGGTCTACCCGCGCCACTCCATGCGCCTGACCGAATTGGTCACGCCTCTCAAACCCTTGGAGGCCATGGCCCAGGGCCGGCTGCTGGTGGCCTCCGACGTGGGCGGCCACCGGGAGTTGATCCGCGATGGCGAGACGGGCTGGCTGTTCCGCGCCGGCGATCCAGCGGCGCTGGCCGACACCGTGCTGGCCACCCTTTCCCGGGAAGCCGACTGGCCGCAGGTCCGCGCCAATGGTCGCCGTTTCGTGGAGGAAGAGCGCAACTGGCCGGTGAGCGTTGCCCGCTACCAGGCCATCTACAACGGCCTGAGCGAGCGCAGGGAGGCCGCCCGTGCCGGCTGAGCGTCGCCCCCGCCTGGTGGTCTACACCCGTGTCTATCCCAACCGGGCGCAGCCCGGCATGGGGCTGTTCGTGCGCGAGCGCATGCGCCGCGTGGCCGAACACCTGGACCTGGAGGTGGTGGCACCGGTGCCCTGGTTTCCCTTTCAGAGGCTGCTGGGCCGGCTGCGCCCCCACTCCCGCGCGGCCGATGTGCCGCTGTTCGAGGAGCAGGACGGCATCCGGGTGCACCATCCGCGCTTCTTCTGCATCCCCGGGCTGCTCAAGTGGACCGACGGGTTCTTCCAGGCCCTGGGCAGCCTGCCGCTGATGCGGCAGCTAAAGCAAACCTTCGACTACGATGTCATCGACGCCCACTTCGTCTATCCCGACGGGGTGGCGGCGCGCTGGCTGTGCCGCTGGCTGAACCGCCCCTACACCATCACCCTGCGCGGCAGCCTGACCCGTTTCGAGGGCCAATCCGCTCACCGCCGACAGATCGACCGTGCTCTGCGCGACGCCGCCCACGTCTTCTCGGTGGCCGACTCGCTGCGCCAGGACGCCATCGCCTGGGGTCAGGGGCCAAACCACGTGCAAGTAGTGGGCAACGGCGTCGATCTGCAGCGGTTCTACCCGGAAGACCGGGCCAGCAGCCGGGCTCGCATGGGCCTGCCCGCTGACAGCCGACTGCTGGTCTCGGTGGGCGGGCTCACCGAGCGCAAGGGCTTCCACCGGGTGATCGCGGTGCTGCCCGACCTGCTGAGGCGCCACCCGGACCTGCACTTTGCCATCGCCGGCGGCGCCAGCCCCGAGGGCAACAACGAGTCAGAACTGCGCCAGCAGGTGGCTTCACTGGGGCTCGACGACCGGGTCCACTTTCTCGGCCAGGTGCCACCGGATGAACTGCGCCACGTCTACTCGGCGGGCGACCTGTTCGTCCTGGCCACCCGCTTCGAGGGCTGGGCCAACGTCTTTCTGGAGGCCAGCGCCTGCGGCCTGCCCATCGTCACCACCCGGGTGGGCGGCAATGCCGAGGTGGTGGGTTCCGAAAAGGTGGGCCTGCTGGTCCCCTACGGCGATGGTGACGCCCTGCGCGAGGCCATCGACCAGGCCCTGGCGCGCGACTGGGACCGCGAGGCCATCCTGGCCCACGCCCGCGCCAACGCCTGGCGGGCCCGCATCCCGCAACTGGTGGCCGCCTTCCAGGCCCTCCACGACGGCAGGACCCCGGCTGCCGTTCCGGCCCCCTCCTCCAGCGAGTCATGAGCGCCTGGACCCACCTGGTGGCCAGAGGCCTCTTCCCCCTGCACGAGCGACTGAAGGGCCACACCAGCGTCACCCAGCGCCGGGCCCTGGAGGCGAGCCAGTGGTGGCCGGCGGAGCAGCTGGCCGGGCTCCAGACGCAACGGCTGCAAGCCCTGTTGCGTGAGGTGGCCAGCCGGGTGCCCTATTACCGGCGGCTGTTCCAGGAGGAGGGCCTCACGCCGGAGCAGTTTGGCTCGCTCGAGGACCTGACCCGGCTGCCGGTCACGGACAAGGCATTGATCCGGGCACAAGGCCAGGACTGGCTGGCGGAGGGCGCCACCGGCCTGGTCCGACAGCAGACCAGCGGCTCCTCCGGAGAGCCACTGACCTTCTGGCTGAGCAAGGCGCGCATCAGCCTGGATATCGCCGCCAAGTGGCGCGCCACCCGCTGGTGGGACGTGGATATCGGCGACCGCGAGCTGGTGCTCTGGGGCTCGGCGGTGGAGAACCAGGCCCAGGACCGGGTCCGGGCCTGGCGCGACCGGCTGATGCGCTCCCGGCTGGTGCCGGCGCAGGCGCTGGACGGGCCGGGCCTGGACGGGGTCATCGATCAGATTCGCCGGTTCCGCCCGCGCATGCTCTTCGGCTACCCCTCGGCGCTGGCCCGGGTGGCCTGGCGGGCGCGGGAGCAGGACCAGCGGCTGGGTGATCTGGGCATCCGCGTGGCTTTCACCACCTCGGAGGTGCTGCGCCCGGAGTGGCGCGGGGTGATCGGCGAGGTGATGGGCTGCGGCGTGGCCAACGAGTACGGCGCCCGGGACGCCGGTTTCATTGCCCGGGAATGCCCGGCGGGGGGGCTGCACATCAGCGCCGAGTACCTGATTGTCGAGGTGCTGGACGACACCGACCAACCGGTCGCCCCCGGCGAAACCGGCCATATCGTGGTCACTAACCTGGCCGGGCCCGAGTTCCCCTTCATCCGCTACCGCACCGGCGACAGAGGTGCACTCGACCCTACCCCCTGCCCCTGCGGGCGCGCGCTGCCCCGGCTGAGCCGCCTGGAGGGCCGGTCCAACGACGGCCTGCTGGCCTGGAACGGCGCCTGGGTGCACGGCAGTCGCTTCAACTACCTGCTGCGGGAGATCCAAGGGCTGCGGGCCTACAAGATCGTCCAGCACCGACGCGATGCGGTGGAGGTGCTGCTGAGCGCCGACCCGCCCCCCGACGAGGGGTTCGAGCAGCGGTTGCGGACCGCCTTTGCGGACGCCCTGGGGCCGGAGGTGGCTGTCACCCTGCGCCGGGTGGACACGGTGCCACCGGAGCCCAACGGCAAGCACCGCCACGTGGTCTGCCGGGTAGAGAGCACCTAGGCCTGAGCAGCCCGGGGCAACCGGACCGAGCTGTCGGCCGGATGCGCCTCCAGCCACAAATCCAGCATCATCAGGATCCAGACGAAATCGCCGTAGTAGGCGGAGTGGCCCTCCCGGTGTAGCCGGATCAGCTCATCGATGAAGGCCGGGCGCAGGAAGCCCTGCCCCTTGAGGCGCAGCAGGCTGTCGTAGGCCATCTCCCGCAGCGGGGCGTGCTCGTGCATCCAGACCCCGAAGGGCAGGCCAAAGCCGTGTTTCTTCTTGTCGATGATCTCGGCGGGCAGAAAACCGGACAGCGCCTCCTTGTAGAAGTGGCGCAGACGCCCCTTTTGCAGCTTCAGTGTTGAGGGGACCCGGCAGGAGAACTCGACCAGGTCATCGTCCAGCATGGGGTAGGCCACGTCGAGCCCGGCCAGTTGCACCATCCGGCTCACCTTGCGCAGGTCGTTGTCCGCCAGGGTCTGCTGCCAGTCCAGATACATCATGCGGTTGAGGCTGGTAGCCTCCGCCGGACGGTGGTAGATGTCGCGCATCAGCCCCCAGGGGGCGTCCCGGTCGATGGCGGCAAGGAAGTCCGGCGCCAGCATGTCCTCCACCGCCAGCCGGTGCAGGTAGTTATAGGTCTGCATGCGGTCGGGCAGGGGGATGCGGGCCTGCTCCACGTAGCTGCGCGCCTTGCCCAGCACCGGCAGCCCCCGCGGCAGGGTAGTGAACAGGGGCTCCAGGGCGCGGCGGGCGGCCTCCGGCAAGCGGCCCCAGTGCTCGAACACGCCCTGTTTGGCGTAACGGGCGTTACCGGCGAACAGCTCATCCCCACCATCGCCGGCGAGCATGCGGGTCACGCCCTGATCGGCGGCCACCCGGGCGCAGAAATAGGCGGGCAGGGCCGAGGAATTGCCGAAGGGCTCGTCGTAGCTGGCCGCGATCAGCGGCACCGCCTCCACCACGTCCTCGGGAGTCACGTAATACTCGTGGGCGCGGGTGCCGAAATGGTGGGCAGCGATGCGCGCATAGGGCAGCTCATCGTAACCCTCGGCGTGAAAGCCGATGCTGAAGGTATCGGCCTCGCCCGGGCGCACGTCGGCGAGCATGCCGGCGACGGTAGAGCTGTCCAGCCCCCCGCTGAGGAAGGCACCCGGCCGATCCACGTCGGCCCGCCGGCGCACCGACTCACGCAGCCGCCCACGCAGTTCCTCGCCCAGCGCCGACTCGTCAGCGGCGTCAGGCTCGTCGAATCGGGGTTGCCAGTGGGGACGGACCTGCACCTCGCCGGCCTCCGCCTCAAGACAGTGGGCGCCCTGCAACTTGGCCAAGCCGGGAAAGAGGCTCACCGGCGCCGGCAGCATGTGGAAGAACAGGTAGTGGTAGAGCCCCTCCGCGGTCGGGGTGCGGGACAAGCCCGGGTGGGCCAACACGCTGTCCGCCGTGCTGCCGAAGACCACCCCGCCGGGGATGCGGGCGTAGTGCAGCGGCTGCTGCCCGATCCGGTCCACGCCGGCCAGCACGCGCCCCTGTGCGGTGTCGATCACCACCAGGGCGAAGTCCCCGCCCAGCCGGTCGAACAGCCCCGCCCCATACTGCTGCCAGGCATGGAGCAGGGCACGGGCGTGATCCTTCGCGGCGGCATACTCGGCCAGCTCGCGGTCGCGCCAGAAGGGGTGACCGACCAGCGCCGCGATCCGGCCCTGATCGTCCTCTACCAGCCAGCCGTCCCGGACCAGGCAGGCGGCACGCGGGTTGGCCCGGTGCTGGGTGCCGGCCCCGTGGCGTGCCGCCAGGCTCTCTGCCCTCTCACGAATGTCGCGCCCGTCCTGTCCGCCGCCCGTGCTCAGCCAGCCGCAAAGTCCCGCCATTTGGTCATCCATTCCTCAAGTCAGCTGCTACAATTCGATGTGTTTCACACACCTCGGAGGTAACTGTTTCATGTCAAGTCTAGACCAGGTCAGGGATATCCTGGACAGCGCACTCAGCCTGAACGGCCGGGCCCAATCCTTCGACCGCGACACCGTGCTGCTGGGGGACCTTCCGGAGCTGGACTCGATGGCGGTGGTGTCCGTCATCACCGAGCTGGAACAACGCTTTGGCATCGTGGTGGAGGATGACGATGTCAGCGCCGAAACCTTCGAGACCGTGGGCGCCCTCTGCGACTTCGTGGAATCGAAGCTGGAAGAGGCCTGAGGGTCCCCGCTGCATGGAAGCCGGATTTCTGGACGGCACCCAGGGGCCGCTTTTTCATGTCCTCCACCCACCGAGAACGGCCGAGGCCAAGGGCTGTGTGCTCTATGTGCCCCCCTTCGCCGAGGAGCTGAACAAATCCCGCCGCATGGTGGCGGAGCAGGCGCGCAGGCTGGCGGCTGCCGGCTACGCCGTGCTGCTGCCCGACCTTTACGGCTGTGGCGACAGCGGCGGCGACTTGCCGGAAGCCCGCTGGGACGGGTGGCTGGATGATCTCCGTCTCTGCGCGGAGACGCTCTGTGAACGCTTTCCCGCCCCCCTGTATCTGTGGGGCCTGCGCACAGGGTGCCTGCTGGCCGGGGCGCTGGCTCAGGGCCTGCAGGTGCCGCCCGCGGGGCTCGTCTACTGGCAACCGGTCAGCAACGGCAAGCTCTTTCTGACTCAGTTTCTGCGTCTGCGCATGGCGGCCGGCATGATGGGCGGGGACCGGGAGACCACGACCGAACTGCGCAACCGCCTGGGCGCTGGCGAGACCCTGGAGATCGCCGGCTACGCCCTCACGCCCCACATGGCCCAGGCGCTGGAAGCCGCGCGCCTGTCGTCACCGCCGCAGGACACCCCGGTGCACTGGCTGGAGGTGATGCAAGGCGACGCCCCGCAACTCCCGCCCGCCAGCCAGCGGAAGGTGGATGACTGGCGGGAGGCCGGCGCCAACGTGCACGCCACGGTGGTGTCCGGCGAACCCTTCTGGTCCACGCAGGAGATCCGCACCGTACCCGCCCTGTGGCAAAAGACCCTGGGGTGCCTACAGCGCGGGTCGGAGCGGGCGGTCGCGGGTACCAGCCCGACGACACAACCGCTGGTCTCTGTGATCATGCCGGCGTTCAATGCCGCTGCCTACATCGAAGAGGCCATCGATAGCATTCTGGCGCAGGATTATCCAAACAAGGAACTGATCGTCATCGACGACGGCTCCAGCGACGACACCGTGGCCCGGGTACAAGCCTACGGCGACCGGGTTCGGCTGCTCACCCAGGCCAACCAGGGCTCAGCGGTGGCGCGCAATCAGGGCCTGGATGCCGCCCAAGGGGCGTACATCGCCTTTCTCGACTCCGACGACGTGTGGCTGCCGGGCAAACTGACGGCGCAGGTGGGCTACCTGGAGGCGCATCCGGAGATCGGGATGATCTACTCCGAATGGCTACCGTGGAAGCCGAACGAGAGCGGCCATTTCCCAGCGCCAGAAAACATGGTGCCCAACCTGGCCGCAGACCTACCGCCCCCAGAGCAGCTGCCGATCGTGCCCGAGGGCTCTGGATGGCTCTACAACCGGCTGCTTTTCGGCTCGTTACTGCATACCATCACTGTCATGGCTCGGCGCAGCCTCATCGAAAAGGTGGGACGGTTTGATCCCGAGCTAAAGCGGGGGCAGGACTATGATTACTGGTTGCGCGCCTCGCGGCAGACTGAAATCCGCCAGATAGACCGGATTTTTGCCCTCTACCGCCTGCACGGCGGCGGGTGCATCAACCAGTGGCCAGACGTCAATTATGAGCAGCTGGTGGTGGAGAAAGCGCTCGCTCGCTGGGGCCTCGAGGGGCCGGACGGGGGCCGTTCGGACTGGACCGCGGTACAGCGGCGCCTGGCCTACGCCTGCTTTAATTTCGGCTATCATCACTACTGGCAGGGCCATCCGAAACTAGCCAGGCGGGCATTCCTCACTGCGCTCTCCAAACACCCACTACATCTCCCCAGTTGGCGCTACGCGGGGCTCAGTATGATCAAGTCCATGGTGCGAGGCTAGACTGCCCCGCATCACCCCCTCTAAGCCCTAATCGACCTCCGGTTTATTCTGGGGCCCCTTATTTTGATGACCACCGCAAACGCGCCCCAATCGGCTCGAGCGCCCTCAAGATGCGATAGAGTTCCGACTTCATCGGATGGTCTAGAAGGTGCACTCCCACCACCCAGCCCACCACGGCTAAGCTCCCACCCGCCATCAAGACAATCACCCTAGGCACGGCCTCGCGCCCCACCTCATCCACCAGGAACATAATCATCACCGGCCCCAGCACAGAATAGGCGACCAGCAGCAACGCGGGCGCAACGAAGGTGAACAAACGCCGAAAGCCAAGTCCGAAGGCCCGCTTCAAGGCCATTTGCGAGAATACCGCTTGGGCGAGAAAAGCAATGACCAACAACGCAACGACTTGCTCCAACTCCAACCATAAGGAAGTCATCAGCACCAGAATGCGCACCGACTGGATGGCTATTTCTGTGTTTAGCACCAGGCCCACACGACCCACTGCGGTAAGCGAGGAGTTATAGAGCGAATAAGGGGTCACGATGATGGCGTAGGCCGTGATCATGGCAGCCATTGGCACCGAACGCTCCCACTGGGGGCCGAAAAGGAATAGAATCAATGGTTCGGAGAGCACAGCCAATACGCCTAATACAGGCGCTACAACCGCAACCATGTAGTTCATGGTCTGTCCGTAAAGCTGAGCAGCATCCCCCCCTTGCCGGACGCTCTTGGCAAAAACCGGGAAGTGGACCCCCTTGACTAATCGTGTCACCCGCCCGACTAACATCCGCCGCAGCCCTACAGCGCGACTATAAAAACCCACCTCAGAAAAACCTAGCGTGCGACCGAAAATCAAGTCGGGTGCGCTTCGCCCCATTTCATTCACTATGCCAGAGAGACTGACAATGGAACCAAAACGCACTACTGCTGAGAGACCGGATAGCCCAGGTAGAATCCAGACCTGGCCAGGCCTGAAGTAATTCAGCATGATTACCTTCGAAACATGCTGTGCAATAGACCCCCAGACCATACTTAAGTAGCTTTCACCCATCCAGGCGGCACTAATGGTGACGGCCGCATTCACGAATGCCCCCGCACCATGCACGATGGCCAACTTGTCGAATTCCAGTTCTCGGCGCAGCAAGGACAGCAGCGGCGTGCCAAAGGGCATGATCAGAAAATTGAAGGCCAGCAGAGACAAGACCTCGGCTACGCCCGGGTGTCCGTAAAATGAGGCCATGGGGGTACTGATCAAAAACAGCGCTAGCGCGATGGCCCACGAGGTAATCAGTGCAACCGAGAATGCAGCCCGAAACTCCCGTTCGCCCACGCGTTTCGCTTGGATGAGGTACTGCCCGACACCAAACTCACGGAATAAATGGGCAAAGCCAAGGATGGCCACTGACACCGAGAAGATGCCGATCTCCTCGGGCGTCAGCAGGCGGGAGACGACCACGACGCTGATAAAGCCGAAGATAAACGCCGCCATCTGGGCGATGGCGCTTACGCCCAAGCCCCGTCTGACATTCATAGGACTGTCGGTCTACCTTGGGTGCACCGACCGGAAAGTGGCCCCCAGAAACTAACCACCCCTGGTGAGTCGCCCCGGGTCATGCCGGCAATGCCTTCTGAAGATCACGAATGGCGGCGTAGATCTGACAGTGCCGGCTGATGCGGCGATGCCACGTTGTTGGCCGCTTCGGCACCAACGAGAGAAGTCGGGCGACCCGGTAGTTGACGAAGAGTAGCCGCAATACCGGTGAGGCACTCCAAAACCCCACGTAGCTCAGAGTCGGATCATACCCCTTCAAAAAGGCATCGATCAGTTGGCGATGCTGACGACCAACAGAACGCTGCGCCCAGGTTTCCACCTGAAAGACAAAGTAGCTCAAGTCGAACAAAGGCTCTCCCCAGCCTGCGCTGACAAAATCCAGGCCGACAACTCCATCACCGTCCAGCAATAGGTTGCCAGGAAAGAAGTCACCGTGTACGGCGCAGGTACGGCCATTCAGTGTTTCTGCCTGTTCACATTGCCTTGCAACGTAGGCACGAACCCCTTCCCAATCACAGCGCAGCAAGGGCTTGTAATGAGTGTCGAGTAGCGCAGTAATACGCTCCAGCGTCATATCGGCAAGTCGATGAATATCCCTTTTGGGGGGCGGTTTTTCTCCAGCTGCCGCACCGGGATAATAGTCATCCGTTGTCTCTTGGAACCGACGCAGCCACTGTCCGCAGGCTCGGAAGCTATGCATCAGGTCATCCCCCACATCCGCCCGCCTTGCGAAGCGGGGGACTGCCAAGAGCTTATCGTGCAAACGGACACCTGGCGTATGCCGGGTTACAATGAGACGCTGCTCCGGAAAGGAGAACAAGGGCGGGGGCACACGGAAACGGCTATCCCCTGAAAAAGCCTGATAAACACGGCAGTTCAAGTCATAATCGCGGATGATGAGCCGCCGTTTCAGGTCTTCCTTGGCCGGGTTGGCGTGCAGCACTTTGGCCCATAAGTCCTCCTGCTCACCGTTGGGGAACACGACTCTATAACGGGCAACGAATGAACTTTGCCTACGCTGCCGCCGAACACGCTCGATATGCTGCGGCTCTCCGAGGGAGCGTTCTGAGAGACCGACTCTGAGGGACGCTACTACGGATTCTTCATCAAACTGTTCCGCGCTGCTCTTCATGGATGGTGTGCCCATATCCTCTGGTTAACTGCCTTGTTATCCCTCGCTGATAGCCCCAAGACGAATCACCAGGCCAATACCAGGCGCTGGCGGTAAGCACCGGGGGGTAGCACAGCCGGTCTCATTGCACAGCCGACAGCATGACCAATGGCGGCGTCCACAGGCACCTCGTCTACGTCCTGCTTGGCATCGTGGAAGGGTGCTTCCCCCTGGGCGGGACCGATCCGGGAAAAGGAAATCTCACGCTGCGCGGGCGGATGGATCGCCACTAGGGCGTGCCCCCCCGGATTCAAATACTCAACGGGCCGACTCTCGCCCTGGTGTAACACCAATTCTTGAGCGACACGTCGTGATGTCCGAGCGACTGAAAACGTCAAACGAGCGCTTAGTGCATAATTCTTTCCCCTTCGTAACGCCGAGCGTCGCCCCTGGTTGCCCCCTAACCGCCAATCTACCGCTGTGAAGAAGCGCTGCCAGAACGTGATGGGCTCTGGGCGTAGCAGGGCAGTCGCAACCCCCTCCAACACCACCTGCACACCGCTGTCATCCTCTCGCACAGAAATCAGGGCATAGTCCGTTAATCCCCAGAGTTCGCCCTGTACGCGAAAGACCGGCGTCCAACCCAACATAGCAGGCCGGGCCAACAAATCATCCCGGGCAATCCTCAGGGTGGGCGGGCAGAGGACACGGCGCTCGCAGTTGACGTGGAACGGTACCCCGCCAGCGTAACGGAGCTCGGCGTGAGTCCGGCTGAAGGCCTGTGGGGTTTGCCCCCTGGTCGACAGGAACACTCTCAGCCCATCGTGGCCCTTAATGCACATCAGCCCTGCCTCTTGATCCTGACCCACCGCCTTATCATGATCGGGCCACCGTATGTCGGAAAGGCCGGGGCGGTTATCTCCCGATACGCGCATAAACTCAGCCCAAGCGAGGATTGCGGCGGCCCAGGCGTTGTACACCGAGAGATACATGTAATTGTCCCAGCCCGACTGGCCGGCACTCTCCCCATCTGCCGGGGTCAACCCTATTAGGCCGTCCGAACGACGCTGGGCCTCCCAGCGCGCCAAAACGCCATCCAGCACCTGGCCAGCACCCGTAGGCCGACTTTCCGTCCCTTGGACCCCCAACAATCGGAGGCTTGCCACCAAACAAGCATCGCCGAATAGAGAATGAGTGCTTCGCCCGTAGCCGCCGGCGTGACCAGCGCCATCCCAATAGGACAACGCCCAGTCAAGCATGCGCTGCAGGGCTTGGGAAAGCTTGCTCGAATCTACAAAGCAGGCCGCCACTGTGGTCACAAACAGGGCCTTGTGGTGATAGGCAATGGGGGTCGCCCCCAGAGTCCCCTTTTGCGGGCGGGCGGGGAAATCGATAAACCCCCCGGCGGATGTCAGCCATCGATCCAAGCTGGACAGCAGATTATCCAGCGCCCTTTGCCGGCGCCATGTGGTTTCTGCCTCGATCAGTTGGCACAGTTGAGCAAGTAGCCGCCAGTTGTTGGAAGGATAATGCCTCTGCAGGCGACAACGATTCCGGCCCGCGAGCAAGGCGCGGCCACTTCCGACCTCCCTAGCGGCAGGCACTCCTGCGATAAGGTTGAGAAGGAAACGATTGAACGGCGCGTGGCCGATACGCCCCTGGGCCAAGCCAAGCCAGGCCCCGAGCGGCTCCTGCCACATTGGATCGGGACCGCCCCGGCTTAGCAACAAGGCCAGGGCGGCACTGGTATTGCCGTAATGGTCTGGCGGAGTAGGGCCAGCACGCAACGGGTCCCAGAGCCCCACGCCAGGCCGGACCTGTTCACGGAGGGCATCGGTCAACAAATCCTGGCAACGGCTGAATCGCTCAACCATGGTCAGCGCTGCGGTTCACTGTACGTGGTGCCAGACCGGTTGGCGAAACACCATTGGCAGCGGGCCAGGGCTGACGTGCAGAGCGCGCTTCTTCCTGGGCGGTTTCCGTTTGCGGTGCCTCCTCCAGTTCACGCCGCATGATCACCGTCAGCGCAATAAAGGCATACAACAGATTGAAATAAGCCACATCCAGGAAGGCGCCTGCAACTAGATACCCGATCAACCCAACCTGTATTGCCCAAGCGTATTCCGCGAGCCAGATTTGCCCCGTTTTCCTGCGTGCCGTTCGTCGTATTCGATTCAGGGTCATGAAGGTGAACCCCATCAATAGCAGGAAAACTGCCAGCCCCCCAAAACCGTGCTGTGCCATCAGCCCGAAATAGACGCTATGCGGCGACAGAACATGACGCCAATGGCCTTCAAACTCTGCGTATTGAATCCACCAGTCGTACCCCAGGACACTGTAACGGAAGCCCTTTCCTGTTATCGGGCTCTCCTTGGCCATGTTCCAGCTAACCCCCCAGGACTGGATCCGCTGCATAGCTGAGGTGTCTTCCTCATAGGTCTGGATGGTCTGCCACCGGTCCATCAAGCGGTCGGGTACAGTAAGGCCCACCACACTAATCGCAACAAACCCGGTCACCACCAAAAGCCATTTCTTCTTCATGTTAATAAAGAGGAAGGGTGCAATGGCCAGCACGCCAACCAGCGCGCCACGTGAATAAGTCGCCAGGGTGGCAATTGCAGTGAGCCAAAAGACCCCGTACACCCCCCAACCGATGGGCCTGGAAAATCGCTGAATAATCGGATAGCCCAAATCAACCCATTTTTGGTGAAACATTCGGGCCGTCACCAGTATCATCGGCAACACCATCAGCATCGCTATCCCAATGTAGGTGTTACCCGAAAGAAATGAATCCCTAGGGCCTAGCACATGATAATTACCCCCGGTAGAAATAGTAAATATGCCCCCCTTAAAACCGTAAAACGCAATAGAGAAGGTTATGACCAACAGCACCCAAACGATCCGTTTCTGGCCATGAATAAGCATTGGGGTTACGAAGGTGATCAGCAGAATCTTGACGAAGTGCTGCCAAAAGCCCCAGGCACCACTGGAGTTGACCGCGAAGTAACTGGTCATGGTCACGTAGGCAAGGAAAAGGAACAGCATGACCATCTCGCGGGTAAGCGGGAGCGGTCGCCGGTCCTTGGCCAACAAGAGGGCTACCAGCGTCGTGCCGCCGATCACTGTGGCAATCGGGAAGGTGCGCATGAACGTCCAAGTCAGGCTATGCGGCACCATCAGGCCGACCCAGAACCATGCCGGAATGCCCACCCAAGGCCTCGCCAAGATGATGGGGACGAGAACCATTATGATCAAAAAGAGGGTGTAATCGCGCATCTCTAAAGTTTTTTACTTGTCCGAATGGCCCCCACCAGGTACTGGGCCCGTGGTGCTGACTGGCAAACGCTGTGAAGCATGCCACCCTTAAGACTAGTCAACACATGAGGAGTGTGACCGCCCGGAAGACCTTGCAGGCGCTCGAGTACGCCAGCAGGGTAGTCCGGAGCAGGCAACGACCCCAAGGAAGCGAGCCCAATCAACAACATGCATACGCCCACATTGGTCCATGAAACGGTCCTGAAAAGCGCCGAAAGTGCGCCATCTGCCCCCGCCTTGCGACATCGAAACTGCCCCATCGACTATGGCACGCTTGCGGATGATGTCCAGAAAGCCGCTGCGGGATTAGGCCAATGTGGCCTCTTGAAGCAGGAACGGGTGGCGGTCTATTTGGATAAACGCCCCGAAGCTGTACACGCGCTGCTGGGCACCTCCCTGGCCGGTGGCGTATTCGTGCCGGTCAACCCGCTGCTGAAGGCCGAGCAGGTGGGCTATATCCTCCGCGACTGTAACGTGCGAGTCCTGGTCACCTCTGCAGACCGATACAAAGCGATAAAGGCTGCGCTCGCGCACTGTCCCGATCTACACACCGTGCTGCTGGTGGATGCTGAGCCGCCAGGCCCCGGCCCGGGTGGCACTCCCCATAGGGTTCAAGCCTGGGCTGCTCTGCAAGATGCCCCCCAGGGCGCTCGAGGACACCGGACCATCGACACGGACATGGCGGCTATTCTCTATACTTCGGGGAGTACCGGGCAGCCCAAGGGGGTGGTGTTGTCCCACCAGAATATGGTGGCCGGCGCTCGAAGTGTTGCCCAGTACCTGGAGAACCGGCCCGAGGACCGCATCCTTTCGGTGCTGCCCTTCAGTTTTGACTACGGCCTCAGTCAGCTCACCACCGCCTTTCTCACCGGTGCGCAGGTGTCCTTGCTCAACTACCTGTTGCCCCGAGACGTCATCAAGGCCGTTGACCGCGAGCAGATCACGGGGCTGGCGGCGGTGCCCCCGCTCTGGATACAGCTGGCCCAGCTCGAATGGCCGGAAGGGGCCAGCCAAAGCCTCCGCTATCTCACCAATTCCGGTGGCGCCATGCCGCGCAAGACACTGAATGCCTTGCGCGAACGCCTACCGCATACGCAGCTCTACCTGATGTATGGGCTCACTGAGGCCTTTCGCTCCACCTACCTGCCCCCAGAGGAGGTGGAGCGCCGGCCCGACTCCATGGGCAAGGCTATTCCTAACGCCGACATCATGGTGGTGCGCGAAGATGGGAGCCCCTGTGCGCCCGGAGAGCCCGGCGAGTTGGTACACCGGGGTGCACTGGTTGCACAGGGTTATTGGAACGACCCGGAGCGCACCGCCGAGCGTTTCCGTCCCGCGCCTGGGCAACCCTCGGGGCTGCCCAGGCAGGAGCTTGCGGTCTGGTCCGGCGATACCGTCCGTATGGACGAGGACGGGTTCCTTTATTTCATCGGCAGACGGGATGAAATGATCAAGACCTCTGGCTACCGGGTCAGCCCGAATGAGGTCGAAGAGGTCATTTACAGCACCGGCCTGGTGGCGGAGGCAGCAGCCCTGGGGGTCCCGCACCCCACCTTGGGCCACGGTATCGTGGTCGTCGCACTGGCTCGTGATGAGGGATTGACCGGTGAGTCCCTGGTGAGCCAGCTACGCCCTCTGCTCCCAGCCTTCATGCTCCCAGCGCATGTGGAGTTGCGTCAGCACCCATTGCCGCGCAATGCCAACGGCAAGATCGACCGGAAGTCGTTGGCCACCGAGTTCACCGACCTGTTTCAGGAGAATAACGCGTCGTGAGCGAGAAGCGCCCAAGTCATGTGCCTATCGATAACTTCGAAGTCAAAGGGAACACCCTTTGCGTCGGCGGCGTCCCAGTGCCGGATCTGGCAGAGCGGGTCGGCCAAACGCCGTTCTATGCCTACGACCGGCAACTGATGACGGAGCGCGTCCAGGCGTTACGCGCGGCGCTCCCCGCGGGCATCTCCATTCACTATGCGATCAAGGCCAATCCAATGCCCGCGGTTGTCGACCACATGGCAAAGCACGTGGATGGCCTGGATGTGGCCTCGGGCGGGGAGCTGCGGGTCGCGCTCGATACGGGCGCGCCCCCCGCGACGATCAGCTTTGCCGGGCCCGGGAAATCCCCAGCGGAATTGCGCGCCGCGCTGGCGGCGGGCGTGACCATCAATCTTGAATCGGAGACGGAGCTATCCCGGGTGGTCGCCATCGCAGAGACCACCGGCCACACCCCCCAGGTCGCCGTGCGGGTTAATCCCGACTTTGAGCTGAAGGCCTCAGGCATGAGGATGAGTGGTGGTGCCAAGCCCTTCGGGGTGGACGCGGAACGGGTGCCCGAGTTACTCCATCGAATTCGCGATCACCAACTCCATTTTCGCGGCTTTCACATTTTTTCCGGGTCGCAGAACCTGCGCGCTGATGCCCTGGTCGAGGCCCAGGGCCTGACCCTGGACCTAGCGCTGCGGCTGGCTGAATCGGCCCCGGGTCCGGTGGAAATGCTGAATATCGGCGGCGGTTTTGGTATCCCCTATTTCCCCGGCGATCAGCACCTGAACCTGGCCCCGGTCGCCGAGCACCTGGATGCACGCCTGCCCCAGGTGCGTGCTTGCCTACCGGAAGCAGAAATCATTCTGGAGTTGGGCCGCTATCTCGTAGGGGAGGCGGGCATCTACGTGGCAGAGGTGCTGGACCGCAAGGTCTCCCGGGACCGCGTGTTCCTTGTGACCAATGGTGGCCTGCACCACCACTTGGCGGCCTCGGGCAATTTTGGCCAGGTCATCCGCAAGAATTACCCGGTGGCCATCGCAAACCGAATGGCGGAAACGCCGCGGGAGACAGTGGATATCGTCGGCCCACTATGCACACCGCTGGATATCCTCGCCCAGCAGGTTCAGCTACCGAAGGCGGAAGTGGGGGACTTGATCGCTGTTTTTCAGTCCGGCGCTTACGGCTACACTGCCAGTCCAACGCGCTTTCTGGGCCACCCGGAGCCTGTGGAGACGCTGGTCTGATATGCGGGTACGACGGCTCCTCTCGGGATTGCGTGCCACCTTCGCCCGTCTCGGACCAGGTACCGGGTCACTGTACCTGCTGGACCGGGCCGCTGGCGGGCTCAGCAGGGGACGCGCCCGCGTAATCACCTACCGGCTCTTTGCGCAGCCTCTGGCAGACTCCGTGGTGATGCCGGCCCGATTAGGCAAAAACCTGGAGATTCGCGAGGCCCGGCCAGACGATCCCGCTCTGGACCTCATGGGCCGGGGAACCACCACCCTGCAAGCCCGCTTCAACCAGGGTGCGCGCTGCCTGGTGGCATTGAAGGGTTCGGAGCTGGCAGGTTTTTTCTGGTGGGTGGAAGGCCCGTATCAGGAAGACGAGGTGCGGTGCGTCTTTCTACCCGGTCCCCCGGGGGAGGCTGCCTGGGATTTCGACGTGTATATCCACCCCAAGTATCGCCTGAGCGGTGTCTTCGGCTGCCTCTGGTCAGCGGCGCAAGAAAAACTGATGACCTCGGGCGTTCGCTACACTTGCAGCCGCATCTCCGCCTACAATACCAGCTCGCTGGCCGCTCATCGCCGGCTCGGCGCCCAGCAGGTCGGCATCCGGGTCTTCATCCTGTTTGGTCGATTTCAGCTTACGCTCGGCGATGCCCCCCCATACCTGCACGTCAGCCGCTCGGCGGCACGAACACCCCGCGTAGCGGTCGACCCACTCCTGGAGGCAAACGCGCCCGACACTCAGCCTGGAACAGGAGGCGACCGATAACGATGCCAGTAGCGGAACAAGCCGTCATATTCCCGCATGAGGGGGAGCAGTTGCTCGGCATCCTCCACCGCGGTGCGGCCGATGCCCGCCTCGGCGTCTTGGTTGTGGTGGGCGGCCCCCAGTATCGGGTTGGCAGCCACCGCCAGTTCTTGCTCCTGGCCCGCGATCTGGCAGCGGAGGGCGTTCCCGTCTTCCGCTTTGACTATCGCGGCATGGGGGACTCCAGCGGCGACATGCGCGGTTTCGAGGATATCGAAGGCGATATTGGAGCCGCGATTGATCAGTTCCAAAGGACTCACCCTAGCCTTGAGCAGATCGTCATCTGGGGCCTATGTGACGCTGCCTCTGCAGGGCTGCTCTATGCCTGGCGCGACTCCCGGGTCACGGGGCTGGTACTGGTCAATCCATGGATTCGCACCGAGGAAGGCCTGGCCCGCGCCTACCTGAAGAGCTATTACCTACAACGGCTGATCAGCCGAGATTTCTGGACCAGCCTGGCGGCCGGCCGGGTCAATCCCGCGAACTCCCTGCGCTCATTGCTGCAGATGACGCGAAAAGCCACCGCCAGCCGCCACCCCGACAAAGCCAGAAAGACGCCCGCGGCACAGGGTGAGCAAGCAGCAGCGCCCAGCCATCCGCCCCGACGCGCGCGGCAGCCCCTGCCCGAGCGCATGGCGGAGAGTTGGCAGCGCTTTCGGGGGCCCATTTTGCTGGTGCTCAGTGGCCAGGACCTGACCGCCACCGAGTTTCTGGATACCACCAACCGATCCCCCGCCTGGCGGGGCCTGCTGGAGAGGCCCAACCTGCAGGTCAAGCCGTTGCCCGAGGCCAACCATACCTTCTCCCGCGATGAGTGGCGGACGCAGGTATCGGATTGGACGCTGGCATGGCTCGAAAATCCGACCGCCCACCACCGTAGGACAGCTACCCCATGAAACCGCACCGCAACCCCCTGCCAGACGGGAATAGCGCGATTGAGGCCCCCTCCACGGCACAACTGGAGGCCTACCCCGGTCTGCCCCGCTTTACGAAAGGTCAAGGCTGCTGGCTTTTTGATGCGGATGGCCATCGCTATTTCGATGCCACGGCCGGCAGCGGCGCACTCAATCTGGGGCATAACCACCCGCAGGTGGTGGAGGCCGCCATTGCGCAGACGCGAAACCTGATCCACACCGGCTCCATCTTCCATAGCGATGCGCGGGATCGATTCGTTGCCAGGCTGGGCGAATTCTCTCCGTTCAGTCCATGTACGGTGCTGACCTGCGTCGCGGGCACCGAGGCCGTAGAGGCCGCGCTGAAGGTGGCTCGCGCCTATACCGGGCGCACCCCCGTCATCTCCTTCAGCTACGCCTATCACGGCAAGAGCACCGGGGGGTTGAGCGTCACCTGGCGACAGGCGCTCCGGAAGTATTCTCCCCAGGCCGCCGACGCCGTTCAGGTGGCCCCCTATCCGTTGCACCACGACCCCGCGGCCCCAATGGGTGAGACGGAAGCCTGCCTTGATGAACTGTCTACCATTATTGGCAACATGGCGCGTGCCGGGGCGCCCCCTGCAGCGCTGATTCTGGAGCCCGTCGCCTCCAGTGAGGGGGTCATCCCCGCGGGCAACGCATTCCTGCAAGGGGTGCAGCAACTGGCCCGCAACGCGGGGGCATTGCTGATATTCGACGAGCTTTGGACCGGAATGGGCCGATGCGGCGTGCCCTTTTATGGCGGACAAGCGGGGCTTGAACCAGACTTGATTCTGGTGGGCAAGTCGGTGGCCAACGGGTTCCCGATCTCAGCAGTGCTCGGGTCACAGGAGATCCTGGCGTCATTGCCAGCCGGCCTGCATACGGCCACCTTCGCCGGTCACCCGGTGGGCTGTGCGGCTGGCAGTGCCGTAATTGACCTGATGCAGACCACTCAGCCATGGGTTTCGGCATCAGACCAGGGGGAAGCACTCTGGCAGGGCCTGAAGACCCTGCAAGGCGAGATGGCGTTCATCACCGGCTTGCGCGGCGAAGGCTTGTTGCTGGGCTTCGACTGCGTGGACGAAACCGGACGCCCCAGCCCAGAGAAGGCCAGAACGTTTGCCGGCCACGCTCAGGAAAAGGGACTCCTGTTGGCCTACGGTGGCCGACAGGGCAATACCGTAAAGGTGACACCGCCGCTGACAATGGATGACTCCGAGCGCGAATTTCTCATGACCACACTGGACACCGTGGCGAAGGGATTGAGCTGACCCAGCGGACCAAACCCAACACGAGGGCATCATAATGAGCCTGGATGACAGCAGAACGCGACCCTGGCTCAGGGGCAGTCTCCACACTGGTTCGGCAGCCGAGCCTAGTGAGGTTTCGCAGCGTGCGGTCCCAACCCGAGAGGTCCCGCTGCCCTTCACCACCATGGATGTCGACCACACGGTACCCGGGCGGTTTGAGCGCGTCGCCCAACGATTCGGAGATCGGCTGGCTGTCCGCTCACCAACCACCCAGTGGACCTATGCACAGTTAGAACAGCGGGCCAACGGCATTGCCCAAGCGATATACGCCGCTTGTCCTGAACCCGGGACTCGTGTGGGGCTGCTGTTCCCCCATGATGCCCCCATGGTTGCTGCCATGCTCGGGGCTTTGAAGGCCGGTGCCACCTACGTCCCCCTTGACCCCGCACTACCCAGTGAGCGGCTGCAATTCATGCTCGCGGACTCGGAGGCGAGTCTGCTGCTAACGGATGGCGACAATGCCACACTGGCTGCATCGCTGGCACAAGAGAGCCAACGTGTCATCAAAACGGATGACCTCGACAACAGTGCCCCACTGACCAGCACCGTAGGGCCGGATGATTACGCTTACATCCTCTACACCTCCGGCTCCACCGGTCAGCCCAAGGGGATTCTTCAGAGTCATCGTAATTTGCTCCACCATATCCGGGTCTGGACCGAGGCGCTCGACATCACACACCGAGACCGCATGAGCCTGGCGTCCGCCTTCACCTGGGATTCCTCGCTACAGGACGCCTACGGCGCACTCCTGAACGGTGCCACCTCCTATATATTCGACGTCCGCGATCAGGGCTTTGATCGCCTGGCTGATCTGGTGGTGGCGGAACGACTCACCATTTGCCACCTGGCGGTCCCGGTGTATCGGAACCTGATGCGGGTATTGGCCAGGCGCCAGGAACGGCCTGCAGTCCGGGCCATGGCCCTGGGCGCGGACATGGTGCATCAGGCCGACATGGATGCGTTCCGTGAGTGGTTCCCGGATGAAGCCATCCTGGTAAATGCCTACGGCGCCACGGAATCCACCACGGGCACCATTTACCGAATCGACAAGACAACACAAGTGCCCTGTTATCCGCTCCCCATCGGTACGCCAGTAGACAATACGGCGGTGACCTTGGTGGGCGACGATGGGCACCCTGTCGACCCGGGCGATACGGGCGAGATCACCCTGACCAGTCGCCACGTAGCCCTCGGTTACTTGAACAAGCCTGAGCTGACAGCGGAAAAGTTTCAGCGGCATGAAGATGTCCCCCACGTCCGGACCTACCGGACCGGCGACCTGGGCCGGCAATTGCCCGACGGCAACCTGATATTGCTCGGTCGCCGCGACAACCAAGTCAAGGTGCGTGGCATCCGCGTGGACCTGGGCGAGGTGGAATCCGCGCTCGTACAGCACCCTGACATTCAAGAGGCCATCGTGCTGGATGTGGCCCACCCCAGCGGGGATAAACGACTGGTCGGGTATATTGTGCCGCGCGCGAATAAAGCACCGGCAACGGAGCAAGTGCGCGCATTTCTCGGCGAGCGCCTGCCCGAGTACATGCTGCCATCCTCGCTCATCGTCCTGGAGGCGATGCCGCTTACCCCGAACGGCAAGATTGATCGCAAGGCCATGCCAGCACCAGACTGGCGTGCACGCAATCTGGACACCCCCTACCTGGCGCCCAGAGACACCCAGGAGGCCTTATTGGCCGAGGTCTTTTCTGAGGTGCTGGGGGTCGAGCCCATCGGGGTGAACGATAATTTCTTCGCGTTGGGTGGGGACTCCATACAAGCGCTGAACATTGTGCTGACCGCGGAGGCACGGGGGCTGCGAATCACACCGCATCAGGTCTTCTCGCACCCCACCGTGGCACAACTGGCTTACCTCGATCGCGAAACGCCCAGGCCTGACGAGGCTGGCCCCACCCAAGGCAGGGCTGCCAATGACCAATTGGCACAATGGAATGCGTTGCGCCAGCGGCTACCGGAGCCGGACCAGGTGGATCAGGTCTACCCCCTATCGCCCACGCAGAAGGGGATCTATTTCCAATGCCTGATGGCGCGTAAAGATAGCGGCATCTACAAAGAGCAGACCCGGCTCACGTTAAGCGGGCAACTGGACCCGGACCTTTTTGCGGCGGCGTGGGATCACCTGATTGCCTGCCATGCGGTATTGCGTACCGCCTTTGTACGTCGGGGCCTGGGGCAGCCTCACCAGGTCGTCCAACATCAGGCACCGGTGCCGCTGGAGATCAGAGACTGGCGTGAGCGTTCCGCATCGGAAGAGGAAACTGCCCTGAAGCGATTAGAAGCCGAAGAGATCCGCCAAGGGTTCAAGCTGGGACAGGCCCCGCTGATGCGATTGGTCCTGGTGCGCACCGGAGCACACCGGCATGAGCTGATCTGGACCTATCACCACATCATCCTTGATGGTTGGTCGGAGAGCTTACTGATTCAGGATCTCTTGGGAACTTACGATGCCTTGCACCAGGGGCGAGAGCCCAATCTGCCGGCGCGCGCGCCCTACCGGGATTTTATCCAATGGGTCCACAACCGGTCGCCCGGAGAAGGGCCTGAGACCTTCTGGAAAGACCTGCTGAGAGGGTTCAAGCAGCCAGCCACCATGCTGGCAGAGGCCATTGACCAAAGCTCGAACGACCCCATAGACGATTTCGCGACCGCCACCATCGACCTGGACGGCCAGGCGCTGGATGGCGTCAGCCGGCAATTCCGGGTCTCCGTTAGTACCCTGATGCAGGGCATTTGGGCTGCTGTTTTGGCCCAGGCCTGCAACACCGACGATGTGGTCTACGGCACCATAGCCTCCGGCCGCGAGCAGGGGCCGAAGGGCATCGCCGACATGATCGGCCTCACCGTGAACACCCTGCCCATGCGCGTGCGGCTCACCCGCTATGCCGATATCAGCGATTGGCTGCAAGACCTACAGCGGGGACTGCTCGAGGTGCGTCAGCATGCCACCAGTGACCTAGGTGACATAGAGCGTCTCAGTGAAGTCTCCTCTGACCGGCTGCCCTTGTTCGAATCGACCTTCGTCTACCTGAACCTCCCGGGTATCCCCCAGGATGGGCAAGGAGCGCTAACCATCGAGCAGCGAGCGTACCGAAGCGTCCCCCATTTCCCGCTGACGCTCTTTGTGGAGCCGGGCAACCGCCTGCGCATCCGCGCCGCCTATCGCCAGGATGCGTTCAGCCGCGCCTACATTGAGGCCCTGCTTAACGCGGTCCAGGCCCTGTCGTCCGAGATCACCCAGGGCAGTCCACGGCGTTTGGAGGACTGGATGCCAGCCGCCTACCGTGCGCTAAGCAACTCGTACAAGGCGGGCAGGTTCGCCGTCCCCGGATCATGGCCGGTAAACAGATGAAAGGCCGCCTCGCCCTGGTAGATCAGCATCCAAAGGCCGGAACAGGTCTGGGCACCCGCTTTCGAACAGGTAGCCAGCAGCCGTGTCAAGCGGGGACTGTAGACCGCATCCAGTACGTGAAGGGTTTGCATGGGGCGAGCCTGAGCGAGCGCCTGGATAATGGATTCTGGCACGGCTGTCGTCTTTTCTCTCGGGCTCATGCCCAACGGTGTGGCATTGACCAGGAAATCAGCTGCGTGCAACCGATCCAGCAGAACGGACTCGGTTAATTGCTCAACCCGGAGGTGCGGCGCGCAGCTTGGCGATAGTGCCTGGCTGAAGCCATCAATCTCCTCCGCCACCGGCGTGAGCACATCCACCTCTGCACCACGCAAACAAACCGCATGGGCGATGGCCCGCGCAGCACCACCCGCCCCCAGAATGACAATCCGATCACCCTTGACCACCTTACGAAGCCGGGCGTCCATCGCTGCGACCGCCCCCAGTCCGTCGGTGTTATAGCCAATGAACCCACGTTCAGGATCCATCACCACCGTGTTCGCTGCACCCACCACCGCAGCCGAGGCATCCACCTGGTGCAGGTACTGAACAACATCGACTTTGTACGGCAGCGTTACGTTGGCCCCTACACCGCCAAGTGTCTGCAGGGCCTCGAGATATTGCGGCAACCGCGCAGCCTCGGGAACTTCGACCTTGATATACCCCAACTCAAGCCCTGCCGCCCGAGCCATTTCACCATGAATCACCGGTGACAGGCTATGGCCGACCGGCTTACCAAAAAGGGCGCAAATCACCATGGCGGACCGGTCATTCACCTGGCTTCTTGAACCGACAACCAATAACCGTCTGGTCGAAGTCCATAACCGAACCGGTGACCACCCCAGACTCCTCGGACCCCAAAAACGCAATGGCATTCGCTACATCCATAGGCTCGATGAGGCGCCCGAATGGCTGCAACGGTGCGGCCTCCTCTAACCAATTGGGGTCCCGATGATGAAAACTCTGCTGGACGGCGTGTTCGTTTGGCGTATTCAACCAACCTATATTCAACCCATTAACCCTGATGCGATCTTCAATTAGACCAAATGCCAGGTTTTTGGTCAGGGTTTGCAAGGCACCCTTTGACGAGGCGTATGGCACCAGGAAAGGTTGCCCCCCATGCGCGGAGATGGAGATCACGTTAACGATCCAGCCACGAGCGGAGGCATCATCCAGAGGATTTCGACGCATCCACTTTACGGCCTCCTGAATCATGAAGAAGGGACCGCGCACGTTCGTTGCGAAGATACGATCCCAGATCTCAGGTGTGGTATCGTCTATCCACCCTCGCTCGGTCGTGCCTGCACAGCTGGCAAACACATCGATACGCCCAAACTGCTCTCCCGCTTCACGGACAAAGTGCGCACACTCTTCAGGCTTCGATATATCAGTCGGCACATATAGCGCGGGACATCCAGTTTCTTGCTTGATCGACGAAGCGACGCTCTCTCCATTCTGGACATTGCGGCCACACAAGGCCACGCCTGCGGCGCCCCGCTGGGCAAAAAGCCGAGCCGTTGCTTCGCCTAGCCCCTGCGTTCCCCCGGTGACCACACACACTCGGCCCTTAAACTGCTGTGAGTATTGATTAACGCTGTGCATTAACTACCTCATCTGGGTTCAATCGTGGGAAAACCGCATCGACTGGAGCATGATCACGTTGCTGATGAAATGAACAAGTTTCAAAACCTTTCTCCGGAAGACCTTTCGTAGAAAAAGTAGCCCCCCCTATTAATTTCGTCAAGAAAAATTGACAAAACCATCCAGCGGTCACTGTATTTCCAACAGTCACCCCTGGGTCACAGACATCAAATGGCCACGAACCAATGCCCCGACCAAGCGCAGTCACCGTTTTAGCTAGAGTCATTGAGGAGGTGATTGCCTAACACCCTATCAGCCACTCAGAGCGAGCCCCCTTTGGACCCGAAACGCCGCCATGCTAATTGAACCGCCTTAAACACGATGTTCCTAATAGCCATTGGATCACTTGCCAACGTCTCTTTGACAAGTAACCAGTTAACCTCCTTCTTATGCAAGATGAGGTGCAGCAGTGTGGCCGCAAAAGCCATTCGAGATTGCCCCTGCCTCCCTGCAAGGTAACGACGCTGCTCCTGAGTCAGCCGTAGTTCTTCCAACAGCATTCTAGACAACCTGACATAATTAGAAGTTAGCCTCAGAGACTCTGGTGTACCCCATTCCGCTTTATCAAAAATATTCACGCCTTCGCCTTCTTCCACATAAATTTTCGGCGAAAAAGCAACAGCATTTAAATCCTTAGCCAAAACCAATTTAAACAGCCTATCCTCTCCCTGAAATAGGCCAGAATGGAACCGGAGACTTGAAAAACGATCCATTCGATATGCAATTGCGCCAGACCCAATCAAATTGGTCCGACGAACCATAAGATCAAAGAAATCTCCACAGAACTCATAAATTTCAAGCGCCCTATCTATGGGGACATGATGCTCTGGGTATATGTTGGAAGCGGAATCCTCACTCCATTCAAAGCGTGTGCCGCTACGTGCACCACGCCGTGCATTGCCGATGAATAGATCGTAGCCCTGTGCCAATGCGAAGTATGCATCCTCGAGAAAAGGGCCAATCCATTGATCGTCGGAGTCTAAAAAGGTCACATAGGGCGCATCGGTACAGACGTAATCAAGGGCGGTGTTACGGGCAGCGGCGGGGCCGGCATTCGCCTGCTGGAGGATCTCCACCGCCCCATTGCTCGCTTCCACCAGGTCTCCAATATCATCCCTTGCAGGCAGAGGGGACTCGTCATCAACGACGACTACCCTGATTGGAAGATGCGCACCACGGTCCAGCACAGACGTTACGGCGCGGCGAAGCAGGCCATGCTCTCGCTGGTAATAGGGGATGATGACGACAATACTTGGAGCGTGATGCGTCATTGGACACTACCGACCTCGGCGGAGGGCTGCCAAGCGAATCTGCCTTCAGCATAGGACTTCTTATGTACCTTTACTGCTATCGCAAGCGTCCCAATTTCGGCGATGCGCTCAATGACTACCTTTGGCCGCGGTTCATCGATGCGCCCTTGGAGCCAACACCTTCCCACGATGAAGTGTTTGTCGGCATTGGGACCATTCTGAACGAGCGGCTGCCCACGGCGCGACGCCTGCACATCTTCGGGAGCGGACTGGGGTACGGCGAGGTGGCCCCTAGCGCGCGAGACAACTGGCACGTGCACTTCGTCAGAGGCCCGCATACAGCCCAGGCCCTGGGGCTCGACCCACAACAAGCGATCACAGACCCGGCCATACTGCTGCATCGCACCGAGGATGTGAGCCCGCGGAAAGATATCCATTGTGCCTTCATGCCTCATCACGGTATCCACTCACCTCGATTGGAACGGCTAGTGCAGGACGCGGACGTGCATTACATCAATCCAGAAGCGCCCTGCACTGAGGTTATAGACCAGCTGATGCGCTCCCGCCGTCTAATCTGCTCGGCGATGCACGGCGCCATCGCTGCCGAGGCCCTGCGGGTACCTTGGCTACCGGTGATCACACACCATGAGATTTTGCTGTCCAAGTGGCACGACTGGGCGGCGTCCATGAATCAAGCCCTGTCTTTCTACCGGTTGCCAACCATATGGGCGAAAGCCAAACCTACCCTTTCAGGACGCCTTGTTGCCGGCACCAAAACAGTCCTGTTCCGCAAAAGACTGGCATCGCTGGCCAAGGGTCGCGGCTTTCAACTCGGGTCGGATAGAGTCCTGCTTGATCGACTCACTCGAATTGAGGAGCGCATCGACCGGTTCAACCAGAATATTCTCTCTTAGGAAAAACTGAACAACTCATGATAATGAGAAGGGAAGTACGAAAACACATCGCCCGGCGATGGACACGTCATAAATATGCTCCCGACTCCTGAACATGCGCTTTCAACTTAGACCATTATTATTTAATGTTTCACCGCATGATAGCTCGCTCTATTTCTAGCCCATGAATCAACGGATGAAGATACCATATTTTTGGGCTCTTTTTCCTCATCGCATCTCGACATAACATCGCCAGAAACCTACCTTTTTTTACAATGCATGACTGGTACTTTTGGTTCTTTAATAAGTACCAAATCGCCTCAACTGCTGACCTCCTATAAAATCTGGACTGTACATGTTCGCTAGGCTTTTTTGCTGCATGGTACTCGAATGGTATATTCCTATACTCTGGATAATATCGATGGATTACCGCGTCATGCAACCTTTTTCCAGATGTGTAAGAAGGATCAACATTTACTAGAAAATCAAAAAGATCGTGATCCAGGAAAGGACAATAAACGGTTGCCACGGAGCGATGGATACCAAATGGCAGGAGGGCAATGCCGCGCCGAGTAAGATTCCAGAAAAAGAAGGATGAAATTGGGTCAGCAAAGCCCAAGTGCCTTTTTAGTTCCTCTGAAACCTTAGCAATTGCCAGATCCCTTGTCGCACGTTTATTGAAAGAATCCTGAAAGCAGGACTGTATGAACGGCTCTCTATTGTTTTCGTCCAATAGGCGCTTCGCAAGTTCTATCATCTTTCCAGTTCTAGCAAGGCGAAGCTTCTCTTCAGTGGTCCGAAGCCCACTTGACAGAATGTCTCCGGCAAGTCCGTCGTAAGTGCACGACACCTGCTTGCTGGCCAGATAAGCAGCCAAGGGAATGAGCCAAGCATGGCTGCTACTGCATAGCTCCGTCAGTGTAATATCCTTCATGGTCGCTGCGAAGTGAGAGGCAGGGTAGCTGACCCTGTCATGTGGAATATTGACCGCTTCTGCCACCCAGCTGGCGAGACGTGTATCTTCGTCGTCTATAGATGGTTGGCCGTGCACAGTCACGGTCCGAGTTGGTGGGCACCCTTGGGCAGACAGTTCGAGAAGGATATGCCGAGAGTCGCGCCCACCGCTTAGTGGCAATACCACATTATTCGTATTAGGGAGGCGACGAGAGATAGCTTGACTGAAAAGCTCTGCGTAGCGATCTACAATTTGATCAAACTCCATGGAGACTGGCTTTGGAGTTGGCCTCGCGCGCTCATCGGTTTGCAGAGTTAGTTTGCCTCTACACCACGTTAACCGGGAGCTCGGCGGAAGGATCTTTAAATCTCGAAATGGCGTATCATCAGACAGGAAAAAACCGAGGCGAAAATAAACAGATAGGGCACCATAATCCAGTTCTGCTGCCCCTCCTAACTCAAGCACCTTTGTAATGGATGGAGACAGTATTAGGCTGCGCCCTTTAGCGGCATAAAACAGAGGGTAAATCCCGTATCGGTCATTCCGTACAGTGAGATTCTCTCCATCCCATCCCCATTCAGCAAATATACCGTCCTCTGGTAAGCCACTACCGCTATTTGAATTAATCTTGTGACCTAGCGCGCACCGCGGGGCCCCGGATTGCACAATAGAGGACCCCTTCATATCTACTGCGATGAAAGGCCTCTCACCATCAGTTAGCGATTCGATATTTGGCGTCACGGCTCCTTAACCCTCATAAAACATAACAATGTCAATCAACCTACAAGGGCAGTATAGCCGGTAGGCGAGCCCTATCCAGCATGTAAATTCTTAATGCCTAATGGCTTCCCCTGCCGAACGCGTAGCAAGCAGCCGCGCCGGCGAGGAGCGAAAAAAGAATTATCGGGACAATTTTTAAGATGCGAAAAAATTAGCGCGTTGAATCTGCCTGGCCGTCCTTCATTCTGTGTAGGATTAGTCCGCGATCAGGATCAAAGAACACGACCAAATCTGTTCCTGGTACGGCGTTCATCTGCACATACCCAGTAGCACCGAACAGCCCCCTCCGGCCACGGAACCTTTCCAGCCCTTCGGGAAAACGTGCATCCGATAGGTCTTCGAAACTCTCATAGACATGCCAGTGCTTTCCATCTGGACTTCTCCAGATAGCGCCGTGTTGTCTGTTCCACCAAAGATAGTCCCCTGACACAGGGTCGTAACCGATAGTCCCGTACCTGGGACTAAAGGGCGGTAGCTCAAAGCCATCCCCAACCGCCCTGTCAATTTTTTCTACCCATGGCGTTGGTCCTTCGTCGGAAGGACTCACCACTCTGCTATCACCCCCATCATGATGGATGATCGCCCACTCCCTTCTCGGCTCGCTTCCCTCGGGCTGATTACCAAACTCAATCCCTGGCGCAACCAACATTTGCTGTTTGATGGGGTTGTATAGCAACTGGCCTTGGTATTGCCCAGAGTAAAGGACATCAAACTGGACCCACTCAGGATTGGGGGGACGCAAAAACATAGCTCTGGCATACCAGCGCTTGCCAAGTGCCTGCCCTTCCTCTGTGTGACCTTCCTGGGAAAAAGGGGTGGGCTCTTTGGTGCCGGAGCGGCGGCCAACAAAGACCCATCCGCCCAAGTCGGGATACCATGCGACGGCGAAGTCACCCGTGCCGTTCATGTTGGATATTCCTAATCCTCGACTAACTCTTTCCCATTTCACATCCGTATCTCCTTCCAGATACGGTTCGATGGGAGCCCTTAGGAGATGGCCTCGCGTCGACCTTCCGCCACCTTCCTTCGTGTTCGATGATGGCCAATACAGATAGCCGTCCACTAGAGACAGGCGGTTGAACGGACGGCGGTCATCAAGACACTCGTCCAGCGGAAGTTGGCGAACGGTATTCCATTCCAGGTCTCTATCAAGCACGAACAGCCGTTTCTCACTACCTCCCCGCATGCCAATCGCCCAGAACGATTGCGTCTCAGGGTCATAGGCGAATGACCCAGTCCAGCCTAGCGCGTGCGTCCCCCCATCACCCGGGTCACCACGGCAGGAGCCCACGCGAAACCGTGGGGTGTTTTTTGTTTCGATGTAGCGCCATTCGCCCGGAGCCATATCCTCACCGATAGCAGCAAGGGCCTCATGGGGCTGCTGCTCGACTTCAACCCCAGGTTCAGGCACTTCTGGAGAGGCCTTCGGCTTACTCAAGTCACCACCGGGTGCTGCTCGGGAACGGCTAGGTCTTGACGCTGCCTGCGTTGAATCGGCAGACGCGGTATCAGACGCTAAACGGTGACGGTATAACCGCGGCCCGTGCTCGTACTGCCAGAAAATTATTCCAAGCTCATCGATGGGAATGGGCACAACAGTGCCGTATTCATGGAAAGGCCAACCATCGGATGACCACTCCCATGCCGGCCGCCAGTGGTCCGCGTCGGCGTCATACTCCCAAAGCGTGCGCTCGTCCCAGCGCAGCACTAGGTACTTTCCGGACTGAGGATCGTAGGTGATGTGGTCCAAAGACATCTGAAAGGCAAATGGCAGATCGCTGGCTTCAGAAACCTCACCGTCTGCGTCTAGGATGCTCACCGCCTGCTCGCTCCCATCTCCGCCGATTACCAGTAGTTCCTGGCGCACGGGGTTGTATTGCGCGGACGAACGATCGCCGCTAACTCCCGTGGTCCCGAGCTCTTGCCAGCGCTCGCCTTCGAAGCCACGAACAACGCCCTCCTTGACACTGATGAGCATGTCCAACGCCTGATGCCATTCGATGGGGGTATTGCCACCTATGGGCGTCTCCCCGAGTCTGCTCCAACGGGCCTCCTCAATCTCGTAGCGATACAGGGCTTCGCCCGACAAGCGGTAATAGTGCCCACGCGTCGCATCAAACGCCGTCCTACTGTAGATATAGCGCTCGGGGTCTTGGTCGGGCGGAGGCGTTCCCTCCCACCCCAACTCTTCCCAGCGGTTTTCGTCTGCTCGATAGGTGATGAATTTATTGACGCCTCCAAGGCCGTGAAACAGCGTCTGTCGCCGCTGCGAATCCCAGTGACCACCATCGGCCCAAGCGTCTATGCGCCCTCGCCGACCATCCGGGCTTTGCACTAAAAACATCTCCCGTAAGCGCGCAACTCCGGCGGGCGGCGAGGATTCCAGGCTGACAAAACGGCCCGGTGCCAAATTGGCGGCATGTTGGCCTAACTCAGTCTGAGCCAATGCCGATGGTGGCGCTGCCACCGTAGACTGGTGCTCGGTGGCAACCTGTTTGGCGCTAGGTAGTTGTTCTTCGGTGGGACTTGGCGCCGCTCCTTCCTTCTGTGGAGGAGAGGAGGTTGATCGCTGTGCAGAGCGTGAAGTGTCCGCAATGGGATTGGAAGGGGAGGCATCTGAAAACGCACTGGAATGGCGATAAACCACTGGGCCACTTCGGTGCATCCAGAGAATCACCCCTAGTTCATCAATGGGAATCAGAACGTGCCCAAAGAAGCTACCGAAACGCCACTCCTCTTGGTTTTCGTCCTTCCAGTCCGCTGCCTTTCGCCACCTGTCACGTGAAGGATCATATTCCCAGAGTTGAAACGTTTTTCGGTGCAGCGCGAGGTAGTTTCCGCTTTCCGGGTCATATCCAATACAGTGATGCTGCGTGGACCAGTTAAACGGGAGATCATTCATCTCATGGAGTTGGCCGTCTGCTGTGAACAGAGAGACCCGGCGCTCGCTTCGCCGACCGCCAACGATGAGCATTTCTTCTCTCGCCCGGTTATAGATCATATTGGCGTGCTGACTACGATGACGCACCCGAGCCTCTGGCTGCCACTCGCCACCACGGAACGCATACAGTTGCTCGTCTCCTAACGCGAGCAGGCGGCCCAGACCCTCGTGGAACTCCATGGGACTGAAGTGCTGGCCGGGGTAAGCATCGCTGGCCAGTTCCCAGCGATCCTCGTCGATGCGGTACCGAAACAGGCGCCGTTGCGCTGCCCGATAGAAATAACCTTGGTCTACGTCCAGCCCCACCGTCCCCCACTGGTGGCCAGCAGTGGGAATCTCCTCCGCCAAGGCATTGTGATGCCAGCGGTTTTCAACGGCATCGTAGGAGTGAAAGACATTGCGGTGCCGATCTCCAAAGAAGAAGGTGCGTTTACGCTTGGGATCCCACTGGCCCCGCGCATTCCACGTATCTGGGTCGGCAGCGGTACCGTGGATATGAAATTCCGAAAAGCTTTGAAACTCGGGCGGTAACTCACCTCTCAATGGCGTGAACTCACCTCTGGTAGTGTCCTCTGCCACAGATGCAAGGTGTGTCTCAGACAGCAGTGGTTCCGTTGCTTTGGCGACTGGGCAAAGTCCAATCCCCCCAAATATAACAAGCGCTATTAAGCCGAAGTGGCTCGATACTTTTTTTCCACGGGCCGACCAGGGTTGGCAAGGGAACATGGGTGGCTCCGTTCGTTTGCCAGTGGGAGACGAATTACCCAGGTGCTCTCGAAATTATAGTCGTTGGTACGCGAGCCAGGGTCAATGGCACACTGCCGTCTCGGGTGGGCCTTTTGACCAACCTACGCTGGGGCTACCCACGGGCGTTTGAAGTTATTCCGCATAATAGTGGTGCATCCTGAGGGTCTTGGACGGTCCCTACGCTCACCGGTGGAACACTACCCCGTCCTCCTAAGGTTTCAATTCCTAGTGATCTCGGCAGATAAAGCCCAGATTGTTCTGGGCTTTATCACTTCACCAGAATTGGGCACCGGCCGCTGGCACTTACCGTCTCGCTCTGCAGCCGTCTTCACCGGCGTGACTGTTGCTGTTGCCACTCTGGAGGCATGACTGCCGGCCATCCCCTGCGTCAACATTGTTCTATACTGAGTGGTGTTCCGTGATCTGACGCAGGTTCCTCGGGGCCCCGTGGACTATGAAATCCGCGCAAAAAGACCGTAGCGGCGACGAGGGAACCTAGGCGTCCCCTGTTGCTGGAAAACCCATTGCAGTGGACATGTCGTCTTTATGGTGCTGTTTATCTATGATCTCAGAAGGACGTATCAAGGCTATGCGCATCCTATCTCGTATTATTGATGTTATCGACCCTAATCTGAGGAAGGCGCGTCCCTCTTTCAAGAACAAACGCTGGGAGCTTGAAAGAATGCGGCGAGAAATTCGATTTAGCCACGAGCACTACACCACGAAGAACACGACATTAGTGATAGCCAAGAAAAACGGGATCAGGACCCCCGGGATCCTCTGGTCTACGGACGATCCGAGGAAGATTAATTGGGACCACCTCCCCGCACGGTTTGTCATTAAGCCCGTAATAGGCGAAAGGAGCAGAGGAGTCTTTCCGATAGAAAGGAGAGACAATTGCTTATTTAGCTTTTTTGATGGGAAAATATCAAAGAAAGAAATTGAGAATGAGATACTGAGACTAGGGCGGAGAAATAGCGACGGCGATATCTCGGTACAAGTGTAGGAGATGGTTCAAGACCCAAACAATCCTCGACAGCTTCCCTTTGACTGGAAGTTCTACACTTTTTACCGGGAAGTGGGAATTATTTTGCAAATCTCAAGAGGCAACAGAAAGTCGACCCCCAAAGCCAAATATTACGATTCGTTATGGCAGAATGCCGGACGTGTTAGAGGTGGGTTTAAACTTGAGGATAGCTTACCAGGGCCAAACGACCCAACCAGGTTATTAGAAGCCGCTAAAATGATAAGCAAGTCAGTGAGATTCCCATTCTGCCGGGTAGACTTATATGAGGACAATAACGGCCCCTTGCTTGGTGAGGTAACTGCATACCCCAGCGGAATAAAGGAATCTTTCAGAAGTGACATTGATGAGTTAATGGGGCGGTTGTGGGAGCGCGCACTATCTAACCTTTTTATAGAAGACGGATGGGACCAAAGACGAAGATATTAGCAAAAAATAGAATTACAACATGCTTTCTTTCTCGTTTGTTACAAAATCACTCGAGGCTAATCATGATAGGAAAACGGACCATTAGAACCAGCTTGCAAATCCTTTCTGCTGCTGACTTATATCAACGCCTACCCGACAACCACAACAACATCATCATGTATCATGCTATTGGCAATGACGGATACGACGCAATCACCCCCAAGCTTTTTAAAAGACAAATATACTGGCTAAAAAAACATTATGAAATAACCCCGCTAAATAGAATAACGGAGCCAGGAAAGAAAAAGAAAATTGCACTCACCTTTGACGATGGATTAACCTCATTCCTAACAAATGCGCTTCCTATTCTAAGGGAAACCAACTCGCCTGCAACCGTTTTCGTTATAGGAGGAGTAGTTTGTGGCAGACACGCCGACAAATCAAACAGGCTTATGACAAAACAACAATTGCTGGAGATATCCAGGGACCCGCTAATTGAAATTGGCTCTCACACGATGACCCACAGCCGGTTAACAGAAAGCCAAAACTATCATAAATTAAAAACCGAAGTCATAGACTCATTAATGGCAATTGAAGACGCCATTGGGATCACTGTTGATTCGTTTTGCTATCCTTTTAATTGCTTCAACAAAGAAGCCAGGGAGATGGTAAGCGCCCACTACAAACTAGCAGTATGTGGCGGTGGGCACCAGGCATTTATTAATAATGACTCGGACCCGTGGTCACTACCAAGAATTAATGGAGCAACCAACCTAATGGCACTGAAGCTACGGGTCTCCGATTTTTACAAACACTACAACCTAGTAACATAGGCGGACTTGTGCCTGTAGAATCTATCCAATACCTCTTTTGGAGAAAGCAGCCTGGCAAGAAAAAACTGATCCCAGTCGTGATCACCCTTGGTTAACAGGCACCTGCTTAGGGCACCTAAGTTGACACTGTTATCAGGAGAATAATTAACCAATAAATCATGATCCTCAATGCGTAGAAATGAGCAGCCTTCTATCGCCACCTTCTGAGTACAATCTGATGTTGCAATAACAATTTGCACTGCACCCCTTTCTTTTATTACACCAACTGCCTCACTAATTATTTGCTTAGTCATTTCTGGGCAGTCGGCTTCCACTACAACCTCGGTTATAAACGCTACCGGGGCCTCCGGTGGCATGCCAATGCGGTAAACCAGTTGCCCAACTATGGCTCCACCATTTAACATCCTTAGGACCCTGTATTTACATCCAGGTTGATCCCTGTACTTCCAGTTCAAATACTTGGAGGTCCGCTCTACACAAAAATCGTAGCGCCCTCTTGCCTTATCCCATAATTCATCTGATTCATCACCAAATGATGCAGGACCTTCGGAGAAATCATAATGGTTCCCAAAAAGCGTTGACCGGGACCGGTGACGACGCTGATAAGCTTTAACTAATAGGCTGCGCAATTGATTCCGAGCTGCAACGATAGGAGATAATGCGATAGCGAAAGGCCTGGAGAGACGCCCAAAGTTTCTTCTTGCCAGCTTTCTTTCCACGCTTTCTGTAACCTTGGAATTATCGAAGTATATGCTATGGACATAGACGCTACACGTCGGCCCTCTTCGAGCTTTAAGCGATAACTTCAACGCTTGTGCTTCGGGTGCCATATATATACTTGCAAGAATCTCATTATCGAATATGTTTAATTCTTGCAGAGCCTTGGCAATGCCTTTTCCACGATAGGGATCTAAAACGAAAAGACCAACCCCCCAGGCTAATACGATGGGAGCCCCTCTTATCTGAGCCGGGACAAGCAGGGCCCCTGAATGACCAACGATATTACGTCTTGAATCCTCTGCAATATAACTCTGAATGTCTCGCCCTCTACGCCAAGGGTTATTGATATACTGCCATACCCAACGATCAGGAAACTTATATTTGAACCTGTCAGCATACGCTTTCTCAAAGAACAGACGCAGCCTTTCTTTGTCAGATTCCTCTGCTTTCCTGAACACAATAGGGTTATGAAAATTCTTCGTCATAGTCTTAATCTATTAATGAACCTGACTGAAGCCTAATATCGCTCCCCTGGTTGAATGACCACAAACAGGGAACATGCGGGCGCTCCCAATGGCTTCAAATCATTAAATTCTTTTGTTTGAAGCATTAACTGGACATTCCTAAATAACTCATCCTTCCCAAAGACACCCACCAGGCACTACAGGGTGTTAGCAAATCAATTCGTGGCACTGTTACGCCTTGCCACGGATATAACTCTTCACCCTTGCGCCGTTCGGCTGCCCAATGTGCCTTGCCGGTCTAAACCCATCGGTATGAAGGGGGTCTCCGCCTCCACTGCCTGCCACAGAGCCCCTTGGCAGATCGCTTGACCCCTCTCACGAGAGTACTTTCGACATGTGCCAATCCAAGCATGCATTACGCTCCGTGAAATGGGGACCCAAACCCGGTCGTGCTGGCCTACTGGGGCGAGGACTTAGACTACGACCCCTCCATGTCAAAAGTAGCACCTGCATACGAGTTGACAGGCAATCGGTAGAGTCAGCGATATTAGGCCAACGCCGAGAGGAGGTTCACGGCTGCCTGCCGGGCAGAACGGCGAGAGGTGAAGGCCTGGCGCACATCATCCTGCAATGGTGACAACCTCTCCACACACGCCGCTAGATTCGAGAAATCCTCTTCCAGCACCTGACCGATGCCCTCGCGGCGAACGACTTCCGACACTACGCCACCGGGCATACAGAGCACCGGCATCCGGACCTGCACGGCATGGAATATGGCGTGTGACATCGATAGGTCCTGATAACCCCGAAGCAAGGCGTCGCATCGGTTGGCAGCCCAGTGCCAATCGACCGGCAAGTAGCCACGGCTCATATGGACGCGGCCCTCTCGCTCATGCCGTGCCAGCGCCTGGGCCAGTGCACGTCCATTACGTCCTTCCAACGGCGATACCACCAGTGCGACCAAAGGCACGCCTGAGCGGTAAGCAATATCAAGCAACTCGGATAACCGCCAGAAATGGCTGTACTTATCCTCTGGGGTCCCTACCACCAAAACACAACAGGGACGTCTACCGAGTCGGTCCGCCTGGGCCGCCAGCCAGGCCTCCGCCCCTTTATGGAATTTGTTCAGCCTCGGCCCCACTCGCTCCGGGCGTAGCGATTCAGCCACCGGCTCCCCGAGGGGCAGCGTATGGATTGGCCCCTTAATACGATGGATACTTGCCGCATGGGGGCGCAGCACCTCTTCGGTGACAAAGAAAACGGAAGCCGTCCTGCGAACGCTTAGCCGACGCAACCGGACGAGCAACGGGCGCTGATTGCAGGTCTCGCGGTCGATGTTGTGAATGACCCAAAAAACTGGCACGCCCAACAGCCGGGCGGTGGCTAAGGTCACCATCTCGCCCACCAAGACCAATGTGGTCGCCCACCCGCTACCGCGGTCATTGAGATAACGAACCACCAAGGCATCAACCTGCCGCCCCCGCCACCGGTGGCGCAGGATGTGCAAAAACCCCAACCAGGGGCGCCACATGGCAAGTGCCTGGTGGTGCGGAGAGTAGGATTCAAGGGCCCGCTTCCAGCCCTCGAACTTCACGTCCGGCTTCGGGAACAGGAGAACCCGATTCCGACGTCTTCTTGCGCCCCTGGCCTGACCGTGTTCACTTTCCATGGGGCGGCTCGGCTGGCAGCGGTGAAGCCGGTCCCCGCAGGCGTTCCTGCTCCTGCTGCAGGGCGGATCTTATTCTGTGTACTCCCTCACCGAACCCGGCATGCTGAAAGCGCTCGTTGGCCTCGATCAGAAAGGCACCTTTCGGGGTGAGCGCCACATCCCACCCGATGGTCCGCACCGGCAGGAAGCACAACGCGGCCCGAGACACCAGGGCGCGGACCTCCTCCCACCACGGTAACTGAAAGCCTTTGATGGGCATATCAGTCCCCGGATGGTGATCGACCCACCGATAGCCGACTCCGTTCGCGTTAAATGCCCAAGCCTGTGACAGAACTCCGCTCCGCAGGTCGGGGCGGGCGGTGACATTGGCGGTGAAAAGGCCCGTACGGCAATCGCTGATATTGTCCGTCAGGCTGTTACCAACGATGCCGCGAAAGTAGGCGTCGAGGATCTCGGGTTTTCCCTTTGGGGTGACCCAGCTGAAGACCCGAACCGTGGAGAGGGCGGGTGTCCCCGTCAGGGCCACAATCCGTTGATGTGCCATCAGCCGCTCCTCCAGGATCTGCTCCTCGTGGCTGTTGGCAAACTCGCAAAGCGCCCGAACCAACTGCTCGACTGGCCGGTCAGCGCAAGCCTCATGTTCCACGCCGAGCAGGCGGATATCGCGCCCTTGCCGGCCATGCCTTGGCTTGGCCACAAATGAGCCAGGAAGGTGCTGACTCACGAAGGCCTGCCAATGTTGTCTGGTGACTAAGGGATGCCCCAAGGCATCGCGTGAGCCACACCGGGAAAGTACAGCCAACAACCGGGGCACCGGCAGGCCGTGGCTACTGCAGTACTGGTGAAATAAAAGCTTATCCCGGCACATAGCAGCAGCCGGCGTGTTCACAGCGTGTTGTAAGCCGTGCAGGCGTTCCTCGCTGATATGATCGCCGGCGCTGTGAATGCGCTCTTTGGGGTCCAGCAGGCCACGGCTCAAGGCCTCATTCGGTAGAAACCGGTCCGCGGCATACCAGCGGAGGGCGCGCCACGCGATCACCCACACAGGGACGCCGTAGGCCTGTGCGGCGTCATGGAACCGCCTCCAAACCTCACGACGTAGGAAATGTCGGCAGATGTGGCCTGCCCGGTAGGGTACGGAGGCCACGCTTAGTAACGGAGACATCAGGGTCATGCCCTATCCATTCACGCCATTCCCGCTTTTCCATAAAGGTAGCAGGTCCCAGCTATAGGGCAGCGCATGCATGCACTCGCCACCATCCCGTATATGCTTTCTAGGGTCGGCGGTGAAAGTGATTTCGGGATGCCTTGACTGTGAGCGCACGGAGCCCCAGAGAACTGTTGAAACGCGTCCTCCATACGGCCTTGGGGGACTACCATTACTGGAAGGTGTTTTACATCGACCTGCCCCAGCCCCCTGTGGACCTGCCTGCGGAGGTCAGCATTCGCCCCATTAAACCGGAGGAGTTGGAAGACGTGCCAGACCAGGGCATGCGCGAGCGCAAGGTCTTCGGGGGCAATGGTGCCCAGGGATTCGGGCTATTCGTTGATGGGGAGCTGGCGGCGGTGCAGTGGTATTGGTGGGGTGAGCGCTACCAAGCGGAGCGCAAGGGTCGCAGCTGGGTTCTACCGCCCGACGCGGCTAAGTCGCTGGGCCTCTATACCCGACCCGAATTTCGGGGCCGAGGCTATGCCCCCTTGCTCAAACGGCACACCGCGCACCTGATGGCACAACAGGGCTTCACCCGCCTTTACAGCCGCATCTGGCATAGCCACAAAAGCTCCATTCAGGTCAGCCGCAAGACCGGCTGGCGGGTCGCCGGCTCATACATTGAGATTTGCCCCTTTTCCCGGCGCATCAAGCTTCGTTTGCCCTTATGACGGACGATAATTGCCCGAAAAGGGTGGCACTACTCTCCTGTGGCCCACCCATCGCTTTAAAGGTGCTCTATTGCCTGCATCGGCTGGGCGCCCGAACAGACCTAGTCGACCTGCGCCGCCCGAGCATGGCCCGCTACTCCCGTTACCGCAGCGGCCACCGCGGCTTGCATCTAGATGACACCTCTCCAGACGGCCTTGCCCGATTCGGGGAAGCCCTCCAGGCCTATTGCCAGCAACGCGGCATTGAGGCCGTGGTTGGGGGCGACATTCTCGCCGCCGGCATCATTCACGCGGTCTCGGGCCAGCTGACCAACACCCTCGCATTCCCCGCCAGTCCTCTATCGACCCTGGGCATGCTGGACGATAAATGGCGGTTTCAGACCTTCATGGTGAAGCATGACATCCCCTGTCCTCGTGCCATTTGTCTCGAATCCACAGAGGACGTGGATAATATCGAGACGCAAGGGTTGCGCTTCCCGCTGGTCATCAAACCTCTTTATGGCGAGTCCAGCCACGGCATCGTCCGGGTTGCCGAACCCGGCGCGATCCATCACCACCTGGCCAGTGGTGGGCGCCACGCTCGGTTCCCGTTGCTGGCGCAAGAATACGCCCCTGGGTTCGATGCGGACCTGAGCGTGCTAGCGAAGGACGGCGAAGTCCTCTGCCACGTGTTGCAATCACGGCGCAGTGACTGCTCGCTGGCCTTTTTCGAGGACGAGAGCGTGCTGGAGATCGGCCGTCAGATCGTTCGCGCCGCAAATTACACCGGCGTGGCCAATATCGACGTGCGGATCGATGAGCACACGGGCGAGGTGCGCGTGCTGGAGTGCAACCCGCGCTTTTGGTACACCCTGCAGGCCTCCCTGTGGGCGGGACTGAATTTCGTGGAGGCCGGCTTCGCCGTTGCCCGGGGCGAGCCGGTGAACCACCCGGCACCAACCACTGGGGCCTACCACCTGCATAGCTGCCTGCTGAAGCGGCTGCTTTGGCGCCCCGGGCAGTGGCGCCACATCGCCCCCTACAACCTGCGCGGGTTGCTGCAGGCCGCCACCGATCCGCTCCCCTTCATCATGCAGCGGTTTGGCTGACAGCTGACACACCCGTTGTTTGCTTCATACGCGTCCCCCGACTGGAGGTGTTACTGCCGCCTGATCAAACGCTTGATGCGCTGTTTTACGCCCAGCCGCTCCAGTACACCCGCCGCCAGCCCAGAGACCCCATCCAGAGCGGCGTGCGACAGGCCCAAGGCCAAAGGACGCGGCCGACGACGAATGAAGTAGAGATCAGCACAGTACTTGTGTGCCGAGCCAAAGTGCGCCTTATGCGAACTATCCCCAGCACAGAAGTCGAATACCTGGAATCTGCCCTCCGCAAATAGCGACTCCAGCACCAACCACTGCAGCACCGTACCCGGGGACAGGTGGGCAACGTCGGGCCGATACCCGAGAAAGCTGTAAAACAGCACCCCATCGCGGGCGGGGCAATACAGATAGGCCACCGGCTCATCATCAAGGAATAGGAGATAGGCCCGCAGTCGGTCCTGTTCAGCCCGCTGGCGACTCAAGTCCAGAAACGCCTCACTATTCGGCAGACCAGCATCAAGCAGGCGTTCCTGGTAGGTCTGCCGGGACACCTCCCGTGCCAGGCGATGGAAGGTATCGATCTCTTCCGCTGAACGGTAACAGCGCCATTCCAGCTCACCACCAGAGACCTTGGCGAATTTACGCACCTTACGACGCAGGGTTTGCCGCGTCTTGCCGGAGAACTGCTGCTGGTAGGCCTCCCAGCCCATGGTCAGGTCGATGTAGTGGCGCAGGTACTGCTTGGGCACATAGCGCAGATAGCCGTCGGTCAACGCCAGGCGGGGCAGGGGGGTATCCACCGGGCAGGAGCGGACCAGATGGCCATCGCCGTCGACCTGGTCCGGCGGGGGGATGCGCGGTGCATGGTTTTGCAGAAAGTGGGTCTTATCCACGGACATGCGCAGGTTAGCCCCGCCCAGGGTAAGCTCGCCCAACCGCATCGGCAGATAGACCCTCTCCAGTGCCACGGTTGCTGTCATCGCCGCAAGATCCGCTGATTGGTCCAATTGGAGAACATGCGGGCCAGGGCATGCACGGGCGGCACGCTGAGTGGCCTTTCCGGGCCGGGATGGGCCTGGGTCGACACCTCGCCGGTACAGGCGGGCTCCAACCCTGGTTCTGCTTGGATGAATCGGCAGAGGCGTTCCAGCCGCTGACGATTGACCCGGTCGATGTAGAGCTCCTGGTACCCGGAATCCTGGATTTTCACGAACTCAAACGGGTGGGTGAGCACCACCACGTCACTCAGCTCCTGATCTCGAGCCTGTGTCAGCAACTGGCGCATCTCCGACCACGAGCTACCGGTGATGGTGAGGGTTTTGTAGTGGGTGCGCCCACGCCAGCGAAAATCGCTGTAGGTGGTCACCGGAAACTCCAGCACGCCGTCGATATCGTGGCAGCCTGCCAGTAGCTGCAGCTCCGGCTCCGCCGGCCGGTAGACTGCCAACCCGATGTTGGAGGCCAGCCGCAGGCCCGTCCGGCGCATGGCCTGGTAGACGTTGATGCCCACCTTCAGCCCTCCGGTCCGTAGTACCGTCGGCGCTGGTAGGCCCCAGCGGCGGAAGGTCTCCCGGCCCCGCTCGATGAGCGCTACCACCTCATCCACGCTGCGCCGGGTGATGTCATCGCTGGGCGGGTCGTGCGCCATCCGCCCCACCCAGTCCTCGTGCTCGAAATAGGTCCAGCAGGGGTGTAGGTGCAGCTGGACATCGTGACCGCGCCCGGCGATCTCGCGGGCGATGGCGCCCATGGGCTCATCACCGAAGTAGCAGGTATTCAGGGTTTCGACGTAGAAGGTCCCGCGTATGCCGTATGACTCCAGGGTATCGAGCAGGTAGCCCAGCCCCTCGGAGCGCTCGCCGATGCAACAGTACACGGATGGCGGCCCGATGGGGCGGCGTGTGGCGGGGTCATAGAACGCCCCGGCGATGTTGAACTCGGTATCGACCGTGATATGTACCCGGGTGGGCATGCAATACTCCTCAAGAAACGGGCACCTCCGACACATGCAGAGTAGCCCATCAGGCCATGGACATCGCGGCAACGGAACAGGGCTTATGCGCGCCACCACCCCAAGTCTCGTCACCGACCAACCACCCCCACAGGTGCGGGTGCGTATCGAGGTGCCCCGCTGGAGCTTCCTCAAGCGGGGCAGTAACGGCGAGATCGATTTCGTCTCACCTTTACCCTGCCCCTTCAATTACGGCAGCGTGCCGGACTACGTGGGGCTCGAGGGCGACCTGCTGGACGCGGTGGTGCTCGGCCCCCGCTTACCCTTAGGCAGCGAACTCACGGTCTACGCCTACGCCGCCATTGTGCTGACCGACCGCGGTATGACCGATGACAAGCTGATCTGTGCCTCTCAGTGCCCAGGACAGGCAGAGCTGCGCCAGGTGCATCGGTTTTTCCGCTTCTACGCCCGCTGCAAGGCGCTGCTGAACCTCTACCGCGGCCGGCCGGGTCGCAATGCCTGCGATGGCTGGGACAGCGCAGCCGCGGCGATTGCGCGTGCCCGGCCCCGGGGCCCCGATTGGCACTTCCCCTCCGTCCCGTTCTGAGCCTGCCAGCGCACTAGGGCCGTCCGGCCAGGTTACGCGCAAGCCGCAGCCCAAACCGGGTCGGGGTGTCGTCCCACGGCGTGAAGCGGGGCAGCTGATAGGGGTCCGCCGAGGGGTCGGCAGCCCCGACCGCCGTCGATACCGCCGCCTCGTAGCCGCATTCGCGCACCATGGCCACGTGCTCCGCCGCATAGTCCTTACCGGGTCGGCCGTTGGGATAGGCGAACAGACGGACCGGGCGACCCAGCAGCTTTTCCAGTGCCTCGCGGCCACCCCCGATTTCCCGCCGCGCCTCATCTGGCGCCTGCCGGGCCAGGATAGGGTGGCTGACCGTGTGTCCACCGATCTCCATGCCGGCGTCCGCCAGTTGCCGGACCTGGTCATCCCGCATCATCAGATCCTCCGGCAGCTGAATGCCCAGCCGCGCTGGCAGCGCCTCCACCTCGCGGTTGCGCGCCGCCGGCTCCCGGTACTTGAACTGCCCGATCAGCGCCTTGCACAGAGCCACACGGTCGCTGTCGGTGGCAACGGCCCGCCGCCCCAGCCCCTCCGGCGTCAGGTCCACCTCCCCTGCCGGCAGTCGGCGCACGGTCTCGATCAGGGTGTCGTTGAACATCCGGCCACCGTTCAGGTAACCGACGGCAATAAAGAAGGTCGCCGGGACCCCCACCGACTGCAGGATGGGCAGCGCCACCTCGGCGTTGTCCGCGTAACCGTCATCGAAGGTCACGCAGGCGGCCCGCGGCGGCAGGGTGCCTTCGCGTAGGCGTTGCACGGCCTCGGGCAGGGGCAGGGGGTTGAAGTGCCGGGCGAGCAGTTCCATCTGCCAGCGAAAGCGGGCCGCGTCCGGGTCACCGGAGAGCAGGGGGTCCGGCTCCGGCAGCACCCGGTGGTAAATCAGAATCGACAGCCGCCCTCGGCGGCCGCCGGGCGACAACAGGGTAAGCAACGAGCGCAGCAGCATGACCGGGCCGATTCAACCGGCAGTGGCCGGACGGCGCTGGTCCAGCCAGCCCGCCAGCACGTCGACAATACGCTCGGCCGCACGTCCGTCCCAGTGCTCCGGCACCCGGCCCCGGCGATCATCCCCGGCCAGCACGGCGTTGAAGGCCGCGACAATCCGCTCCGGGTCATTGCCCACCAGCACGTTGGTGCCCTCGTCCAGGGTGATGGGCCGCTCCGTGTTGTCGCGCAGGGTGATGCAGGGCACCCCCAGGGCGGTGGTTTCCTCCTGCATGCCGCCGGAGTCGGTAAGCACCAGGCGGGCGTCACGCATCAGCCCCAGCATCTCCAGGTAGCCCGCCGGCGGCAGCACGGCAATGCGCCCGGACTGCAACCGTTTCCACAGGCCAAACCCCTCTAGCCGGGCCCGCGTCCGCGGGTGCACCGGGAAGACCAGGGGCAGGTCCCGAGAGAGACTCACCAGGGTATCCACCAGCCGCCCCAGCACCCCCTCGTCGTCCACGTTGGAGGGTCGGTGCAGGGTCAGGGCACCATACCCGCCGGCCGCCTCGAAGGGCGCCAGGTCCACCCCGGCCGCCCGCAGGCTCTCCCGCCAAGGCACGGCGCGTTCGCGGTTGTGCAGCAGGGTGTCGATCATGACATTGCCGACGAAGTGCACCCGGCCGGTATCCACCCCCTCGCGGGCCAGGTTGGCCTCGGCGTGGCGCTCGGTGGTGAACAGCAGATCGGAGATCTGGTCGGTAAGCACCCGGTTGATCTCCTCGGGCATGCCCCGGTCGTAGCTACGCAGCCCGGCCTCCACATGGATCACGCCCACCCCCTTTTTCGACGCCACCAGGGCGCAGGCGATGGTGGAGTTGACGTCGCCGACCACCAGCACCGCCCGCGGCTGCAGGTCGTCCACCACCGGCTCGAAGCGGCGCATGACCTCTGCAGTCTGCACCGCGTGGCTACCGGACCCCACCTCCAGGTTGATGTCCGGCCGCGGGATGCCCAGATCGGCGAAAAACCGGTCGTTCATGTCCGAATCGTAGTGCTGACCGGTGTGGACCAGGCGCGCACGGAGCCCCCGCGCCGACAACGCGCGCATGATGGGGGCGATCTTCATGAAGTTGGGGCGGGCGCCCACGATGCACAGGATGTCGCACGGGTGTTGCTCTGACATAGATGGCCTCAAGTTCCTCGTCTTCCTGACACGAACAGGGAAGGTATAGCCTAGAATCCCCGTAACGGGTCCGGATGATCCGCGGTTTCCTGATGCCATCCGGACATTTGCCGCCTGAATCGGGCAACTGAAGGGACACACATGACAGCACTACCCACACTGGATTCCGCCCGCGTCGCGGTGATCGGCCTGGGCTACGTCGGCCTGCCGCTGGCGGTGGAGTTTGGCAAGGCCTGGCCCACCCTCGGCTTTGATATCGACCCGCGGCGGGTGCGCGAGCTGCGCGACGGCCACGACCGCACCCGCGAGGTGGAGCCCGAGGAGCTGGCCGCCGCCGACAGGCTCGGTTACACCGACGACCTCCAGGCCCTGCGCGACTGCAACGTCTTCGTCGTCACGGTGCCCACCCCCATCGACGCCCACCGTCGCCCCGACATGCGGCCGCTGATCTCCGCCAGCCGCACGGTGGGCCAGGTGCTCAAGCCCGGCGATGTGGTGATCTACGAGTCCACGGTCTACCCCGGCGCCACCGAAGAGGACTGCGTGCCCTTGCTGGAGGCAGAGTCCGGCCTGGTCCACAACCGGGACTTCTTCACCGGCTACAGCCCGGAGCGTATCAACCCGGGCGACAAGGCTCACCGGGTCACTTCCATCGTCAAGGTCACCTCCGGCTCCACTTCCGAGGCGGCGGACTTTGTCGACGCCCTTTACGCCCGCATCATCACCGCCGGCACCCACCGCGCCGAGAGCATCCGCGTGGCCGAGGCGGCCAAGGTGATCGAAAACACCCAGCGGGACGTGAACATCGCACTGATCAACGAGCTGGCGCTGCTCTTCGAGAAGCTGGGCCTGGACACCGAGGCGGTACTGCAGGCCGCCGGCACCAAGTGGAACTTCCTGCCCTTCCGCCCGGGGCTGGTGGGCGGCCACTGCATCGGCGTGGACCCCTACTACCTGACCCACAAGGCCCAGGCGGTAGGCCACCACCCGGAGATGATCCTGGCCGGGCGCAGGGTCAACGACGGCATGGGCGCGCACATCGCCGACGCCACGGTGCGGGCGATGGTGCGCAAGGGCATCAACCCGGTGGGGGCCCGGGTGCTGCTGATGGGGCTGACGTTCAAGGAGAACTGCCCGGACCTGCGCAACACCCGGGTGACCGATATCCACGCCACGCTGGCCGACTACAACACCGAAGTCACCGTCTACGACCCCTGGGTGGACCCGGCGGAGGCGGAGGAGGAGTACGGCATCACCCCCCTCACCCGGCCACCGGCGGCGGGCAGCTGCGACGCCATCATCGTCGCCGTGCCCCACCGGGAATTCATCGAGATGGGCATCGAGGCGGTGCGCGCCCTGGGCAAGCCCCACGCGGTGGTCTATGACGTCAAGTCGGTGTTCCCGCGTGGCACCACCGACCTGCGCCTGTAGCGGCCGGGCAACCGGTCAATGGCAGGGCGCGCAGTCCGGTAGCGCCGGCCCGATGCCCTGCCGGCGCCCGGGGTTGAAGGGCTGGTCCGTGCCGTAGGCGCCCCAGCGATCGGTGGTCCGCTCCCGGGCGTTGAAGTCCAGCGACACGTCCGGCAGGCCGCTGGCCGCCGGCTGGGTGGCCTCGTCACGGCCGAGCGCCCCATCCCGGGGGTACAAATCGAGCTCGTGCAGCGCCGCCAGCGGCGCTACCAGATACTCGCCTGCACGCTCCAGGGACTCGGTGTAGTTTTCGTCTGCCGAAGCCAGCCCGTCCGGCAGGCGCAACGGCCGGTCCGCGAATACGGCGTTGCCCGCCACCTGCTGGGTATGGTCGCCGTGGGGCCGGTCCAGCCGGATACCGAACCCGCCCGCCACCACGGTGTTATTCAGGATCAGCACCTCCCGAGGCAAATCGTTGTGGGGCATGAAGATCAGCCCGTCCCCCTGGCGGTTCACGAACAGGTTGTTATACAGCGCCACGTGCCCCTCGCCCTGGAACAGCCGCTCATGGGGATTCTCGTAGAAGAGATTGCCGTAGACCCGGTAGCGGTCCTCGCTGCCCGGCCCCTCCAGCGGCCAGTGCCCCAGCAGCAGGTTGGGGCGGGCGCGGCCCCCGCTGCTGCCCCCCTCCGATTTGTCGAACACGTTGTAGCGGATCACCGTCTCCTTGGGATCCACGGGCATGCCGGGCAGGGTGTCGCGGGGGTTCTGGTGCTTGATCTGCATGTTGTAGCCCCGGGTGCGGGCCACGTGGTTGTGTTCGATCAGCCCGTTGATGAAGGGCGCACTGCCGTCAGACTGCCCCAGGTAGAGCCCCGTGCCCACGTCGCGGATGTCGTTGTGCCGGATCACCCAGTTCCAGGCCGGCACCCGGTTGGTAATGCCGGTATTGCCCTGGCCGCGGTCGTAGTTGCGGATACGCAGATGCTCGAGGGTGATGTCGTGGGCGTAATTGCCGTGGGCCTCGGCCACCACGCCGGCGATGGGGTGGCGTTGGCCATCCAGGGTCAGGTGGCGCACCACGATGTGGGCGCTGTCCAGCAGACTGACGGTATTCGCCCCCGGGCGGCCCAGCAGCACGGCCGGGTCCCCCTCGGCCGGCCCGGAGACGACGATGGGCGCCTCGGCCGTGCCCTGGAGGCGGCGCAGGGACAGCGGGCGGGGGTACTCGCCCGGCGCCAGCTGCAGCCAGTCCCCGGGCTGCAACCGGGCAACCGCCTCGCGGTAGTCCTCGGGCCCGGCCTGGATGACCCGGCGGGGCTCGGGCAGGCCGGAATCCGGGTCGGGGTGCTCACCCGCTGCCACCGCCATGGGCAGCGCCGCCAGCGCCAGCAGCAGACCGAGGCCGCAGACCTGCCACGCCCAATCCGCCGCCCGCTGGCCGCCGGCTGCCACCCATCGCCCGAAAACCTTCATCTCAAATCCACCCCCCGGAGATCCGCATTACCGTGCCAGCGCGCCAGCCCCCGAGGAGCCGACTACAATGGCTGCCAGGGTCCTGTGCGCCCTGTCCCGAAAGACTAGGGCAGGGCCTGGCCATTTGCGCGGGGTCGCCTGATACCCCACACCGCCCACAGCAACAGGATAGCCGCAGGAAAGGACGGAACCCCGATCATGCCCGGAAGCGCCCCCAGCCATCCGACCGGCCCCATCAAGGCCGACAACACCGCGAGCGCCCATGGCCCCGCGTGAGCCGTGGCAGTACAGCACCTGCGTCATCTGGGCCTGGCTGTCGTTGGCCGGCGCCGTCTACCTGACCCTGCTGCCCTTCCAGTTCGGTGACGTCACCCTGCAGCAGGCCTGGGAGACCTACCGCAACATGAGCCTGACCGGCCCCGGAGCATCGGGCCGGGCCCAGTTCATGGCCAACCTCTTCATGTTCATGCCGCTGGGGTTCTTCTGGGCCGCCTGGCTTTCCTACGGGCAGCGCGGGCTGGGGGTGGCCCTGCGCGCCTTCCTGGCCGTGGCCACCCTCGGCCTGCTGACCACCGCCACGGTGGAGTTCCTGCAGGTCTGGCTGCCCTTCCGCCACCCGGCGGGCGCCGATATCGCCGGCAACTTCACCGGCGCGGTGGCCGGTGCACTCGCCTGGTTCGCCCTGCGCGAGCCGCTGGGCCGCTGGGCGCGGGCGCTGTCCCGTCCGGGGCCGCAGGCCTTGCAGATCGCGCTGGCGATTTACGCCGCGGCCTACGTGGCCGCCGGGCTGGTCCCCTTCGACCTGGTGCTCTCCGCGGACGAACTGGCCCGTCGACTGCAGTCGGCCTCTGCCTGGGGGCTCTGGACCACGCCGGATGCCTGCACCGCCGGGCTTCGCTGTTACGCCTGGCTGACCCTCGAGGTGGCGGCCGCCATCCCGGTGGGCCTGCTGTTGGGGTACTGGCTGATGGGCCGGGGCATCGCTCCGTTGCTCGCCGGCATACCGCTGGCCGTCGCGTTGGGTGCCGCGCTGGAACTGCTCAACCTGTTGACCCTCAGCGGCATCACCGAGGGGCGCTCGGTACTGCTGCGCGCCCTGGGCATCACCCTGGGGCTCATCCTCTGCCGGCACGGGCCGGCACGGCCCGATGCGCTACTGGACCCGCTGGGGCGGCGCGCCCTGCTCATTGTGGCCCTCGCCACGCCCCTGTACCTGCTGCTCCTGCTGGGGCTGAACCACGGCCTGGGGCCCTACCACGCCGACTTCGCCCGCGCCTGGGCGCAGTTTGGCGAGCTGCGCCTGATCCCGTTCTATTACCACTACCACGTACCCGAGATCGTTGCCCTGCGCAGCACGGCGCTGCACCTGGCCATGTATCTGCCGGTGGGGGTGCTGGCCTGGCTCTGGCAGCTGCGGCACCCCCTGGGCCAGCGCCAGTTCTACACGCTGGCCGTCACCGCCGGTGTACTCACCGCCCTGGCCATGGAGACGGGCAAGCTGTTCGTGGAAAACGCCCGGCCCGACCCGGCCAGCCTGGTACTGGGCGGACTGGCTGCCTGGGGCGCGGCCGCCACGCTGGCCTGGCTGACCGCCACCAGCGGTGCCATCCGGCAGCGGCCGGAGGCGGACGGCGCGCCGGAACCCCCGGCCGCACCCCGCTTCGCCCTGACCGGGGAAAGCCCCTGGCACCAGGCGACGGCAGGGCTGTTGCTGCTGTTCACGCTGGCACTGGCCATCAGCTGGCCGGTGGCCGCCTGGGCCCTGACCCCGGCCCTGATCGGATACGCCGGGCTGCTGCTCTGGCGGCCGCAATTCGGCCTGCTGATCATCCCGGCGCTCATCCCCACGCTGGACCTGGGCCTGTACACCGGCCGGCTGTACCTCTCGGAGCTCGACCTTTTCCTGGCGGCCACCCTCGCCGTGGTGCTCTGGCGCTGGCCCCGGCGCCCTGGCCGCAGCCTGCTCGCCACCGCCATCCGCTGGCCGCTCTACCTGCTGCTGGCCTCCACCCTGATCAGTCTGGCCCTCACCCTGGTGCCACCAGGCCGGATCGACCTGGGACAGCTCTACCACTACGGCCACCAGTGGAACGGGCTGCGGGTGGCCAAGGGGCTGTTCGGTGCCCTGTTGCTGCTGGGGCTCATGCGCATCACCCCGCTGCCGCGGCGCGAGCAGTTGGAGCACTGGTGCCTGCCCGGCGTGGCGCTCGGGCTGCTCGGTGCGTTGCTCATCATCCTGCGCGAGCGCATCACCTATCCCGGGCTACTGGACCTGGACAGCCGCTACCGGATTACCGGCTTTTTTACCGACATGCACGTGGGCGGCCCCAGCGTGGAGACCTACCTGGTCCTGGCACTGGGGGCAGTGCTGGCCTGGGGGGCGCGCAAGCGCTTTGGGGCAGCGCTCACTCTGCTGGCCACCCTGGGCACCGGTTACGCCATAGCGGTCACCTATTCCCGGGGTGGTTACCTGGGGCTGGTGGTGGTCCTGCTGCTGTTCCTGGCCCTGGCATTGGTAGCCGCGCTGCGGCGCCGCCCACCGGCAGGTGAGGGTGACCACCCCGCCCCGGCCCCGGGGCGCGGTCACCTGGTGGCGGCGGCGCTGGCCCCCGTGCTGGCGGTGGCCGCGGTGGCCATCCCGTTCGCGGACAGTTTTGGCGAACGGCGCCTGGGCCAGGTGGGGCAGGATATGGAGCAACGCATCAGCCACTGGCAGGGCGGCTTGGCGCTGCCCGGTGGTACGGCATTCTCTCCGATGGTCGGCCGGGGGCTGGGCAGCTTCCCCGAGGCCTACCGTATTGGCAATCCGCAGGGCGTGCTACCGGCCAACTTCGGCTTCACCCGCAATGACGGGGAGTCCCTCCTGAGGCTCGGCCAGGGCGCCTCCCTGTTCCTGAATCAGCGGGTCTCGCCGCCCACCGGCACCCCGTTGCAGCTGCGCGCACGCGTACGCAGCGCCGCGCCGGCCGGTCTCGGCATCTACCTCTGCGAAAAGCCGGTGCGCCACTCCTTCGAGTGCCGCAACACCACCCTGCAACTGCCCGAGGGCTCCGGGTGGGTCACCCTCGGCTGGTCGACCACCACCGAGGGCATGGCGGATCAGGCGTGGCCCTTCCAGCGCGGGCTGGTACTGTCGCTGAGCAACCGGGGCCGCGACGGCGCCATTATCGACGTGGCCCAGCTGTCGCTCACCGATCCAGAGGGTCGCGAATACCTGCGCAACGGCGACTTCGCCCGCATGGGCCAGCACTGGTACATGAGTACCGACAACCTGGACACCTGGCGGCTGGAGAACCAGTGGCTGGAGGTCTACTTCGATCAGGGGGCGCTGGGGGTGATCGCCTTCGTTTGGCTGACCCTCGCCGGCATGGTGCTGCTGGTGCGGCGCGGCCTGCGGGGCGACGTGACGGCCATGGGCATCGCCGCCGCACTGGCCGGGGCGTTGACCGTGGGGCTGTTCAGCACCATCTTCTTCTCGGAGCGGATCACGTTGCTTTTCTATCTGCTCCTTCTGCTCGGGGTTGCCGGAACCGCGCGCGGGTCTAAGCTTGGTCCGGCGGGGGCAACAGCCATGCACCCACCAGGTGACAGGGAGAGGGTTTGACGGACAAGGGTTTTGAAGCGCGTTGGCGCGAGCGCTTCACCGCGCGCGGCGCACAGCTGGATGACGACGCCGGGATTGCCGGCTGGACGCCCACCGGGCTGAACAGTCGTGTCCGCCAGTTCCAGCGCCTGTGGCAGCAGACACCGGGCCAGGCCGGGCGCTGGCTGGATATCGGCTGTGGCGCCGGCACCTACACCCGCATGCTGCACCAGCAGGGCTATGCCGTGGCCGGGCTGGATTACTCCGCACCGTCGCTGCACAAGGCCCAGGCGCGCAGCCCGCAAGGCATTCCCTGGCTGGCAGCGGACATCCACCACCTGCCACTGGCCGACAACACCGCCGACGGCATCCTCTGTTTCGGGGTCATGCAGGCGCTGGCCGACCCGGCCCCGGCACTGGCGGAGCTGCGCCGGGTGCTGAAGCCCGGCGGCGAGCTCTGGGTCGATGCCCTCAACGCCCGCTGCCTGCCCACGGCCCTGCGGGAACAGCGTCGGCGGCGGGCCGGGCGCCCCCCGCACCTGCGCTACGATGACCCGCAGGCCCTGCGCGCCCTGGCGCAAGCCTCCGGGTTGCAAACGGTCGCGCTGCACTGGCTGCCACTGGCCCCCGGGCGACTGTCGGCGCTGCAACCCCTGCTGGAGGCCGGTATCAGCCGGGCCGCACTCTCGGCGCTGGCACCCTTGGGAGGAGGCCTGAGCCACTCTTTCATCCTGCGCACCCGGGCGATCTGAGTACTGGATGTAAATATTACCAACAGCCCCGCGCCCGGTGCGGGTCCTTCCATGTCAGGCTGCGCCCGGGCCAGAACCTTCTATACTCCGGCTGTGGCCGCTGACAGCGGCGGATGGGCGGATCGGGAACGGCGCAAGAACGCCAGTCACGTCGGTTTTTTTTACAGACCGATTGGCGACGGCCACACGCTCATTCGAGTGCCGCGCGCATTATTACGCAGAAACAGCAGGTTGGGAACGGGAAAAGAAGGCGGATCGAATTTTGCATGTAATCATGCAACGATGCCCCAGCGACAACCAGCAGGGCGGTCTTTCTCAGGGTGACCCACATGGCGCACAAGAACGTGGACAAACCGGAAACCGATAACTCAACGAAGCGACCGCGCGGCGTCAGCCGTCGGCGTTTCGGCCAGACTGCACTGGCCAGCGCACCCGTGGTGCTGATGGCGATGCACAGTCGCCCGCTCAAGGCCTCGGTCGCGGCCAACTGCACGCCATCCGGCTGGGTCTCCGGCAACACCTCGCCCCACCACGAGAAGGAGCCGTGCGGGGGGCGCACCCCGGGCTACTGGGCGGGCGGCAACCCGCATCACCCGCAGGGCTGGGTGGACAACAAGGACACGCTGGTCAACTCCAGTTACGGGTTCCCCGGCATCACCTATTTCGATGGCAGCGGCCCGGATGGCGAGGCGACCATGCTGGACGCCGTCAGTGGCCCCGGGCAGTACCCGCTGGGCATCAATTCCACCGACGAGCGGCAGGTCCTGCGCTTCGGCACTGCCGCACTGTTGAATGCCAAGTACTCGGAGGTCACGGACGGTTATCCCCTCTCCGAGGCCCAGGTGCGCGAGATGGTCATCGCCGTGCTCACCACCGGTTTCTACGAGAGCGGTACCGGTGAAACGCTGAACATGGAACAGATGCACCGCTTCCTGAAAAACACCATGGAGGCACCCACCTGGGGGCCTTAACCTGGGGTAGCTGATGCAGGACGCTGTCAGGCTACAGGACTGGGCACTCGCCCCGGAGACCGAGTACCGCTTCTGCGACGACCTGGTGCTGGCCTTCCATGCCGGCACCGGTGATACCCTCGTGCTGGCGGGAGCCGGGGCAGAGCTGCTAACGCTTCTGGACCGGCCGTCGGCTGATCACCCCGACACCCCCGAACCGGCCCTGCCGGCGCCTGCCGATTGCCAGGAAGCCCTGGAGGCCCTCCGTGACGCCGGCCTGATCCAGCCGAGGGCGCAAGCCTGATGCAGGTTTCAGAGCTGGGCACCCGGGAACTGCGCCGGCGCCTCACCCACGCAGGGCTCTGCCTGCAAACCGGCCCCTTTCGCACCCGCATCCACAGCCGGATACCCGCCGTGGCCGACGGCATTGCCTTTCAGTACCGCGACTTCCCGGTGGTACCGGCCGACAGCTTTTGCGACTTCCGCTGCCACCTGCGGGCGCCGCGCACCCTGCGCCGCTTCCACCGCCCGCAGGTGCTGTTCCTGGCCGACGGCCGCAGCATCTTCAAGCCCCTGGCCTACCACCAAGCCTTTCCCATGCTGGAGTGGGGCATGAACTGGTGCGTGGCCAACCAGACGCCCGAACACCTGGTCTTCCACGCCGCCGCGCTGGCCCGTGGTGAGCGCGCGTTGATACTCCCCGCGCCGCCGGGTGCCGGGAAAAGCACCCTGTGTGCCGCCCTGGCCCAGCGGGGCTGGCGCCTGCTCACCGACGAGTCCACCCTGCTGGACCCGGCCAGCGGCAGCGTCTGCGGCCCGGCCCGGCCGGTGAGCCTTAAGAACGCCTCTATCGAGGTGCTGCGCCGCTTCGCGCCGGAGGCGGTCATAGGCCCCGCCTGCCACGACACCATCAAGGGCACGGTGGCGCACATGCGCCCGCCCGAGGGGAGCGCGTTGGCGGCCGGGCAACCGGCGCGCCCGGCCTGGCTGGTCTTTCCCCGCTACCAGCCGGGCGCGGAAACCCGTCTCACACCCCGTCACCCGGCGGAGGCCTTTATGGAAATGGCTTCACAGGCCTTCAACTACGCTAACCTTGGTCGTACTGCCTTTCACGCCACAGCGGACCTGATCGACCAGGTGGAGGCCTACGACTTTGTCTACAGCCGACTCGAGGAAGCCATCGACTGCTTCGATGCGCTGGCCGACTGACGGGACGCGGGACCTGACCCGCCTGCTGGCCGACCCCGAATCGGCGCACGCCCTCAGCCCGTTGCAGTGGGAAGGGGTGGTCACCGCCGGGCGGGAGACCACGCTGCTGGGCACCCTCTGGCACCGGTTGAACCAGGCGCAATGCCAAACGGCCGTGCCGCAAGCCGTGGCGTGGCACCTGCGCGGCGCACAGCGCGTCGCCGACCGCCAGGCCGAGGCCCTGCGCTGGGAGCTGCGCGAGCTGCAGGACGGCATGCTGCAGCGGATGGCAGCCCCCATCCTGCTCAAGGGGGCCGCCTACCTGCTGGCAGACCTGCCCAACGCCCGGGGCCGCTTCTGCAACGATATCGACCTGATGTTCCCGGAGGACCAGCTGGAGCGGGCGGAATCGCTGCTCTTCTTTGATGGCTGGCTGGGCAGCCATCACGATGAGTATGATCAGCGCTACTACCGCGAGTGGATGCACGAACTGCCCCCGCTGCAGCACCAGCGCCGAGGCACCACCCTCGACCTGCACCACAACATCCTGCCCCGCACCTTCCGCGTGACCGTGGACGCGGAACGGCTGTGGAGGCATTCGCAACCCCTGCCCGCCCCCTGGCGCTTCCGCGTGCTCTGCCCGGTGCACCGGGTGCTGCACTGTGTGGTTCACCTCTACTCGGAGACCGACTGGGACCGGGGGCTGCGCGATCTCTACGACATCCACGCGCTCATCGGGCACTGCACGGCCGAGGAGGGGGCCGGCTTCTGGGATGCGCTGATCAGCGAGGCGGAGACCCTGGGCCTGGGCTGGCTGCTGGCACCGGCCGTGCGCGACTGTCAGCAGCGCTTCCGCCTGCCAGTACCGGCCGAAGCCGACCGCCGCCTGCACCGCCACCAGGGCCTCGCGGCGCTCAGGCCACTGCGCCGGCGGGTGTTTCACTACGGGCTCAACACCCGGACCACCCGCACGCCCGCGCGCGACGCCCTGGCCCGGGGGCTATTATTCTTCAGGGGGCACTGGCTGAAGATGCCGCCCGGCCTGCTGGTTCGGCACCTGACGTACAAGGCCCTGCACGGGGACAAGGACGACCCGCCCACCCCGCAGGCCAACCAACCGGAACAACACGGATAAACACGACGGGACACCATGGCAGACATCGACGCAGCCGCCGCACCGCACCGCCACGCCATCATCCTCGCCGGTGGTTCCGGCACCCGGCTCTGGCCGCTCTCGCGCAGCAACATGCCCAAGCAGCTGCTGGCGCTGGACGGCGAGGAGTCGCTGCTCCAGCAGACCGCCCGCCGGCTGCTACCCCTGGTGCGCGCGGACCGGGTGACCACCGTGACCCACCAGGACCACCGCTTCGAGGTCATGGGTCAGTTGCACGCCGTGGCACCGGCGCTGGCCGACCACGTGCTGGCCGAACCGGTGGGCCGCAACACCCTGCCGGCCATCGCCTGGGCGGTGGCCGGCATCGCGCGGGACGACCCGCAGGCGGTGGTGGGGGTGTTCTCCTCGGACCACGTCATCAACCGGACCGAGGACTTCCACCGCGCCTGGCTGACCGCGGAACCGGCCGCCGAGGCGGGCCACCTGGTGCTGTTCGGCATCCGCCCCACCGAGCCGGCCACGGGTTACGGCTACATTCAGGCGGACCGGCCCCTGATGGACGGGGTGGAAGCGGTCAACCGCTTCGTGGAAAAACCGGACCGACCCACGGCCGAGCGCTTTCTGGAGGAGGGGGGTTATTACTGGAACGGCGGGATGTTCGTCTTCCGGGCCGACCGTTTCATGGCCCTGCTGGCCCGCCACCAGCCGGCCTTGGCCGACGCCGTTACCGCCATTGCAGAGGCCGGGACGCCCCCTTCCGGCGAGGCCTACGCCGAATTACCGAACACCTCCATCGACTACGGCCTGGTGGAACACGCCGACCGGGTGGCCGTGGTGCCCGCGGAGCTGGGCTGGAACGACCTGGGCAGCTGGGAGGCGCTCTACCAGCAGCGCGGCAAGGACGCCGACGGCAACGTCTGCCAGGGCACCGTGCTGACCGAGGACAGCCGGAACAACCTGCTCTGGGGCGATGACAACGGCAGCCTGCTGGCCGCCTACGGTGTCGAGGGGCTGGCGCTGGTGCAGACCCGGGACGCCACCCTGGTCTGCCCCCGCGAGCGCCTGGCCGAACTCAAGCAGATGGTGGCTCGGGTGCGCGAGGAGCACCGTGAGCTGACCGAAACCCACGTCACCGTGGCCAGGCCCTGGGGCAGCTACACCACGCTGGAAGAGGGCCACCGCTACAAGATCAAGCGCATCGTGGTAAAGCCGGGCGGGCAACTGTCGCTGCAGATGCACTACCACCGCTCCGAGCACTGGGTGGTCATCGCCGGCACGGCGCGGATCGTCAACGGCGACGAGGTGGTCTACCTGGAGGAAAACCAGTCCACCTACATCCCCAAGACGCGGGCGCACCGGCTGGAGAACCCCGGCCACATTCCGCTGCAGATCATCGAGATCCAGACCGGGCCCTACCTGCACGAGGACGACATCGTGCGGTTCGAGGACACTTACGGCCGTCCCTGCTGACCCGCGCCCGCGACCCGTGGCGGGCGGCTACTGCTGCTGGTCGAGTAGCTGCTGCAGCGCGCTGGCGGGCACCGCGTAGCTGATGCCGCTGGGGCTACCCACCGCTGCCTCGCGGCCGCCTTGGACAAACACCTGGTTGATGATACCCACTACCTCGCCGGTATCGATCCGGTAGAGCGGGCTACCACTGTTGCCGGGGTAGGCGGTACCGTCCAGTTGGAACACCATGGGGCGGTTTCGCCGCAACTGGGCGACTCGGCCGGCATCCAGTTGCCCGCTGTGGGCGGCCGGCAAAGCCATCGGGGTGCGGGCCGAAACCGACGCACGGTGGGTGGCCGGATACATCCCGAGGATCATGCCGATCGGAAACCCGGTCAGTGCCAGCTTCTCCCCGGTACGCACCGCATCCGAATCACCCAGGGTGAGGGCGGGAAGGGCTGCGCCTGAGATGCGCAGCAGGGCCAGATCATGGCTGTCACTGTCCGCGACTTTCTCCGCATGGCGCATGTCCAGATCCCGCCCGGTCCCCGCCACCACCACCAGCCGCTCGCGTGCCTCCGTATCCAGGCGGTCGGGCAACACGTGCAGGTTGGTGGCCACCAGCCGCCCGTCACCAACAACAAACCCGGTACCCAAGTGGTTCAGCCGTGGGCTGCGGGTGGACTGGTAGGTGGCGATACTCACGATGGCGGGCTCCACCCGCTCCACCGTGTCCGGCAGGCTGTCCGCCTGCGCCAGGCGGGGCGCGAACAGCAAGATCAACAGCACCATCACAACCACCACCAGCAGTACCCAGCGGACGACACCACGGGCGTTGCCGGGGTAGGCAGAGGTGGAGGAGGAGCAGGTCAGGTCGGCTTTCCGCATCAGCATTATGATCATCCCGGTTGGTCAGGCAGGTGGCCCATTCAGGCGCCAGGCCCGTGCCCTGCAAGCATGGCTCACAGACCGCGCCTGCGCATCCACCAGAACAGCAGGCCGATGGTCATCAGGATCACGCCCCAGGCGAACAGGTAGCCGAAGGGCCAGGCCAGCTCCGGCATGTTCCAGCGGCTGGCATCGGGATCGAAGTTCATGCCGTAAACCCCGACGATGAAAGTGGGCGGAATGAACAGCGTGGCCACGATGGTCAACATGCGCATGGACTCGCTAAGCCGGTGGTTTAGCCGGGTCAGCTGCACGTCCAGCAGGTGGGTGGCCATCTCCCGGTACGCCTCCAGCATCTCGATCATCTGCACCGCGTGGTCGTGGCAATCACGCAGATGGAGACGGGTGGTCTCGTGCACCAGAGCCGTCTCGTCCCGGCTGAGGTACGCGGTGGCCTCCCGTTGCGGCCATAAGGCGCGTCGCAGCTGCAGGGCGGCGGCCCGCAACCGGTGGAGCCGCGCGGAGGCCCGGCCATCCGCCTCGTCCAGCACCACATCCTCCACCGCCTCCAGCTCGTCGCCCAGGCGCTCCAGGGCCGGGAAGCCCTGGTCCACCACCAGGTCCACCAGGGCGTACAGCAGGTAATCGGCCCCCGCCCGGCGGAAACGCCCGACGACACCGCGCAACCGCTGTCTGACCGGCTCGAACGGGTCCTCGGCCCCCTCGGCGAAACTCACCACGTAATGGTCACCAAGAAAGAGGCTGACCTGCTCTATGGCGAGCCGCACCCCTTCACCTGAGTCATGCCAACAGGGGCTGGCCAGCACCACGAACAACTGCCCCCCATAGTCCTCCACCTTGGCGCGCTGCCCCCGGTTGAGCACGTCCTCCATAGCCAGATGGTGCAGACCAAAGGCGTTTCCGATCTCCTGTAGCAGCTCCGGGTGCGGCCGTCCCTGCACATGCACCCAGGTCACGGTCTGATCCTGATGCAACGCCGGGGTGCACTCCGCCACCGTGGCATCCGCCCGCTCGGCAAGGCGATCGGGGCTGTAGTCCATCAGGTGTACCGTGGCCGCACCGGAGTCATCACCCGCCAGGGTCCCCGGCGCGGTGCCGGGCGGGTGGTAACGCTTGTCGAAATAGGCCATGGATCCCCCCTGGCAGCACGTTGTCAAATGAGGATAGCAGCGCATCCCTCTGCTAGGCTCAGGATCAAGCGGTCGCCGCTTGTCCGCCGTCCCCGGAGGTCGCCATGACCGCAATCTGCCGCACCCTTGCCCTGCTGCTCCTCGCCCTGCCGCTGGCCGTCGCCGCCGTGGACGAGCCGGGGTTCGACGACCAGGTTGCCGAGCATCTGCGGGACCGCCTGGAGGCGGCCACCGCCGAGGCCCAGGGCAGCGAGGCGGACCCGGAGGCGAACCCCCTGCACCGGTTCTACGTGGAACGGGTCTACCGCCCCGCCTGGACCCGGGACGGGACGCCACGCTCCACCGCTGACCAACTGCTGGCCGTGGTCGAGGAGAGCCGCGACCACGGCCTGGACCCGGAAGCCTATGACCACGAGGCGCTCATCGAGCGGCTGGCGGACTGGTCCGACGAGGCGGGCGTCTCCGCCACGGCCGACCTGGAGTTGCGCCTCACCCGCACCTGGTTGCAACTGGCCGAGGATGCCCTCACCGGACAGCTCAACCCCGACGTCGTCGCCCCCGACTGGGAGCTGCAGCCGCCCCCCTCGGAGGATCTGGTGGCCGCCCTGCAGGCCGGTCTCGAGCAAAACGACGTGGCCGAGGCGTTGCGGGCCCTCTACCCGGAGGACACCCGCTACGAGCACATGCGGCGAGGACTGCGTGAGATGGAGGCCCTGGCCGAGGCGCACATCTACCCCCGCCTGGCCATCGGGCCGACCCTCCGTGCGGGCGATCGGGATGACCGGGTGCGGACACTGCGTGAACAGCTCTACCTGCTCGGCGATATCGGCGAGGCCCCCGCAACGGTCGCGGACGAGCTGTTCGACGAAGCCCTGGAGGCCGCCGTGCGCCGCTTTCAGCGCCGGCATGGGCTGCAGGAGGACGGCCTGGTGGGGCCACGCACGCTGGCCGCGCTCAATATCCATCCGTCACGGCGGGCCGAGCAGCTCCGGGTCAACATGGAGCGCGCGCGCTGGATGCCGCGCGATCTGGGCGAGCGCTACATTCTGGTGAATATCGCCGGATTCAGCATGACCGTCTACGACCAGGGCGAGGCCGTGATCAATCAGCGGGTGGTGGTGGGCCGGGACTACCGCCGGACGCCGGTGTTCACCGGGCGGATGACCTATCTGGTCCTCAACCCGGCCTGGGAGGTGCCCCACAGCCTGGCTACCCGCGATATCCTGCCCCAGATCCAGCGCGACCCGGACCACCTGGAGCGCATGGGCTTCCGCGTGCTGCAGGGCTGGGGCGAGGCGGAGCGGGTCATCGACCCCGAGACGGTGGACTGGGACAGCCTCTCCCGGCGCCACTTTCCCTACCGGCTGCGCCAGCTGCCCGGGCCGCAAAACGCCATGGGGCAGGTCAAGTTCATGTTCCCCAACCGCCACAACGTCTATCTGCACGACACGCCGGCGCGGGAGCTGTTCGACCAGCCCCGTCGGGCCTTCAGCTCCGGGTGCATCCGTATCGAGCGGCCGCTGGAGCTGGCCGCCTGGTTGTTGCGGGACCATCCCGACTGGTCGGCAGAGGCCATTGACCGGGCACTGGAACGGGGCCGGGGCGGGCGGGAGCGCACGGTCTCACTGCCGCGGAGCATCCCCGTCCACCTGCAGTACTGGACCGCCTGGGCCGACCAAGACGGCACCCTGCACTTTCGCGAGGACCTCTACGACCGCGACGCCGGCATCGCGGCAGCACTGGCCGCCGATACCCCTGATGAGGAGGAGGTGTGGCCGGAGCTGGGGCTGAGCCTGCGGTGATCAGCGGCCACCGCAGACCGGGCAGTCAGGGTCGGGGTGCACCCCCAGACCGCGCCACTCCAGGCCCATGGCATCGAAGGTGTAGAGCCGGCCACGCGTGGCCTCGTCCTTGTTCAGCAGCACCTTGACCGCCTCCACCGACTGCAGGCAGCCCATGGTGCCCGCGAGCGGGGCCAACACGCCGGTATCACTGCAGGTCTGCCGGGCCTCCTCGCCGGTGTCGGGGAAGATGCACTGGTAGCAGGGCGCGCGCTGGAGATCGAAGCGGAGGTTGGCGAGTTGGCCCTGCATGCGGATGACCGCCGCGGTGACCAGCGGCTTGCCGGCGGCCACGCAGGCCGCGTTCACCGCGTAGCGGGTGGCGAAGTTATCCGAGCCGTCCAGCACCAGGTCCACGCGCCCGACCCACTCGGCAAGCAGCGCGGGGTCCAGCCGCCGGTCCACGGTCTCCACCGCTACGCCGGGGTTGAGGCGCGCCACCGCGTCGCGGGCCGACTCCACCTTCATGCGACCCAGGTCCTGGGTGGAGTGGGCGATCTGGCGCTGGAGGTTGGACATCTCCACCCGGTCGAAGTCCGCCAGCACCAGCTGCCCGACCCCTGCCGCGGCCAGGTACAGGGTGACGGGGGACCCCAAGCCACCGACACCGACCACCAGCACACGGCTGGCCAACAAACGCTCCTGGCCCGCCAGGTCGATCTCCGGCAGCATGATCTGGCGGTTGTAGCGCAAGAGTTGTTCGTCGTTCATTCCGCTCTCCTCGGGGCCTCCGGGGCAGTCTGCCGCAGATGACCGACTTGCGCCACGGGTGGTCCCGGGGCAAGAATGACGAGCCCATTCAAAAGGAGGTCGATCGGATGTTGCCGCCAGAGCTTTACATGCCACTCAAGCATACCCACATGCTCATGGCCATCATCAGTATCACGCTGTTCGTCCTGCGTGGCCTGATGCTGCCCATCGCGCCGGGGGTGTTGGCCAACAAGGCCGTGCGCATCATCCCGCACATCTTTGACACGGTGTTGCTGCTCACCGCGCTGGGCCTGCTGGCGGTGCTCTCGCTCAACCCCTTTGCCCAGGGCTGGGTGATGGCCAAGATCATCGGCCTGGTGGTCTATATCGTGCTGGGCACCATCGCGCTGAAGCGCGGCCGCACCGCGATGAGCAAGGGCTTGGCCTTTTTCGCGGCCGTGCTGACCTTCGCCTACATTTACGCCGTGGCCCTGACCCGCACGCCGCTGCCCTTCGTAAGCTGAACCCGGCCGACACGGGCCCCGTCCAGCGTGCGGGGCCCTGCCAGCCGCTGGTCACTCCCCCTGGACAGGGTCGATGTCATCCGCCGGAAGGCTGACCCGCGACTGCTTGCCCGCCACCTCCAGCAACACCAGCACCCGCTCCTGGCCATTGCGCGCCTGGAAGACCGCCTCGTACCCGGCGAAGGCGCCGTGGGCTACGCGCACCCGGTCGCCCCGGGTGGGCTGCTGGCGTTGCGAAAGGTCGCAGATATCCTGCTCGTCGGCCCGGGCCTGCAGCGCCGCCACCAGTGGCTCCGGCACCTTGGCCGGCCGCCCGCCAAATCGCACCAGCGTGCTGACACCCAGGGTCGAACGGATCGGGCTCCAGTCCTGACGGCTACCGTCCAACTGCACGAACAGGTAGCGCGGGAACATCGGCTCCACCACCGGCACCCGCCGGGTGCCGCGCCGCTTCACCACCCGCACCAGCGGCAACCAGGCATCGAAGCCCTGCCGCACCAGGTTGTCGCGGGCATCGCGCTCCTGCCGCGGCTTGGTATAGATGAGGTACCAGGCCAGGTCCTGTTCTTCCGTCACGATCACACGTCCAGGCAGATCCGGTTAGCAGGGGACAGCCGCCGGGGGTGGGCGGTCGACACCCCCTAATGTAACATTCGACAAGCCCCGGCCGGTTCCCACCCGGGGCCACCCACCCGTTCCGATGCTGCGGAGTCACCATGCCCCGAGTTCGCCTGCTGTTCTCTCTGCTATTCCTTGGCCCGGCCCTGGCACTGGCCGATGTGGGCGACGACCCGTGGGACGCCGCGCTGGAGGCGGCCGGACAGGAGGGCGACGGCCAGCTGATCGCGCGGGTACTGGCCTCCCAGACCATCGCCGATGACCTGGCGCAGAACCCCGAGACGCCGCAACCGCTGGTCCGAATCCAGCGCGAATGGCGGGAAGGGGGCGATGTCTGCGAGCAGATGGATATCATCACCGAGCGGTACTACCGCGGGCAGCGGATCCGCCACAACATGGTGGTGCAGCGCGAGGCCGAACGCGTGGTCGGCGAACGTGACACCCCCGACATGGACAACGAGGACCTGACCCACGCCGTGGCTGGCTACCTCACCTGGGGCATGGTCATGCGCAATCCCCCGGCCTGCGATTGTGACCCACCGCAGATAACGGCCATACTGGAGGCGTGCGAGGCCGGCGGGTTCGTGCCCGAATTCGACCACTAAGCCAGGCGACAGCTGTCGCCAACGGGGGCTGCCGTGGCGCAGGTGTTCCTCTCCATTCTCGCCCTGCTGGGGTCGGTGGGCATATTTACCCTGGGCAGCGGGCTGCTGGGCACGCTGCTGGGCGTGCGCATGACCCTCGATGGATTTGACCCCCAGGTCACCGGGCTGGTAATGGCCGCCTTTTTCCTGGGGCTGATGGTCGGCGCCATGCAGGCCGGGCGGGTGATCCAGCGGGTGGGGCATATCCGGGCCTTCGCGGTGTTCGCCGCCTGCGCCACCGCCGCGGTGCTGCTCCACGGGCTGTTCGTCTCAGTCAGCGCCTGGGCCCTGTTGCGGGTGATCACCGGATTCTCCGCTGCCGGCATCTACATGGTCATCGAGAGCTGGCTCAACGAGCGGGCCTCGGCAGCCAACCGCGGGCGGGTCTTCTCCGTCTACCAAGTGGTCAGCTACCTGGGCCTGGGCACCGGCCAATTCCTGCTCTTCACCGGCGATCCGGCCACCAACGAGCTGTTCATGGTCGCGGCCGGCCTGTTTGCCCTCTGCCTGATCCCCGTGGCCATGACCCGAGGCATCCACCCCTCGCCGCCGGAGAGCCACGGCATGGCCCTGAAGCCGGCCCTCACCCATTCACAGCTGGGTGTCGTGGCCTGCGTGGGCGCGGGCATGGTCAACGGGGCGGTCTTTGCCCTCACGCCGGTGTTCGCCCTGTCGGCGGGCCTGGGCCTGGCCGGGGTGTCCTTTCTGATGGGCGCGATCATTTTCGGCGGCTTCCTGCTGCAATGGCCCATCGGCCACCTGTCGGACAACTTTGGCCGGCGCGGCGTGATGGCCATCGTCAACCTGTCGGTAGCGGTGGTTGCCGTGGCCCTGGTCTTCTCCGCGGAGCTGACATTGCCGGTACTGATGGGGGTCGGCGCACTGTTCGGCGGGCTCTCGTTCACCCTCTACCCGCTGGCGGTGGCCCACACCAACGACCAATTGAAGGTGGGTGACTTCGTCACCATCAGTGCAGCACTGCTGTTTCTGTGGGGACTCGGTTCGGCGGTAGGCCCGGTGCTCGCGGGGCAGCTGATGGGCCAGGTGGGGGATATCGGGTTATTCCTGTTCATCGCCGTCATCGCGCTCGGGGTGGCCCTGACCGCCTGGCTCGTCCGCGGCGAGACCGTGGCGCCGGAGGACCAGGAGCCCTTCGTGGTCATGGCCCGGACCACCCCCGTGGCCTCTGAGCTGGACCCGCGCTATGACGAAGAGGCCCACCAGGAGGAGATGGCCCAGCAGGCCCGGGCTGATGCCGAGACCGAGGCCGCCGCGCTCTGGGACGAGGTCACGGCCACTCCGGAGGAAGCCATCGAACCGAACACGGCGGGGGAGGCAGACCAAGCCCCGCCGTCCCGGCGCGACCCGGAGACCTGAAGGCGCCTCCGGTCAGGCCAGGGCGAAGAGCAGAGCGGCCACCACCACGACGGCCGTGACCCCGGCCCAGATCGCCATGATCCGCCGGGAGCGGCGGGTGCTGGCGTGATAGGTGTAGCGGAAGCGCTCCGTGCGGATCCGCTCCAGGGGCACCTGCTCCGCTTCCAGGCTGTTCTCCACGGAGTCGATCATCGCCGGCGGGCCGCAGACGAAGTGCTGCCAGTCGGCGGCACCCCGCTCCGGCAGGCAGCGTTGCAGCACCTCGCGGGTGACCGGCCCCCGCAGCACGTTCGGGTCGTCGCTGGCCTCGTCCGCCACCCGGAAGACCTTCAGGTCCATTTCCTGCTCGGCCTCGTCCAGCTCCTCGCGGAACAGCGCCTCGTCGAGGCTGCGGACACCGTAGACCAGCCGCACGGGGCGCCGATCCCCCTGGGCACGCAACGCCCGCAGCAAGGCCATGATCGGCGCAATACCGACCCCCCCGGCGATCAGCATGATGCCTCCGGCGGGCCGGTCGTCCAGCACGAAGTGGCCGTGCGGACCGTCCAGGTAGGCCTTCTGCCCCGGCTGCAACTGCCCCACGGTGTTGGTGAAGTCCCCCGCTTCCTTGATCGTGAAGGTGACCTCCGGCAGTGCTGCCGGACTGGAGGCGATGGAGAACGGGTGCTCCTTGAGGGTGTAGGGGCTGTCCGCCACCTTGAGCCAGGCGAACTGGCCGGCCTGGAACTGGAACGTGACCGCTTCGCTGTTGCCGGCGGGCTCCAGGGTGACATTCCAGTAACCCGGCGCGGCCTGCTCCACCGCCTTGACGCGCCAGGGCGCACGGGCCTGGCGCCGGGGCACCAGCCAGTAGGCGTGCAGCAGGGTGAACAGCGCCGCCGCCACGGCCAGCACCCAGAACGCGGCCAGCCAGCCCTGACCGCTGTAAACACCGGCCTCCAGCGTATGGTGCAGCCCGAAGACCGCCACCACACCGGCCCCCACACCGTGCACCAGGCGCCAGCGCTCATACCCCATGCCGATCATGTCACGAGCGATGGCCAGCAACACCACCGTTCCCAGCACCAGCCAGGCGATCACCCCGGTGAACCCCTCGGCCATCCCCGAAGCGGGGGCGGGCACGACCACCCCAGGCGCCTGCGTAGCCGCGGGTATCAAGGCGTACAGGTAGGGATGGATGAGCAGCAACACCAGCACCGTGTGGCCCATCAGCTGGTGGAAGCGCAGGGTGACGTCGATCCCGATGGGCGCCGTCACCCGCCGGAAGCGCCCGGAGAGGATGAACTCCGCCAGCAGCAGGGCGAAGCCGGCCATGGCCACGCCATTACCCAACTTGTGCCAGAAATGCAGCCCGTCCCCGGCACCGGTATCGGCCAGCAGCAGGGGCAACAGGGCGAACAGGGTGTAGAGCCCGAGCAGGGCGGGCACCAGCCAGGCGGGGGCCTGGGTGGCCACAGGGCGAGCGGACGCGGCGGCACTGCGGGGCATGATCAGCCTCCTGGATCATCAGCACAAAGCAATGCTTCTGAGGTTAGACGGCAAGACACCGCTTAAAAACCCCGGACGACGCCAGGAAAGCCGCGAACAGTGGGAAGGCACTGCAGGGGAGGAGAAGATGGAGCGGGTGATGGGAATCGAACCCACGTTCTCAGCTTGGGAAGCTGATGTTCTACCATTGAACTACACCCGCCGGGACCACGCATATTAGCGATTCCGGGGCGGTCGTGGCAAGGGGTGCCGGCCACCGCGGCGGGTCACCGTACCGGGACGAACTCCCCGTTGGCATCGCGGACCAACGACGGATCGTTATCGTCCAGGCCACAAAGCCCGTAACGGAACGGCGACCGCAGGCCCGGCAGGCGGAAGCGCAGGTCCCGGAAGGTGGCGCAGTCCCCGTCCACGCTGTAGACCGCGGGCAACCCCGCGAAGCGGCGGTAATCGGCAAACGCCGGGTGTTGCCACGCCTGCTCGGCGCGTTCCGCCTCCTCACCCTCGCCATGCCGGCTGAAGTACTCCCATTCCAGGTCATCCAGCGGCTGGTAGGCGGACCACAAGTCCCGCAGGGGCGCCGGCAGCGGGGGGGCGGGCGGCGTGGGGCCGCGCTGGCGCAAGTTGAGATAGGCCAGGTGGTGGCCCTCGTCGACGCTGACGCTGACCATCCAGTTGAAGGGCGAGTAGGGCTGCGGCCAGGCGCGTACCTCGGCACTCTCCAGCCCCTCCGCGTCGACAAAGCGGTGCCCGATGTCCACCGCCTGGCGCATCATCACCGCCTGGAAGGCAACCAGTGACGCAACCGCCAGCAGGGTGAGGCGGGCCACGGGGATCGCCCGCCAGTAGAGCGACAGTAACAGCCCAGCCAACAGCAGGCCGGAGAACCAGGGGTCAATGACGAAGGTGGTGTTCCAGGCGAACCCGTGGCTGGACAGGGGGGCGAGCAACTGGGTGCCATAGCTGGTGATCAGATCACCGATGATGTGGATCAGCAACGCCACCGCCGAGACGAGATACCACGCCCGCCAGCCATAGCGGCCGCCACCGAACCACGGCGCCACCCGGGCAAAGACCAGGGCCAGGAGCCAGGCCCATACCGGCAGCAACAAGAGCGAGTGGGTGACCCCGCGGTGCAGGTTCAGGTAGACCAGCGGGTCCAGGAACCGCAGCACGATGTCGATATCGGGAAAGGCTGCCGCCACGAACCCCGCCCAGGTGCGCTCCCTCAGCCCGGGCCCGGGGGCGCCTCGCCGGTCGGGCAGGGCCCGGCCAGCCACGGCACCGCTGATGGCGTGAGTTAGGGTATCCATACTCCTGCTGGGTTTATCACGGTTTGCGCGCCATATTACCCCCTGAGCCCAAGGGGGTCACGCCCCACCGCCGGCCCCCACCGTCAGCCCTGATGCGGGCGGGGCAGGAGCGGGAGCCAGCGGTGAACGGTCTGCAGACGGCGCAGCCCTTGCTCAAGGAAGCGCCCGGTCGGCGCCAGGGTGGGGTCATCGTCACGCAGCCACCGCACCACCGTGCTCAGGAAGAGCGTGGTCAGCGCCGTCTCCTCCACGGCCCGCGCCAGGTGCACCCCGGGCCGGTCCGCGGCCTCGCGCCACCATTGCACGGTGCGACTCACCCGGAGCAGGAGCGGGAACTGCACGTGGATGTGGCCGAACTCCATCTTGTGGGCCAGCATGCCCTGCACCACCACCCGATCCTGCTGCAGGTCCTCGAACCAGGCCATCAGCAGCCGGTGCAGGCGGCCCACACTGTTCAGCCGGGGGAAGTCCGGCTGCTCGGGCACCGCCAGCATCGCGGCATCGGCCCGGTCCAGGCGGGCATCGATCAGCTCGTCCTTCTCGCGGAAATGGTGCTGGACGGCAGTGAGCCCCACCCCCAGACGGCGCGCCACCGGGGCCAGGCGCAGGCCTTCCCAGCCGGTCTCACGGGCCTCGGCCAGGGCCGCATCCAGGATGGCGTCGGCGCTGACGTGGGGCTGCTCGGTCATGGGCACGGCCTCCGCGCGGGTCGGCCCGGCCCCGGGATCAGCTCAGGAACAACCGGTAGGCCGGGTTTTCGGTTTCCTCCGCATACCGATAGCCCAGTTTATCCAGGTATGCCACACAGCGGGCCCGCTCGGCCTCCGGCACCTGCATGCCTACCAGCACCTTGCCGTAGGCCGCACCATGGTTGCGGTAGTGGAACAGCGAGATATTCCAGCGCCGCCCCATGCGCGAGAGGAACTTGAGCAGGGCACCCGGGCGCTCCGGGAACTCGAAGCGGTAGAGGATCTCGTCCTCCACGCCCCCGCCGCGGCCACCCACCATGTGGCGGACGTGTACCTTGGCCATCTCGTCCTCGGTGAGATCGAGCACCGGGTAGCCGGCCTCCTCCAACTCGTCGCGCAGCGCCTGGCGCTCCTCGTCACCATTGCTGAGCTGAATACCGGCGTAGACGTGGGCCTGGGTGGGATCGGCGTACCGGTAGTTGAACTCGGTGATCCCGCGCTTGCCGATGGCCTCGCAGAACTGCTTGAAGCTGCCCGGACGCTCGGGGATGGTCACGGCAAAGACCGCCTCCCGGTGTTCGCCCAGCTCGGCCCGCTCGGCCACGTGGCCCAGGCGGGAGAAGTTCATGTTGGCACCGCAGTTCACCGCCACCAGGGTCTTGTCGCGGATGCCCGTGCGCTCGACGTACTTCTTGGCCCCGGCCACGCCCAAGGCGCCAGCCGGCTCCATGATCGAGCGGGTGTCATCGAAGATATCCTTGATGGCGGCACAGATCTCGTCGTCGGAGACCAGCACCACATCGTCCACGTACTGGCGCAGCAGCGGCCAGTTGGTCTTGCCGACCTGGCGCACTGCGACCCCATCGGCGAACAGCCCCACCTGCTCCAGCTTGACCCGGCGGCCGGTCTCCAGGCTACGCGCCAGCGTGGGCGCCGTTTCCGGCTCCACCGCGATGATGCGGATATCCGGGCGCAACTGTTTCACGTACACGGCGATACCCGCGGCCAGGCCGCCCCCGCCGACGGCGATGAAGATGGCGTGGATGTCCCGCGGGTGCTGGTAGAGGATCTCCATGCCCACCGTCCCCTGGCCGGCGATCACGTCCGGATCGTCGTAGGGGGGCACGTAGGTCATCCCCTTTTCCTCGACCAGCTTGCTCGCGTGCTGCGAGGCCTCGTCGTAGGAGTCGCCGTGCAGCACCACCCGGCCGCCCAGCCGCCTCACCGCGTTGACCTTGATGTCCGGGGTGGTACGCGGCATGACGATGGTGGCCTTGATGCCCAGCTGCTTCGCGGAGAGCGCGACGCCCTGGGCGTGGTTGCCGGCGGAGGCGCAGATGACGCCCTTCTTGCGCGCCTCCTCGGACAGGCGGTTCATCTTGTTATAGGCGCCGCGCAGCTTGAAGGAGAAGACCGGCTGCAGGTCCTCGCGCTTCATCAGCACGCGGTTGCCCAGGCGCTCGGAGAGGGTGGCGCCGTCGTCCAGCGGGCTTTGGATGGCCACGTCGTAGACACAGGCGGTGAGAATGCGCTCCAGGTAGGATCGGCTCATGAGGGCTTGACTTGCGCTGTCGGGATGGGCTTTGGATTCGCTATCATAAGGGGTACATCCTAACGCACTAAGGGAGTCAATGATGAGCGCTGACCAGGGCAAGCGCATGGCGGCCGAAGCGGCCATGGAGTACGTAGAGGAAAACACCGTCATCGGCGTGGGCACCGGCTCCACCGTCAACCTGTTCATCGACGCCCTGGCCGACATGAAGGCCCGCATCGACGGCACCATCTCCAGCTCCGAGGCCAGCACCGCCCGGCTGCGCAAGCATGGCATCCCGGTGCTTGACCTCAACGAAGTGGGCACCCTTCCGCTCTACGTGGACGGCGCGGACGAATCCACCCGTTTTCTCCAGCTGATCAAGGGCGGGGGTGGCGCGCTCACCCGCGAGAAGATCGTCGCCGCCGCCTCCGAGCGCTTCATCTGCGTGGCCGATGAGTCCAAGCTGGTGGACGTGCTGGGCGGCTTCCCGCTGCCGGTGGAGGTTATCCCCATGGCGCGCAGCTACGTGGCCCGCGAGCTGGTCAAGCTGGGCGGCCGGCCCGAGTTGCGCTCCGGGTTCACCACGGACAACGGCAACATCATCCTGGACGTCCACGGCCTGAAGATCATGGAGCCGATCAAGCTGGAGCAGCAGATCAATAACATACCCGGCGTGGTCACCAACGGCCTATTCGCCCTGCGCCCCGCCGACCTGCTGCTGCTCGGCTCCGCCGACGGCGTGCGCAAACTCACCGCGGAGTAACCCACGGGGCCGTCCATGGACATCGGCCGCCTGCTGCTGACCATCGGCCTCGTGCTGGTCGTCGCCGGGCTGCTCTGGCCCTGGCTGAGCAAGCTCGGCCTGGGCCGCCTCCCGGGGGATATCCATATCCAGCGCGACGGCTTCCAGTTCTATTTTCCGCTGACCACCTCCATCATCGTCAGCGTGGTGCTGACGGTGGTGCTCTGGCTCTTCTTTCGGCGCTGATTAAGCGCGCCCAGCCCCACGAACCATACACCCAGGACACAAAAAACCATGACCGAGACCCGCGACACCGAGCACCCCGAGAAGATTGCCCCCACGCTGGTTGCCCGCGTGCTCAACGAGGCGCTGCCCTATATTCGCCGATTCAGCGGCAAGACCATCGTGGTCAAGTTCGGCGGCAACGCCATGGTCGACGATGCCCTCAAGCAGAGCTTTGCCCGCGACATCGTTCTGATGAAGCTAGTGGGGTTCAACCCGGTGGTGGTGCACGGCGGCGGCCCGCAGATCGGCAAGCTGCTGGAGCGCATCGGTAAGCAGACCGAGTTCGTCCAGGGCATGCGCGTCACCGATGCCGAAACCATGGACGTCGTGGAAATGGTGCTGGGCGGGCTGGTCAACAAGGAGATCGTCAGCCTGATCAACAGCCAGGGCGGCCGCGCCGTGGGCCTGACCGGGAAGGACGGCGGCATGATCCGGGCCCGCCGCCTCAAGCTCTCGCACCAGGAGGTGGAACACCAGCCCCCCGAGATCATCGATATCGGCCACGTGGGCGAGGTGGAGCGCATCGACCCCTCCGTGGTGGACATGCTCGATCACGGCGCCTTCATACCGGTGATCGCGCCCATCGGCGTGGGCGAGGACGGCCTGTCCTACAACATCAACGCCGACCTGGTGGCCGGCAAGATCGCCGAGGTGCTGGGCGCCGAAAAACTCATGCTGCTCACCAACACCCCGGGGGTGCTGAGCAAGGGGGGCGAACTGCTCACCGGGCTCAACCCGGGCCGGGTGGACGAACTGATCCAGGACGGCACCATCGCCGGCGGCATGCTGCCCAAGATCCGCTGCGCGCTGGACGCGGTGGCCGGCGGGGTGAATGCCGCGCATATCATCGACGGCCGGGTGGAGCACGCCTGCCTGCTGGAGCTGTTCACCGACGCCGGCGTGGGCACGCTCATCCAGCGCCGTTGAGGGCGCGGAACCGGGGGCGGCCTGCTACGCTTGCGAGAGCGGGCACCGGATTAACCTATTGGGGCACTGGGCAATAGCGGATGCAAACCGCAACCTTAACCGGCGCCCGAGGGCTACCCATGACCCCGGTTTCATGGCAAGCTTTGCCGGCCAAAGAATAACCATTATTGTCATCGTATTAACCACCCAGTGGTGAGGATCCCCCGTGAGCAAGACTCAGGACCAGACCTTCGTAAATACCTTCATCGGTATCATCGTCCTACTGGCACTCATCGCCTTGGTGCTGGCAGGCCTGTCGCACTACACCGGCGGCACCATCACGCACCAGGCCGACCAGCGCGCCGAACACGAGCGTGAGCGGGTGCTGCAGGCCATCGCGCCGGTCGGGCAGGTGGCCATCGCCGGTCGCGACGAGGCCCCCGGCACCGTCGAGGACGAGGATGTGGACCCGGACGAGGCCGTGGCCGAAGCGGATGACGTGGACGAGGCACCGGAGGAGGAGGAGGACCGCCCCGCCTTCGATCCGGAGGTGGCCCAGCAGATCAACGAGGCCGCCTGCATGGCCTGTCATGCCAGTGGTGTGGCCGGCTCGCCGGTGACCGGCGAAGAGGGCGAGTGGGCTCCGCGGCTGGATGAGCGCGGCCTGGACGGCCTGGTGGAGAACGTGATCAGCGGCATGGGCGCCATGCCCCCGCGCGGCGGGGCCGACGCCGATGACACCGAGCTGCGCTGGGTGGTCATCTGGATGCTGGAGGAGTCGGGCCTCGAGGTGGACTACTGAGCCACCCCCTCCCCGATTGGGCCTCAGGGCCCGGGCGCCTTCCGCCCGGGCTCCAGCCCCCGGCGCAGGGAAAGCGCCTCAGTAATGTGGCGGGTGGCCAGCCCATCCGCTCCCTCCAGGTCCGCGATAGTTCGGGCCAGGCGCAGTATCCGATGGTAGGCACGGGCTGACAGGCCCAGCTGGTCCATGGCCCGCGCCAGTAGTCCGGCATCCGTCCGGGTGAGCCGGCAACAACGCTCCAGAGCCTGCCCCTGTAGTCGCGCGTTCTCGACGCCGGCACGGGCCTGCTGTCGATCTCGCGCCTGCGCCACCCGCTCTCGCACCGTGGCGCTGCTCTCTCCCTCCGACCGACCCTGCAGTTCCGCGGCAGTCAGGCGGGGCACGTCTGCTTGCATATCCAGCCGGTCCATCAACGGCCCGGAAAGCCGGCCGCGATACCGCTCCACCTGCTCGGGGGTGCACCGGCAACGGCCACCGGGATCGCCCAGATGCCCGCAGGGGCAGGGGTTCATGGCCGCGATGAGCTGGAAGCGGGCCGGGTAACTGACCCGGGCCGAGGCGCGGGAGATATGGACCTCACCGGTCTCCAGTGGCTCGCGCAATGCCTCCAGTGCGGTGCGGGGGAACTCCGGCAATTCATCCAGGAACAGAATGCCGCGATGGGCCAGGGAGGCCTCGCCCGGTCCGGGTTTGCGGCCGCCACCGATCAGCGCCGCCTGAGAGGCGCTGTGGTGTGGCTGGCGGAAGGGCCTCCGCGCCCACTGCCCGGGCCGAAAGCCGTGGTGGCTGATGGAGGCCACGGCCGCCGCCTCCAGCGCCTCGGAATGGGTCATCGGCGGCAGGATGCCGGGCAGGCGGGCGGCCAGCATGCTTTTCCCGGTACCCGGGGGCCCGCTGAAAAGCAGGGCGTGCCCCCCGGCTGCGGCAACCTCCAGCGCGCGCCGCGCACCGGCCTGCCCCCGGACGTCTGCCAGATCGGCCACTGCAGCGGCCTCTGCACCGAGCGGGCCCGGCCGCGCCACAGCCAGGCAGGGTTCACCCGAGAGATGGCGGCAGACATCCAGCAGATGGCCGGCGGAGAGTGCTTCCGGATGGACCACACCCACCTCGGCGCCGGAACCTTCCGGCACCACCAGTCCGCGGCCGGCCTCACGGGTCCGCAGGGCGAACGGCAACAACCCCGGCACGGGCCGCAGGGCACCGCCCAGGGCCAGCTCACCGGCGAACTCCCAGCCCTCCAGCCGGGCCTGCAACTGGCCGGAGGCGCTGAGAATACCGAGGGCGATGGGCAGGTCGTAACGGCCGCCGCCCTTGGGCAGGTCGGCGGGGGCAAGGTTGACGGTGATACGGCCAGGGGGAAACTCGAACCCGGCCATGGTGAGCGCGGAACGGACCCGCTCGCGCGCCTCGCGCACGGCGGTTTCCGGCAGCCCGACAATGGCCAGGGAGGGCAGCCCGGGCCCGATGTGTACTTCTACCGTGACCTCCGGGGCGTCCAGCCCCATTGAGGCCCGGGTGTAGACCACGGCCAATGACATCCTTGTCGACCTCCTTAGTCAGCATCCGTGCTGGTGGGGCTTACTCCCCGGTAGCGGGGTTCTCGCTGGCCCCGGCGGGTTTATCGGCCTGGCTGCCGCCCGCTTCCAGGGCCTCCACCCGCTGCGCCAGCTCTTCCAGCTGCGCCCGGGTGCGCGCCAGCACCCGCGCCTGGGCGTCGAATTCCTCCCGGGTCACCAGGTCCAGGCGGGAGAAGCCGGCCTGCAGGCTGGCCCGCACGTTCTGCTCCACCTCCCGCTGAAACTGCTGCACGCCCTCCGGCAGGTTGGCGGTGAACTTTCTGGCCATCTCATCGAGGGTTTTTGGATCCAGCATGGCGATTTCTCCCGGGTGGTATCCCCTGTTTGGTGCGCCGCACCCTTTTGGTGCGCTCCGGCGGGGCGATCCCCCGCGTGGTGCAATGCAGTATGGCGCACAGCCACGGAAACACGCAACAACGGCCTGTTTTTAGGCGGTTTAAACAATCTGGCACGGCCTCTGCAGTGTCTCAGCCCGAACGCCACCGGGCGTTTACACCTACTGCGGGTTTTGGCAAGGACTGTTTAGAGGACCAACCCATGAAACTGGTAACTGCGATCATCAAGCCCTTCAAGCTCGATGACGTGCGCGAGGCCCTCTCGGAGATCGGGGTGCAGGGCATCACGGTCACCGAGGTGAAGGGCTTCGGCCGTCAGAAGGGTCACACCGAGCTCTACCGCGGCGCCGAGTACGTGGTGGATTTCCTTCCGAAGATGAAAATCGAGGTGGCACTGGCCGACGACCTGGTCGACCGCGCCTGTGAGGCCATCGCCAAGGCCGCCAACAGCGGCAAGATCGGCGACGGCAAGATCTTCGTCTTTCCCCTGGAGCAGGCCATGCGTATCCGTACCGGCGAGACCGGTTCGGACGCGCTCTGATGCCTTTCCTTCACCACTGATCCCTGCATCAGACGACTCAAGGATCATCGGGAGCAAGCACAATGGAAGAAATACGCGAACTTTCCTACGCCCTGGATACCTTCTATTTCCTGGTATCCGGCGCGCTGGTCATGTGGATGGCCGCCGGCTTCACCATGCTGGAAGCTGGCCTGGTCCGCTCCAAGAACACCACGGAAATCCTCACCAAGAACATTTCGCTCTACGCCATCGCCTGCATCATGTACATGGTGGTGGGCTACAACATCATGTACGGCGACGGCCTGAGCTCGGTCATCCCCTCGATCAGCTTCATCCTGGGCGCGTCCGATAACAGCGCCTCCGCGGTGGCAGCGGGTGAAGGCTCCTACTACTCCGACGTCTCCGACTTCTTCTTCCAGGTGGTGTTCGTGGCAACCGCCATGTCGATCATCTCGGGCGCGGTGGCCGAGCGGATGAAGCTCTGGTCCTTCCTGCTCTTCGCGGTGGTGCTCACCGGCTTCATCTACCCGATCCAGGGCTACTGGAGCTGGGGCGAGGGCTTCCTCGATGAGCTGGGCTACGCCGACTACGCCGGTTCCGGCATTGTGCACATGTTCGGTGCCTCCGCCGCCCTGGCTGCAGTACTGGTCCTTGGCCCGCGTAAGGGCAAGTACGGCCCCAACGGTGAAGTACGGCCCATCCCCGGTGCCAACATGCCGCTGGCCACCCTGGGTGTCTTTATCCTCTGGCTGGGCTGGTTCGGCTTCAACGGCGGTTCCGAGCTGAAGGTCTCCGACGTGGATTCGGCCAACGCCGTCGCCCTGGTCTTTGCCAACACCAACCTGGCAGCCGCCGGTGGCGTGGTGGCGGCGCTGATCACCGCCCGCCTTATGTTCGGCAAGGCTGACCTGACCATGGCCCTGAACGGCGCCATCGCCGGCCTGGTGTCGATCACGGCAGGCCCGGACGCGCCGAGCATGCTGCTGGCTACCTTCATCGGCGCCGTCGGTGGTGTGCTGGTGGTGCTCTCCATCGTTGGCCTGGACAAGCTGAAGATCGACGACCCGGTGGGTGCGATCTCGGCCCACGGTACCGCCGGTATCTGGGGCCTGCTGGCGGTCCTCCTCTGGATGGAAGATGCCAGCTTCCTCGCCCAGATCGTGGGCATCGTGACCATCTTCGCCTGGACGTTCGGCGTGAGCCTGGTGCTCTGGATGATCCTCAAGGCGGTCATGGGTATCCGTGTGACCGAAGAGGAAGAGCAGCAGGGGCTGGACATCACCGAGTGTGGTATCGAGGCCTACCCGGACTTCGTCCAGCAGAGCAAGACGTAAGCCGGAATAACCTTCTCCTTCAGCGGTGGCTTTTCGGGCGCTTCGGCGCCCGTTTTTTTTGGCTCGCGGGGCGTTACTTTGCCGTTATCTTTGCATTTGCCGACGGCCGGCCCACGCGAGATCATCCCACCATTGCCTCGGGAGCCTACCGGGGGGGCTACCCGGCCCCGGGCAAACGCAAACCCTAGCGTAGCGTTGGGCAGGCCGGATTACCCCCGGTCTGCCTCTTTTTTTGTCTGCGAGACAGGGCGAGCGCCCGCATCGATTCCAGCAAGGCGTTGCTCCAGGCGCACCAGGTCCTCGGCCAACGCTGACCGCCCCTCACCCGGCCCCGCAAACTCGAGCATGTCGCGCAACACCCGGACCTCCAGCCCAAGGGCGCCCTGGCGGGCGGCCAGGGCCCGCGCCTCGGACAGATCCCGCCAGCCGGCCTCCGCCTCGCGCGGCGCTGGACCGGTGAGCAACGTCCGGCCGCGCAATCGCTGGATCATGGGCAGGTAGCAGTCGTCGCCGGTCCGCGCCGCATCCGCCAGCGCCCGGTTGGCGGTGGTCAGCCGCTCACGGTGACCGGACGGGTCCCCTTCCGGCAGGGCATCAATCAGGAAAAGGCGGAACAGGGTGCTGACGCCGCCCATGGATTCGCTGATCACCTGGACCTGTTCGCGCAGCACCTCCAGGGCGGATGACTCGCCCAATCGAGCCTGCGCCCAGGCTCGCACCGCGGTGCCCGCCACCTGCCACAGGGGCAACCTGTGTTCGACCGCCAGCGCCATCGTGTGCTCAGCGCTCTCCAGGGCGGCTCGCGGGGCGTCGTCGAAGAATCCCAACCCTCCCCGGAAGGCCTCCACGAAGGCCTGGGTGGGGCGGTGCTGCAGCGCCGCGGCCTCGGCGCGGGCCGCGTCGATCTCGGCCCAGGCCGCATCGCGCCGGCCACTCATATGCAGCGTCCAGGCCCTGACTGCGCGCACCGTGAGCACGGGGCTCTCGCCGTGGCGGGCGATGAGGGTGGCATGGTCACCCTTCCGGGCGAGGGCCAACGCCCGTTGTTGGTGCGTCAGTGCCTGGCTGTACCGGGCGGTCCAGAAGTGCGCGTTCCCCTGGGCGTACTGGGCCGCGACACGCAGCAGCCGATCGCCGGAACGCTCGGCCAACCGATCCATTTCCAGGGCGAGCCGATGCGCCTCCCCGGTGCCCTCGCGGGACCCGGATCCGTGCCAGAGCCCCCACAGGGCCTGGAAGTAAAGCACCCGGTCCGCACGCTCATCCGCCATCTCGAACGCCCGCTCAAAGGTCCGCACCACCGGCTCGGCGCCGTACCCGGCAAGCCCCAGGCGGGCCACGCCCAGCCCCACCAGGGCGCGGAGGTTTTTCTGCCGGACCCAGGGCAGACGGCCATCCGCCTCGCCAACCCGGTCCAGCAAGGCCTGCGCATCGGCGTAGTGCTGCTCGGCCTCCGGCAACATCCCCTGGGCGATGGCCTGGTCACCGGCCAGCAACCACTGCTCTACCGCATCGTCGGGCCGACCGGCCTCGCGCAGGTGCTCCGCCAGGATTTCCGGCTCGGTATTGCCCACGCCGAGCTCGGCGTCCTCCTCCAGGAGCTGGGCCAGCCGCCCGTGTAGCGCGCGCCGCTCGGTGGCGGGCAACGCTTCGTAAGCGGCCTGATGGTAAAGCGCATGCCGGAAGCGGTAGCGCGAGGCAACGAGGGCAGCGTCACGCTCGACAAACCCCAGCGCCACCAGCTGCTTGATCACCGTCTGCACCTGGTCAAGGTTTTGCCCGGTCAGCCGGGCCAACAGGCGAATATCGAAATCCCGACCGATCACGGCTGCGGCATGGGCCAGCTCCCGACCGCCACCCAACCCCTCCAGGCGGGCAACCAGCAGATCCGACAGCGCCGGCGGCAATGCGGCCTCCGGCTCCCCGGCACGACGGCGCTGGATGGCGTGCAGGGTCAGTTCCTCCAGGAACAGCGGGACCCCCTCCGCACGGCGGCAGATGGCCTCGCGGGTGGGCTCCGGCAACAGCTGCTCGCGGTCCAGGGCGTTGATCAACGCCATGCCAGCCCCATCGGACAGGCCGGACAGGCGCAACTCGGCGGGGGCGGTGTGCAGCCATTCCGAGCGGAAGCTCATCCGCCCGGTAAAGATGATCAGGACCGGTTGTCGGGCCAGTCGGCGCTGCACCCGGCGCAACAGTTCCGCGGTACCCGAATCGATCCAGTGGGCATCATCACAGACGAGCAATACCGGGCCGCTGCGGGCCCGCTCGGCCAGCAATTGAACCAGGGCGTCCAGCAGGCGGTCCCTGTCGCCGCCCTGGTGAATCAGGCTCCGGTCATCGGTGTCCACCAGCCAGCGGGCCACCCGCCGGACCAGGGCGGGGCTCTGCAGGTGGCGCTGCAACTGCCAGCGGATCAATCGCCGCCGTGCCCGGCCCCGTCGCCACGCGGGCTCTGGCCCGACCCAGCGGGCGAAGGCCTGGCGAACCGGCATCAGCAGCTGGCGCTCGAAGCGCTGGCGACAGGGCAGCATCAGTACCAGCTGCGCCTGGCCATCCACTGCCTCGATGAGGCCACGGGCCAGCCGGCTCTTGCCCAGGCCGGCCTCGCTACGGATGACCAGGCTCGTACACTGCCCGGAGCAGGCCCGCTGCCAGGCCGCTTCCAGGCGCGACAGCGGTTGCTCGCGCCCAACCAGGGGCGCCAAAGCCCGCGCGGCCTGCGCCTCCACCCGGTCGGCGTGGCCCGGGTGGTGAACCAGGCGGGGCGCGGGCAGCCCCTCGGTCACGAACCGGAAGTGTCCCCGGAAGCGTTCGTGGATGCCGCTGGAGACACTCACCGTACCCGGCGCCGTCACCGCCGCCAGCCGGAGGGCCCGGTCGGTCAGCAGACCGGCGGGGTCCGGTACCTCCGGGTCGCTGCCGGTGATGATCACGTCGGAGTCCACCGCGATACGCGGCCTGGCACCGTCGGGCATGCCGCGCAGGGCCTCCCATACCGCGTCCAGGGCGTCCAGGGTGGCCTCCTCGCGGCCGCTGGGATAGCCGAAATAGCCCAGCAAGCAGGCCCAGGGCAGGCGCACGATGTGGCCCCGGTGATTGAACAGCGTGGCCTCCACCCGCGCCGTCCCCTGCTGCACGGCGGCGGTGAGCGTCTCGACATCGGTCTGCCCGGGATCCCGTGCCGGGGGCCGGAAGTCGCAGACCACCACCGCCACCCGACGGCGCTCGGGTCTGAGGCTGACATCCTCGACTGCGGCGTGCGCGCCCGCCCCGGGCGCCAGCCGACTGCGCAGGTCGGTGTAGAGCCGACGCAGGCTGGGCCCGGGCCGCGTATCCAGCTCCCGGCGCAGGTGGGCCTCGAACTCCAGGTAACAGTCGAGCGCACGGGTAGGCTGACTGGTGCCGGCCAGGGCCCGCATCAGCAGCCCCTGGAGCTGCTCATCCAGCGGCTCCAGGGCGACCAGGCGCTGCAGTTCGTGGATGAGGTCGACGGCCTCACTGCTGGCACCCGCCCGGGCAACACACTGCTCCAGCAGGCTCAGCACCGTGCGCCATACGCGCTGACGGCTCTGGATAAGCCAGTCCTCCAGCCCCCCGGTATCCTGGACGCTGGATAGGTCGGCCAGAAAGTGCCCCCGGAACCCCCGCACCGCGTCGATCAGGGTCGGGACCGGCTCGCGGCGGGAAGCGGCCAGCGCCTCCAACTGCAGGGCATCCACCTGGACCGCGGGGCCGGGGATGAAACGCACATAACGGGCATCCAGTTTCAGCACCTGCCCAGCCAGGTCACCCAACTGGCGTCGCAGCTGGAACAGGGCCTGGCGCAGGTTGCCCCGGGCCACCTCCGGGGCCTGGTCCGGCCAGAATTGCCGCGCCAGCTCCGGTCGCGGCACACTACGCTGATGCTCCATCGCCAGGAAGGACAACAGCACACCGACCTTGGTGCTGCTGAGGGCGGAGGCCTCGGCACCATCGAGCCAGGCCTCGGTTCTCCCCAGGGTGTGAAGCTGCAGCCTTACCATCGTCGACCTCGCCAGGTTTCGGAGTGGGACAGCCTGCCACAAATGAGCAAACGGTGCCGTAACGGCTTGACCCCGGGAAACGCCCGATGGGTGGCCGGTGTATAGTCCGCGAAACAAGAAACCCTGCACCACTAACCCTGGATTAACGCTGATGACAAGGACAAGCGCCCCCTTGCTCAGGGCCGAGGCCCTGGCGTTCGGCCTGCTCGCCCCCCTGACCCTGAGCGTCGGTGCCGGGGAGTGCGTGGCCCTGTGGGGCCCATCCGGCAGCGGCAAGACCCGCCTGCTGCGGGCCCTCGCCGACCTGGATCCGAACAGCGGCGCCGTCTGGCTGAACAACCGCCCCCGGGAGGATTTCCCCGGCCACGAGTGGCGGCGGCGGGTGGCCCTGCTGCCCGCCGAGGCGCCCTGGTGGCTCGAGTCGGTGGGCGAACACCTGGCCACCGATACCCCCACGGCCGCGCTCAGCGCGCTGGGTTTCGAACGGGACGTGCTGGACTGGCAGGTGAACAGGCTCTCCACCGGGGAGAAGCAGCGACTGGCCCTGATCCGCCTGCTGCACCCGCGGCCGGTGCCGGGCGCCCCCGATACGGAAACAGCTGCCGACCCGGCCGGAGAGCCGCCACCGCCCTGCGTGCTGCTGCTGGACGAGCCCACGGCCAACCTGGACACCCGGAACACCGAGCGGGTGGAGCAATTTCTCGCGGAGCAACGGCGCCAGGGCCGGGGGCTGCTCTGGGTCAGCCACGACCCGGAACAGCGCCACCGCGTGGCGGACCGTGCCTACACCCTGCGGGACGGCCGCATGGAGGTCGCGTAATGAACGGCGAGCTGATCAGCCTGACCCCCTGGGACCTGGCCCTGGCCGGTGGCCTGGTCGTGTTGCTGGCGGCACTCAGTTACTGGACGCGCCTGGGCGTCGCCAAACCCCTGTTGATCGCCGCCACCCGGACCGTGGTGCAACTGGCCCTGATCGGGCTGGTGCTGCAGGCCCTGTTCAGCCACGCCACGCTGTACTGGGTGGCGCTGATGAGCGTGGTCATGCTGCTGGTTGCCGGCCGCGAGGTCATGGCCCGGCAGAAGCGGCGGATGGCCGGCTGGTGGGGCTACGGGCTGGGCACCAGCGCCATGTTCGTCTCGTCCTTCGTGACCATGGTGCTGGCGCTGACGGTCATCGTGCAGCCCACCCCGGTCTGGCAGCCGCAGTACGCCATCCCGATCCTGGGGATGATCCTGGGCAACACCATGACCGGCATCGCCCTGTCGCTGGACCGCCTCAACGACAGCGCCTGGCAGCAGCGACCGGTGATCGAGGCGCGGCTGATGCTGGGCGAACCCTGGTGGTCCGCCATTGAGGAGATCCGCCGCGACAGCATGCGCTCGGGGATGATTCCCATGATCAACGCCATGGCAGCGGCGGGGATCGTCAGCCTGCCAGGGATGATGACCGGTCAGATCCTGGCCGGCGCCCCGCCCATGGAGGCGGTCAAGTACCAGATCCTGATCATGTTCCTGATCACCGTCGGTACCGGCTTCGGGACCCTGATGGCGGTCTGGTTCGGCGCCCGGCGACTGTTCGATGAACGGGAGAGGCTGCGGCTGGACCGGCTCAAGCCGGGGCGGGGCTAGCCGCCCCGGCGGCCGGCGGCTCAGCGGGCCCGGCGGAGCACCAGCGTACCGGCAATAATGTCGTGCAGGCCCTGCTTGCGGCGGGTGAACGCCACCATCAGGTAGCCGATCAGCAGCAGCATGGCGGAGAGGATCTCGGCGAAATACCGCCCGGTGGCGCGGGCGAAGGAGATGCGCGCGCCCGCAGTATCCGTGACGTACATGCCCATGATCATCTTGCCCAGGGTGGCCTGGTAGACGGAGCTGTGCATGCCCGCGCTGTAACCCCACCAGATCAGGATATTCACCACGGACCAGATCAGGTCGGCCCGCGCGGCCTCGGCGGTCAGCTGCTCGTCGTAGATCCCCGGGGTGATCGCGCCCTGGACCAGCGCCAGCGGCACGCCGATGATGAGGGCGTCCAGGATGGCGGCCAGCACCCGGCGCCAGAAGCCGCCGTAACCGGCCACCCCCGCCGGCAGGTCACTGTAATGACCGGTCTCGCGCGCCACGGCGCGCAGGTCCTCCGGGTCCAGGGGCGCACCGCAATGGACACAAAAGCGCGCCTCGGCAGCATTCTCCTTGCCACACTGACTGCAAAACATCCGCTCTCTCCCTGTACCGGTCAGTCTGTTCTCTCACCCTGGGCGGCGCCAGTAGTGCCGCCATCCGGCCCCGAGGCCGTGTTGCCCCGGAATGCGCGTAGCCATTCCGTCAGTTTGCGCGCCGGCAACGGCCGGCTGAAGTGATACCCCTGCACCCGGTCGCACCCGGCCTGACGCAGCAATGGCATATGCTCGGCCGACTCCACACCCTCTGCCACCACCGCCAGACTGAGGCCGTGGCCCATGGCGATCACCGTATTGGCCAGCGTGCGGTCGTGCTCGTCGGTGACCATATCACGCACGAACGACTTGTCGATCTTCAGCGTATCGATGGGGAAGCGCTTGAGGTAGCTTAGGCTGGAATAGCCGGTGCCGAAATCATCCAGCGACAACCGCACCCCGATGGCCTTGAAGTCGTCGAGCCGGGCCTCGATGTTAAGGCTCCCGTGCATCAGCGTGCTTTCGGTGATCTCCAGGGTCAGGGCCTCGGGGGGCAGCCGGTGCCGGGCCAGTGCGTCGCGGACGGCCCGGGGCAGTTCGTCACCGAAGAACTGCTCGCCGGAGACGTTTACCGAGACGCTCAACGCCATGCCCAGTTCGCGCCAGCGGGCGGCCTGCGCACAGGCGGTCTGCAGCACCCACGCCCCCATCGGCCGGATCAGGCCGGTCTCCTCCGCCAGCGGGATGAACCGGTCCGGCGGGATCATCCCCTCCTCGGGGTGGTGCCAGCGGAGCAGCGCCTCGACGCCCAGTACCTGCAGCGACCGGGTATCGAGGATCGGCTGGTAGTGGAGCTCGAACTCCGCGCGGCGCAGCGCCTCGCGCAGGTCGTTCTCCAGGTGCAGCCGCTCGGCGGCGGCGGCGGTCATGCCGGGCTCGTGGAACTGGTGGTGATTACTGCCGTGCGCCTTGGCGTAGTGCAGGGCGGTGTCGGCAGCGCTGATCAGGGCCTCGCGGCGGTTGCCGTCGCGCGGGTGCATGGCCACCCCCACACTGCAGGTCACCACCAGCGGTCGTTCCGTGAGTTTATAGGGCTGGCCAACCACCTCCACCAGTTGACGGGCGAGCCGGGCACACCGGTCGTGGTCCCGCTCGGGCACCAGCAGCGCGAACTCGTCACCGCCCACGCGGCAGACCATGGCCTGGGCCCCGGCGACCTCTTGCAGTCGCTGCGCCACCTCGCGCAAGAGCTGGTCGCCGGTGTCATGGCCCAGGGTGTCGTTGATGTTCTTGAACCGGTCCAGGTCGAGGAAGAGCAGGCCGACCGGCCGCACCCCCCGGGCGTTGCGCACCACGCGGTCGAGCTCCTCCTCCAACATGCGGCGATTGCCCAAGCCGGTGAGGGTGTCGTAGTGGGACAGGTAATTGATCTGCCGCTCCGCGGCCTTGTGCGAGGTGATATCACTGGCGATGCCGATGTAGTGGGTCACCTCGCCCTGGTGGTCGGTCACGGCGCTGACCGAGAGCAGGCTGGGGTAGGTGCGGCCATCGGCGCGGCGGTTCCATAATTCGCCCTGCCAGTGGCCGTTCTCATTAAGCGCTTGCCACATCTCACGGTAGAAACCAGTGCCCTGCTGGCCGGACTGCAGGATGCGGGGCGTGCGCCCGAGCAGCTCCTCCTCCCGGTACCCGCTGATCGCCTCGAACGCGGGATTGACCTGAAGGATGCGGCTGTCGGCATCGGTGATGATGATCGCGTCGCGGCTGCCCTCGAACACTTGGTCGGTGAGTCGGAGCTGCTCCTCCACCCGGCTGCGGGCCAGTTCGGTACCGGCGCGGGCGGCGAACAGACTGATTACCGCCCGCTCGGTGGCGCTGACCTCGCGCGGCTCGTCATGCATGAACGCCAGCACCCCGGTCACGCTTCCATACGCATCCAGGATCGGCACGCCGAAGTAGGTCTTCACCCCCATCTCGTGCAGCATCTCATCGTCCGGGAAATAGCTGCTGAGATCCCCCGTGTAGAGACAGGGCTCGTTCGAGACCACCTCGGCACAGGGCGTGCCCGCCAGGTTGTAGCTCATGTTCGGCACCAGCCCGCCGTCCATGTAGAGCGCGCGCGTGCGCACCCGACGGGGTTCGCGCCGGGTGAGCTCGCCGAGCAGCGCATAGCGCATGCCCATGCCCTCGGCCAGGTGGCGCACCAGGGCCTGGAAGAACGCCTCGCCGGTCACTCCGGCGGTCAGGTGGGAGACGGTGCGGAGCAGGTTATCGGCGCGCTGGCGGGCGGTGATGTCCTGCCAGACCCCGACCGCCATCTCCGGTCGTTCCGCGGTGGCCGGCAGCAGGCGCAGGCGGTCGTGGACCCAACGGTAACCCCCGTCGCGATGCCGGACCCGGTACTCGTGGTCCACCCAGCCATCGGTCTGCAGGCGCGCTGAGTTGCTCAGCACCCGGGCACGGTCCTGCGGGTGCAGGCACTGCTCCCAAAGCATCGGGTTCGCCAGCCAGTCAACGGGAGCATAGCCCAGCAACTGCTCCACGTGGGCAGAAACAAAAACCGGGCGGAACGACGGGCCCTGTTCGGCCCGCGCCAGCGCGTAAGTGACGGCGGGGCTGCCGTCCAGGACCCAGCGCAGGTCATCGGGTAAGGCTGTCGGGATGTTCACCGTTTTACCGTTGCAACGGGCTTCAGGCCAGAAGGTACTGGTCACTATATCAGGAGAAGGGCAACGACAAACAACGTCGCAGTACGCGCACGCACCGGCGGCCCCTCACTGATCGGTGAACAACCCCTTGCAGAACTCCGGGGCCGCCAGCGCGGCGCGGTGGATGTCCGCGTTGTAGTAATGAGTGGCGAAGGGCTTGTGTCGGGCATCCTGATCGCGGAAATCCGCCGGGTGGGGGCCCTTGCTGGCCACCGTGGCGGACCACCAGCCCGAGGGGTAGCTGACCACCGGGTACTGCAGGGTGACCACCCTGGCATACCCGCTCTGGCGCATGTGGCCGTGCAGCCGGGCCAGGATGGTGTCGCGGTGCAGGATGGGCGACTCGCTCTGCTGCACCATCAGCCCCTGCTCGCCCAGCACCCGGTGCACCTGGCCCAGGAACGCCGGCCCGAACAGCCCCTCCGCCACGCCCACCGGGTCGGTGCTGTCGACAATGACCAGGTCCAGGCTGCCGGTAGGCTGGTTCTCGATCCAGGCCACGCCGTCGTCGAACAGCAGGCTGGCGCGCGGGTCGTCATTGGATTCGGTCAGCTCGGGGAAGTAACGTTCGGCGGCGCGGGTGACCCCGGCGTCGATGTCCACCTGCACCACGGACTCCACCCCCGGGTGTTTGAGCACCTCGCGCAGCATGCCGCAGTCCCCGCCGCCGATGATCGCCACCCGGCGCGGGTCCGGGTGGGTGAACAGGGCGGGGTGACTCATCATCTCGTGGTAGACGAAGTTGTCCCGGCTGGTGAGCATCACGCAGCCGTCGATGACCAGCAGCCGGCCCCAGGCCTCGGTCTCGTACACCTCGATGTGCTGAAAGGCGGTGCGCTCCTCGTGCAGTTTCTCCCGAACGCGCAGCGAGAAGGCCATGCCCTCGTCTTCCATCACCTCGGTAAACCAGTTGCCCTTGCCGATCATGCCGCTACTCCCGAAGCCTGGGGTTGGGGGCGGCAATGATACCACCGGTGATACCATGTGGCCCCTCAACGCTGGGCTGCGGCAGGGTAGGACACGGCATGAGCGACTGGAGCATCGGACTGGCCCGCCAGGTCTGGAGCGTGCAGCACTGGAGCGGGGGCTACTTCGACATCAGCAACGCCGGCCGGGTGGTGGTGCGGCCCGACCGCGACCCCGGGCGGGAGCCGCTGGACCTGGCGCGAATCGCCGACGAGGCCCGCCGCCAAGGGATTGGCCTGCCGGTGCTGGTGCGCTTTCTGGATATCCTCCATGACCGGGTGGACACGCTCTGCAGCGCCTTCCAACAGGCCATGGAGGCGGACGGCTACCGGGGCGGTTACCGCGCCGTCTACCCCATCAAGGTGAACCAGCAACGGCGCGTGGTCAGCGAGATCATCCGCCACGGCGACGGCCGCGTCGGCCTGGAGGCGGGCAGCAAGCCGGAGCTGATGGCGGTGCTGGCCCTGACCCCGCCCGGCGGCACCGTGGTCTGCAACGGCTACAAGGACCGCGAGTACGTGCGCCTGGCGCTGCGGGGACGGCAGCTGGGCCTGCAGGTGCACCTGGTGATCGAGAAGGCCTCAGAGCTGGAGCTGGTGCTGGAAGAGGCCCGGCGGATGGACGTCACCCCCAGCCTGGGCATGCGCGTGCGGCTGGCCACCATCGGTGCCGGCAAGTGGCAGAACACCGGCGGCGAGAAGTCGAAGTTCGGCCTGACCGCCGCCCAGGCGCTGGCGGTGGTGGAACAGCTCCGGGCCAACGGCTGCCTGGACTGGCTGCGGCTGCTGCACTTCCACCTGGGTTCACAGATCCCCAACATCCGCGACATCCGCAACGGCATGGGCGAGGCCGCACGCTACTACGCCGAATTGCGCGCCCTGGGCGCCCCCATCGACACCGTGGACGTGGGCGGTGGCCTGGGGGTGGACTACGAGGGCAGCCGCTCGCGCAGCTTCTGCTCCATCAACTACACCGTGGCCGAGTACGCCCACAACGTGGTGCACGCCCTCTGGCAGGTCTGCGAGGACGAGGCGCTGCCCCACCCGGACATCATCACCGAATCCGGTAGGGCCATGACCGCCCACCATGCGGTGCTGATCACCGATGTCATCGACGGGGACCGGGTGCCCGACGGGGGTGACCTGTCGCCGCCGGACGATGACGCGCCGCGGGTGCTGCACGAGCTCTGGGCCGTCTGGACCGGACTGGATCGGCGCCACCCGCTGGAGGCCTACCACGACGCCGCCCACGGGCTGTCGGAAGCACAGACCCTTTACGCCCACGGCGTACTGCGGCTGGCCGAGCGGGCCCGGGCCGAGCGGATCTGGCAGGCGGTCTGCCACGCCCTGCTCGGGCGGCTGGACCCGCGCCGCCGGCCCCACCGGGAGCTGCTGGACGAGCTCAACGAGAAGCTGGCGGACAAGCTGTTCTGCAATTTCTCGGTGTTCCAGTCCATGCCCGATGTCTGGGCCATCGACCAGATCTTCCCGGTGCTGCCATTGCAGCGGCTGGACGAGCCGCCGGCCAGCCGCGCGGTGCTGCAGGACCTGACCTGCGACTCCGATGGCTGCATCCGCGGTTACGTGGACCGGGACGGCGTGGACAGCACCCTGCCCCTGCCGCCCTGGCGCCCCGGCGAGCCCTATCTGCTGGGTATCTTCCTGGTGGGGGCCTACCAGGAGATCCTGGGCGACATGCACAACCTGTTCGGTGACACCCACTCGGTGAACGTGCGCCTGACCGACAGCGGGTACACGCTCAGCGGGGCCGCCCACGGCGACACCATCACCGACGTGCTGCGCTACGTGGACTTTGACGCCGAGATGCTGCGGCATATTTACCGCGAGCGGGTGGCCGCGGCAGGGCTCCGCGGCGAGGCCGGCCGGCAGTGCCTGGCGGACCTGGAAGGCGGGCTGCAGGGCTATACCTACCTGGGGCCCTGAGCCCGGCACGTCCCGGACCGAGGCGCAGGGGGAGCGGCCGGCTTACCGGCGCGGCCAAGCCGCCAGCAGCAGCAGGCCGCCGGCGCCACCCAGCACCCAGGTCATGAAGGGCGCATCGCCCAGCATCGCCGGGGCGTAGCCGTCCAGCCCCAGCAACAGGAAGGCGCTCACCACCAGGGCGGCGCCGGTGACGGTGGCGAAACTGCGGGCGCTGCTGTGGCGCACCTCGCGGCGCAGGCGGTGGAGTTGCTCATTCTGCACCTCCACCTGGGTGCGCAGGGCCTCCACCTCGTTGAGCGTCTTTACCACCCGCATGGGCAGCTCGGGCAGTTCCTCGCCCAGCCGCGGCAGCTGGCGGCGGAACTTGCGCAGAATCGAGCGCGGGCCCACCTGCTCGTCCATCCAGCGCTGCAGGTGGGGCTTGGCGGTCTTCCACAGGTCCAGCTCCGGGTAGAGGTCGCGGCCCAGCCCCTCGATGTTGAGCAGGGTCTTCTGCAGCAGCACCAGCTGCGGCTGCACCTCCATGTTGAAGCGCTGACCGGTCTGGAACAGGCGCAGCAGCAGGGCCCCGAAGGAGATCTCGTGCAGCGGCCGCTCGAAGATGGGCTCGCAGACCGTGCGGATGGCCGCCTCGAACTCATCCACCCGGGTCTCCGGCGGCACCCAGCCGGACTCCACGTGCAGCTCGGCCACCCGGCGGTAGTCGCGGTTGAAGAAGGCCAGGAAGTTCTCCGCCAGGTAGCGGTGGTCGGTGGGGTTCAGCGTGCCCATGATGCCGAAGTCCACCGCCAGGTAGCGGGGATCGTCCGGCCGGTCCGGGTCCACGAAGATGTTGCCCGGGTGCATGTCGGCGTGGAAGAAGCTGTCGCGGAACACCTGGGTGAAGAAGATCTCCACCCCCCGCTCGGCCAGCGCCTGCATGTCCACGCCCCTGGCGCGCAGGGTCTCCACGTCGCTGACGTGGATGCCCTGGATGCGCTCCATGACCATCACGTCGCGACGGGTCAGGGGCCAGTCCACCTCCGGCACGTAGAGCAGGCCCGAGCCCTCGAAATTGCGCCGCAGCTGGGAAGCGTTCGCCGCCTCGCGCATCAGGTCCAGCTCGTCGTAGAGGTTCTTCTCGAACTCGCGCACCACGTCCATGGGGTGCAGCCGCTTGCCCTCGGTCCAGTAGCGCTCGGCCAGCCCGGCCACGGTGTACATCAGGTCCAGGTCGCGGCGGATGACCCGGGGAATGCCCGGACGCACCACCTTCACCACCACATCACGGCCGTCGCGCAGCCGCGCCAGGTGCACCTGGGCGATGGAGGCCGAGGCCAGCGGCACCTCGTCGAAGTGCTCGAAGTACTCGTCCAGGCTGTGGCCGTAGGCGCGCTCGATGATGCGCCGGGCCTCGCTGCCGGGGAAGGGCGGCACCCGGTCCTGCAGCCGCGCCAGCTCTTCGGAGATATCCGGCGGCAGCAGGTCGCGGCGGGTGGAGAGGATCTGGCCGAACTTCACGAAGATGGGGCCCAGGTCCTCCAGCGCGCCGCGTATGCGCTGGCCGCGCGGGATATGCCGGCTACGCAACCAGCGCCAGGGCATGAACCAGCCCAGGAAGCGCAGCGGCCGGAACAGGTGGGTGGCCAGGATGACCTCGTCCAGGCCGTGGCGCAGCAGGACCCAGTTGATGTAAACGAGACGGGGCAGGCGACCGAGCCGGATCATGCGTTGCCCCCCGGACCCGGTTCAGCGCGCCGGCGCTCCAGCCGGGCGATGCGTGCCGCCAGCCGGTCGGCGTCCTGGCGCAGCACGGTCACGTCCTCGACGAAGGCGCGCACCTCGGCGCGCGGCGGCAGCAGCCGCCCCTCCTCGGTGAGGTACTCCCCCAGGTTGAGGCGCACGGACTCCAGCACCTCCCCGCCCCAGCGGCCCAGGCCGCGGGCGAACTGGCCCAGCTGGTGGGCGGGGATGTCGCCCACCACCTCCGCCAGCTGGGCCTCCCAGTCCACCTCCAGGCCGGCGAAAAAGTCGCGCACGGCCTGCACGGTGTGCACATCACCGCGGAACTCGAAGCCCTCGGTGCCCTCACCCCGTCGCCGGGCCAGGGCGAGCAGGGCGCCCGGCGTGGTCCGAATGTGGGCCTGCGCCCCGCCGTCATCCTCGCCCCGCAGCGGGGTGACGGTGACGCCGGTCTCGGTGAACCCCAGCAGCAGCCGGCCACTACCCACCAGTTCCACCGCCACCTGCTGCCCGGCCAGCGGCCGCAGGCGCAGCGGCGTGTCCGGATCGAGCGCCAGCGCCGTGTCCAAAAGCCGCTGGAGGGTGTTGCAAACGAGATCCCAGGCGCTCATGTCAGTAGCGGAAGCCCCGGTGGATGGCGACCACGCCGGCGGACAGGTTGAGGTAGTCCACGTCCTCGAAGCCGGCGGCGGTCATCATCTCGGCCAGCTGTTCCTGCGGCGGGTGCATGCGGATGGATTCGGCCAGGTAGCGGTAACTCTCCGCATCGTTGGCCACCAGCTTGCCCATCACCGGCAGCACGCGGAAGGAGTAGAGGTCATAGACCGGGCGCAGGGGCGGCAGGTAGACCCGGGAGAACTCCAGCACGGTGGCCCAGCCGCCCGGTTTCAGCACCCGGTGCATCTCGCGCAGCGCGCGGTCCTTGTCGGTGACGTTGCGCAGTCCGAAGGCGATGGTCACCCGGTCAAAGTACTGGTCGGGGAAGGGCAGCGCCTCGGCGTTGCAGAGCGCATAGCGCAGGTTGCCGACCCGGCCGGCGTCGAGCATGCGGTCGCGGCCGCGGGCGAGCATGGCCTCGTTGATGTCGGTCATGACCACCTCGCCCTCCGGGCCCACCCGCCTGGATAGCACCAGCGAGAGGTCGCCCGTGCCGGCGGCCAGGTCCAGCACCCGATGACCGCGCCGGGGCTGTACCCGGTTGATCGCCTGGTGCTTCCAGAGGCGGTGCAGGCCGGCGGACATCAGGTCGTTCATCAGGTCGTAGCGGTCGGCCACGGAGCGAAACACCTGCCGCACCCGCTGTGCCTTCTCGCCTACCGGCACCTGCTGGTAACCGAAATCGATGGTCCCTGCCCCTTCCGGCCGCTCGCCGGCAGGTGGGGATGAGCCGGGGTGGTGATCGCCGGGCCGCTCACTCATCGGCTAGTGCCTCCCGCTGTCAGTGGGCTCGCGCCGGGTATAGCCCGCCTCGGCCAGCCGGTCCAGGTAGCGCTGCCAGTACTGCTCCTGGTTCCGGCCCAGGTCGTAGAGCAACTCCCAGGTGTAGAGCCCGGTGGCGTGGCCGTCGTCGAAGCGCAGTCGCACCGCGTAGCTGCCCACCGGCTCGATCTCGCTGATGTTGACCTGCTCCTTGCCCGTCTGCAGCACCGCCTGACCGGGGCCGTGACCCTGCACCTCGGCAGAGGGGCTGTGCACCCGCAGGTACTCGCAGGGCAGGTGGAAGACCTCGTCGTCGAACTGCACCTCGAGGATGCGGGAGGCCTTGTGCAGTCGGATGTTGCTGGGCACTTTCATGGTCATCTCACAGAATATACCGGCTCAGGTCTTCGTCCTGCACCAGGCTGCCCAGGTGCTGGTCCACGTACTCGGCGTCCACCGTGATCTGCTGCCCGCCGCGGTCGGCGGCGCTGTAGGAGATCTCCTCCAGCAGCCGCTCCATGACGGTGTGCAGGCGGCGGGCGCCAATGTTCTCGGTGCGGCTGTTCACCTCCCAGGCCACCTCTGCCACGCGGCGAATGCCGTCGTCGGTGAAGGTCAGCTCACAGCCCTCGGTGGCGATCAGCGCCTGGTACTGGTGGACCAGGGAGGCGCTGGGCTCGCTCAGGATGCGCACGAAGTCGTCGGTGGTCAGCGCCTGCAGCTCCACCCGGATCGGCAGCCGCCCCTGCAGTTCGGGGATCAGGTCCGAGGGCTTGGACAGGTGGAACGCACCCGAGGCAATGAACAGGATGTGGTCGGTACGCACCATGCCGTGCTTGGTGGACACGGTGGAGCCCTCCACCAGCGGCAGCAGGTCGCGCTGCACGCCCTCGCGGGAGACATCGCCACCAGTACCCTGTTCGGCCCGCTTGCAGACCTTGTCGATCTCGTCCAGGAAGACGATGGCGTTCTGCTCCACGCGGTCCACGGCCTCGGCCTTCAGGTCCTCGTCGTTGACCAGCCGGGCGGCCTCCTCTTCCTTGAGTACCTCCAGGGCCTCCTTCACCTTCATCTTGCGGCGCTTGGTCTTGTCGCCGCCGAAGTTCTGGAACATCTGCTGGAGCTGGTTGGTCATTTCCTCCATGCCCGGCGGGGCCATGATCTCCACACCGGCGGGGTTGGCGCTGATCTCCACCTCGATCTCGCGCTCGTCCAGGTGACCCTCGCGCAGCTTCTTGCGCAGCTTCTGCCGGGTGGCCGAGCTGGGGTCCTCCTCATCGAAGCTCTGGGCCCGGGGCAGCATGATGTCCAGCACCCGGTCCTCGGCGGCGTCGGCGGCCTGGTGCTGGACCCGCTCCATGGCCTCCTCGCGCACCAGCTTGATGGCGATATCCACCAGGTCGCGGATGATGGACTCCACGTCGCGGCCGACATAGCCCACTTCGGTGAACTTGGTGGCCTCGATCTTGATGAAGGGCGCCCGCGCCAGCTTGGCCAGGCGGCGGGCAATCTCGGTCTTGCCGACACCGGTGGGCCCGATCATCAGGATGTTCTTCGGGGTGATCTCAGGCTGCAGGGCGGTGTCCACCTGCATGCGGCGCCAGCGGTTGCGCAGGGCGATGGCCACGGAGCGTTTGGCCGCATCCTGGCCGATGATGTATTTGTCCAGTTCCTGGACGATTTCGCGGGGCGTCATTTCGGACATGGGATAGCCTGCCTTCAGTCCTCGCTCTCGGGACCCAGTTCCTCGATGGTGAGGTTGCGGTTGGTGTAGATGCAGATGTCGCCGGCGATGCCCAGGGCCTGTTCCACCAGCTCGCGGGCGGACAGGTCGCTGTGGCGCATCAGGGCAGTGGCCGCGGCCTGGGCGTAGGGGCCACCGGAGCCGATGGCCACGAAGTCATCCTCGGGGTCGATCACGTCACCGTTGCCGGAGATGACCAGCATGGCCTCGTGGTCGGCGACGATCAGCAGGGCCTCCAGGCGGCGCAGCACGCGGTCCGAGCGCCAGTCCTTGGCCATCTCCACGGCGGCCCGGGTGAGGTTGCCGCGGTATTTCTCCAGCTGCCCCTCGAAGCGCTCGAACAGGGTGAACGCGTCCGCCGTGCCGCCGGCAAACCCCGCCACCACTCGGCCGTTGTGCAGCCGGCGCACCTTGCGGGCATTGCCCTTCATTACCGTGTGGCCCAGGGTGACCTGGCCATCGCCACCGACCACCACGTGGCCGTTGCGCCTTGCTGCCAGTATGGTCGTGCCTCTGAACTGTTCCACGGGGCCTCCCGGATTCGGCTATGGGGTATGGGCTCGACATTCTACATGAGCCACGCGGCGGCTGTACCTGACCGGGGGTGAGGCCGCAGGCGGGCACTGCTCAGTCGTCGTCGCGCCGCCGGCGCGCCCGCGGGTGGGCCTGGTCGTACACCTTGGCCAGGTGCTGGAAGTCCAGGTGAGTGTAGACCTGCGTGGTGGCAATGTCGGCGTGGCCCAGCAGTTCCTGCACGGCGCGCAGGTCGCCGCTGGACTCCAGCAGATGGCTGGCGAAGGAGTGGCGCAGCATGTGCGGGTGGACCGGGCGGCCGACGCCGCTCACCACGGCCAGCCGCGACAGCCGGGCCTGGACGCTGCGGGCGGACAACCGGCGGCCGCGCTGGCTGACGAACACCGCCGGCTCGTCGGCCCGCGCCAACCCGGGGCGCACCGCCAGCCAGGCGGCCAGGGCCTGGCGCGCCTTGTCGCCCACCGGCACCAGGCGGGTCTTGGCGCCCTTGCCCAGCACCTCCACCGTGCCCTCACCGAGGTCCAGCCGCCCCAGGTCCAGACCGACGGCCTCCGCCAGCCGCAGCCCGGAGGAGTAGACCAACTCGTAGAGCGCTTTGTCGCGCAGGGCCAGCGGATCGTCCTCCGGCGAGCCCTCCAGCAACCGTGCGGTCTCATCGGGGCTGAGCACCGCGGGGAGCCGGCGCTGGCGCCGGGGGGCGGGAACGCCCTCGGCCGGGTTGCCCCTGAGCTGCCCTTCCCGCACCAGGTAGCGGAACAGGCTGCGCAGGCCGGACAGCACGCGCTGCACCGACCCGGGGGAGAGGCCCTGGCGGTGCCGCGCGGCGGCGAACCGGCGGATATGGTGGGCGGTGATCGCGGCGGCATCCGTCAGCCCCGCGTCCTCGCACCATTGGAGAAAGCGCGCCAGGTCGCGCCGGTAGGCCTTCACGGTGTGGGGCGACAGCCCGCGCTCGTAGTGCAGGTGGTGGAGGAAACGCTGGATGGACAGCTCCAGCGGGGTCACGGGGTTACGCCACGGTAGTGCGGTGGGCGGCCAGGGCCTCACCCGCCAGCTGCCCGAGCTGGGTCAGGTAGACGGTGCCCTGGCCCTCGTGGAAACGATCGGCCTGGTGGCTGCCGATGCCCAGCAACCCCTGCACCCCCTGGTCGGCCACCAACGGCACGATGGCGGCGGAGTTGACCCGGGTGGCACCACTGCCGAAAAGCTGTTCCAGCTGCTCGCCGCGCATCCGGCCGCACCGGGGGCGGCGGTCCATGATGAAGTTGTTGAGGCTTGCCAGGCGGTCGTCGTCCTCCGGCAGGCAGGGCACCGGCAGACCCTCCGCCGGTTCGCTATCGCCGAACAGCAGCAGGGCAACGGCATCCGCCTGAAAGCCCTCGCGCAGGCCCGCGCGCAGCACCTCCACCACCGCAGTCAGCGAGTCGGCGCGCATCAGCTCCAGGGTGAGCTGGTGCAACCGGGTCCCGGTGCGATCGTTGTAGCGGGCCACGGCCAGCAGGCCCTCCAACTCCTCGCGCAGGGCATCGTTTTCGTGGCGGAGCAGCTGCACCTGACGCTCGATCAGGGAGACGGCGGGCGCGCAGTCGTGGCGCAGCTCCAAGTCACGCAGCACCTTCGGGTGGCGCAACAGGAAGGTCGGATCCTCGGCGAGCCACGCGGCCACGTCCTCGGCGGTGAGTTGCGCTTCAGGCTTGGTCTGTTGCATAGGTAGTGCCCCAATGCTGGCGGATGCCTTGTGCGGGCCTCAGTCCAGACGGATCTCCCCCTCGAATACCGTCTCGGCCGGGCCGGTCATCCACACGTGTTCCCCCTCTCCAGGCCAGTGTATCACGAGGCGTCCGCCCGGCAGGTCGACGTCCACGGCGTCATCCAGCCACCCCCGCAGGCGCCCGGAGACCACCGCCGCGCACGCCCCGGTGCCGCAGGCCAGGGTCTCGCCGGCCGCCCGCTCGTACACCCGCAACCGGACATGCCCGGGGGTGATGACCTGAAGGAAACCCACGTTTACCCGGCGCGGGAAGCGGTGATGCGCCTCGATGGCCGGCCCCAGGGTCTCCACCGGGGCGCTGTCCACGTCGTCCACCCGCAGCACCGCGTGCGGATTACCCATGGAGACCGCCCCCAGGCGCACCACCTGGCCAGCCACCTCCAGCTCGTACTCCCGCGCCCGGGCCGGCGCGCGAAAGGGGATCTGCGGTGGCTCCAGCACCGGTGCCCCCATGTCCACGGTGACCGGCCCGTCGTCACACAGGCGCACCCGCGACAGGCCGTTGACCGTCTCGATGACCAGTTCGTGGCGCCCGGCGGACACCAGACCGTGATCGTCGAGGAACCGGGCCAGGCAGCGCACGCCGTTGCCGCAATGTTCGGCCTGGCTGCCGTCGGGGTTGAAGATCAGATAGCGGAAGTCGGCCTGGCTGCGCCGGGCCGGGGTGGCCAGCAGCACCTGGTCGCAGCCCACCCCGTACCGGCGGTCGGCGATGCGGCGGATCTGCTCCGGGCTCAAATCGACGGGCTGGCGCACGGCATCGATGACCACGAAGTCGTTGCCCAGCCCCTGCATCTTGGTGAAATGAATTTTCATGCCCCCATTAAAGCGCAGAGCGGGGGTATCGGGAAGCCCTGCGGGCGAAGCAAGGCGGAGCAAAACTAAATAGCAGTCGACTGATCAGCCAACGGTTACACCAGACCCTGCACCTGGCACCAAGTGCCCCCCACAATCCACCGGGTGCCCGCTCAGAGCAATCGGCTTGCCGTCCACCAGGCACGTGGCCTTGCCCTTTGCAATACGCCGGCCATGGCTGGAGCCCCCGGGTTTGCGATGGGGTGCCAGCGGGTCACCCTGTCGGGCCACCGGACGGCCATTGATCTGTACGGTGGGGCTACCTGAGGTTACCGCGGTCGGCGGGTGACTACCGTGGCCGGTGTCCTTGTCACCCAGCAGTATGACTTGTCGCGACATGTTGTTCGCTCTCCATGCGATCATCTTCAGTCATCGGGTCAGCTCTGACGCTCGGGATGGGGCGCCCTGGAAGGCGCCCCGAATAGACTCAGGATTCAACGGGCGAGCGCCAGTCATCGGCCCCGGAGGTACCGGCAACGGTATGCTCCCAGTCGATCTTGCGGTACGCCAGACTGACCTCCATGAGCTGGGTGAATTCAGCCTTGGTGGCATCCTGGGCGTGAGGCATGCTGAGATCGATGTTCACGACAGTAGCGTCTGTGAGCGTCGTCGTGAAGAAATGCTCCTGCTTGCCGTCGGTGGAGGTGCGGTACCACCGCAGGGTCACCTCGGGCAACATCTCGCCGGCAGCCAGGGCGTTGTAAAGCAAAGGCACCGCCTTGTTGAGTGCAACGGTAAGAATCAGCGGCTTGTGCGCTCGCTGACCCGAGGGTTGGCCCGATTGGGGGTCGGTGGGCACGGTGACCACGTGCTTGACCTCCTGGACAAGCATTTCGTCTTCGTGACCTTCGACATAGATGTTGCCGACGGAGTCGGGGGTAAAGGCGCCCGCAGTGATGTTGCCCTGCGTCTGACCCTGAATGCTCACGTAGCATGGTGTTGGCATGGATTCCGTTCCTCTACAGATCAAGTGATTTAACATCTGCCCCAACGGGACGATGAGTGCTAGGCAGGGACTGTGCCAGCTGGCCTCGCGCAGGTCAGCCCTGGAAAATCAGCTACTTACATGCCTGTTTTTGCAATTCCGGCCGAAGCCGGGCCACACATTGCCCGAACTGCGAGCAAAACATTGCCCGGACGCAAAATCTCGCCTTCCCCGCACCCTCTCACTTTGCCTCCGCAATACCCGGATCACCATTGCGGTAGAGCGTCGTGGGCACCCGATAGCCTCTGGCCAATGGCCGCGTGAACGGGTTGTGGACCCGGTCGGCAGTCAGCCGGTAGCGCATATGGCCCCCGTCCACCTGGAAGGTGAGCTCGATCACCCGTTCGCTGACCGAGACCACCTCGGCCTGGTCAAGCAGCCGGAACCAGGCCCAAGCTCCTTGGTGACCCTCACTCCGCGGGGAACGATTGACCTGATCGGGAACAAGCGTGATCCGGCTTTCGTTGCCCTCGCGCAGGGTGTTGGGCCACAGCATGGCCACCCGCTGCGGGGCGCCGTGATGGTAAGAGAGCAGTTGCCCGTCCACGTTGAGCACGCTGCGCCGCTTATCACCGCTTAAGCTTACCGGCATCAGAGTGAACCCGATGTCCAGTAGGCCATCCCGCCCGAAGTACGCCTCCCGGATGCGCTCCCCCCGCTCCATGGCGGTCAGCAGAGCGGGGTTAAGCAGAGGTGCGCCATCCGGATCCTTCAGTAGCTCCGGCGCCTCGTCCATGAAGGGCTGGAGCTTGTCCATGTAAAATGTGTCAATAATGCCGCCCTCGGCAAAAAACCCCTCAAAGTCGTCCAGAGCTACCTCCCGGCTGGCCGTTGGGTCCAAGGGATAACGGCCAGCCAGATCGCCCTCGAAGGGCGCCACTACCTGATCCAGCCATTGCCGCTCCAGGTAGCGGACTGCCTGCTCCGAAATCAACTGCCAACTCTGTGCTGCCACCTCCTGCATGAAGCGGTCCAGCGGTGCCGGCAGCCCGTCAGCCAAACGCTCCACCTGCGCCACCGGATCATCGCTGGAGTGCAACAGTCGTTCACGTGCATGGCGGAACGCTCGTCGCCCCGGGTCCGAGGACTGTTCAATCTCCCGCAGGTGGTCACGGAGTTCAGCGAGCGACGACCTGATAAGCGACAGATCGCTCGTTCCGTTATCATCAGCCCGGGTCACCTCATGAAGCGTTTCAAAGGGGCGAGCCAGCTCGGTCGCAAAAGTACTTCTAGCGGCATCGCGCAACCCTTCTGGAGCTTCTTCATCGTCCACGGGCAATTCCGGGGAGAGCTGCGTGTGACGAGTCACCTCGGCAATCAGCCGATCCAGCGGGCGAGCCTCCCCCAACAGCGCTTCGAGCACCACCACGGCGTGTGGAATGCTCTGCATATCAGTGATGTGAATATCCTCGAGAGCCCTTTGCCAGGCGAGATGGAAATCAGCCACAAACCGCTTATGGAGGTCCTCCCGCAGGCGCTGTTCATCCCGGTCACTGAAATGAACGTCATCTCGCTCTCCCAGTACCCACAAGTCCTGCAGGGCAAGTTCGGTGGCCGAATCCAGCTCCGTCAGAAAGACGGTCTCAAAGCCGGTCCTTGTCAGGAGCGGCCGCACCTCCACGTTGGTGGGGTCGCCGCCCCTGGGGCTGAAGACGGTATTCCAGCCGGCTCCTACGCGGCGATCAAGGCGCACCCCGGGCCCAACGCGCTCCGCCCCGCGGCGCTCCAGTTGGCTGTAAACCCGCTCGGCCACGGTTTTCTGGGAGAACGCTGCCTGGGCATGCCGGATACTGCCGGCCACGGGCGCGAGGGCGGCGGCAGCGCTGAGATCTCTGGCCTGACGCCCGACCAGGTCGGTGCGGATAAGGGCTTGCTCAAGATGAGTCACCAGCCGGCCCTGAAGCCGCCCGCGGTTGGGGTATTGCGCCTGCCAGTGATCAGCCATATAGGCAAGAACCTGCGCTGGATCCCGGCCGCTGGCATCCGAGAGCATCCGCAGGATGCGTAGTCGCTCAAATTGCGCCTCACTACCGGGGGCGGCCTGGTTCATTTCATGAGCAAGCTCTCCCATCACCATGGGCAGGAAGTAAGTGCGCAGGGCATCCATGTAAGCCTGGTCGGCAACCGGCCCCACATCATTGCCCTTATACAGGCCCAGGTGGGAGAGTCCGGCCCAACGCCCACGGTGGCCGGCGAAGACAGTGGTGGCTTCACGCAGGGGGTCCAGCCACTCGAGAAGGGCCTCGCTTGCGCTACCATCCCGACCGGCAGCAGGTGGAGGCGTTTCGGTGAGCGCTTGTACCTTTGCCTCCACAGCTTGCAGGGCAATCAAGTTATTCTGGTAATAGTGCCCCCAGCCGATCACCAGCGCGGCGAGCCCTGCCAGGCAGAGAGCGATACTGGCACGACGCAGTCGCAGACGCCGGCTGATGAAGCGCTGATTATCGCCGGCCAACCCCGCCTCAGGGAACACGACCCGCTGGAGCAATTGCTCGGAGAACCAGGCCATTGAGCTCGCCGCACGGCGGGCACCGTAAACGGCACCGGGCAACTGGTAACGGGCCGTGGCGGCGTCGCTGAAGGGGTCGATGGGGACCCCCTGCTGCTGAACCGACGTAAAATAAACCCCGCGCATCAGGGGCCTGGCGGCATGGGAGCGTACGCTGACAACGGTCTGGAGCGTCTCGGCAAGGACCGATTGCAGGCCCGCGAGTTGGCGCGACATGCGGAATACGGCCTCGCGCTCTTCCCCGTCCCGGCACGCTGCCAGCCAGCTTATGAGTCGCCGTTCAATCCGCCCGAGCATACGTTCATAGGCTCGGTTGAACTCGCCTTCCCAGGCATCCGGCTCCGACTGGCTTTTCGCACTGAAGGAGAAGCCCAGGGGCTGATCCTGAGCCGCATCCCCACAGCGACGGAGAAAGGTCTCGAAACCGTACAGCCGATCGATCTGAGTCAGTACAACGTAAACCGGCAACCGGCTGCGGTAATGTCGGCTCAAATCCTGCAACCGGTGTCGCAGAACGCCGCTCCACGACTGGCGCTCGGCAGCGTCTGCACTGGCCAGCCAGGATAGGTCCAGGACCAGGAGCACACCGTCCAGGGGGCGGTGGGGACGACACTGCTGAACCCAATCGGTCAACTGGCTCCAGAGCGCCTGCCCCAGGCGGCCCTCGGCATCGGAAGAGACCGCTTCCGATTCACTGGTATCGTGCCGGAGCAGACCTCCTCCGGGCTCCAGCATCACCGCCTGATCGCTGACCCACCAGTGGTGTGTCACTTCCGGGACCTCTTCGCCCAGCGGCCGGACCGCTCGGGTCAGGGCGAACCGTTGACCGGAACGCTGAATGAGACTGGTTTTGCCGCTGCCACCTGGCCCGAGCACCAGGTACCAGGGCAGGGCGTAACACGCCTGGCGACCTCGGCCCAGGTGCGCTTGCAGTTGCTCCAGGAAGCCACGCAAACCGCGAGCCTGCTGTTCGGTTGCCAGATCCACCGCGTCGGGGGCGGCGCTCTCGTCTGCAACGGATTCGGCAGCGCGCAAGCGAGCCACCAGCTTCAGGCCGACGATCACAGCAACGGTTAACACGACGCCCAGTAGAACCAGCAGGCGGTTCGGCCAAGGTGCCAGGGGTCGCACACCGCCGATCTGCCATAGAGGCCCCCAGATCCATATCACCGCCAGCACCCCGACCAGCAATGCCGCCAGCAGCCAGGGCCGCCACCGCCCGGCGCGCAGCATGCGGGGCAGTTTCCGGCTTGCCATACCAGGGGCCGATCCACCGACCGCACCGCCGACGGGACGCGCCCCAAGATTCCTTTCCTTATCCCACATGGTTCTGCTTCCTGCGTTGATGAGGGTCGGGGTAGTTACTGGCGGCACAGAGCGTCAAGGCGCTCTACCAACCGAGGCTCCCATTGCGCCAGGCCCAGGCCCTCGATAGCACTGCGGAGGGCCCGATACTGTTGCCGGGCCATCGCCTCCAGGCCTGCGCTGTGCAGCAGATCGGCACTGGCCAGGCGCCAGTAGGCCGCTTCCCGAGGGGAATCGGCGTCAGCCAGACCGCTGTCGAGGATTTCGAGTGCGACACCCAGTCCGTCCTGGGCGAGATGCTCCCGGGCCTTAACCAAAGCTCGCGACCAGGCGTCTGCGTTGCCGCCGGAGGCGTTCCCGGGCAACGCGGGCCCAACCAACCAGGCGCGGGTCGTTTCATCGACGAAGGGGGTGCCATCGCTGAACCGACAATCCGCGAGACCGGGGAGCCGCTCCAGGAATCGCGCGGCCTCCTCCCGGATGGCGTTGGCGCAAGGTTCACGGCCCAGTTGGCATGCCAGATCTGCGCTCAGGCGGTGGCCCTCCAGCCAGAAAGGACTGACCTCCAGGCTGTGCTCCAGCCGACTCCAAAGCGTGCCGTCACCACACTGGGCTGCTTCACGGTAAAGGGCGGCACGATCGGCAGCCACCGGCGCCAGCTCGGTACGCCCGTCATTCCGCGCCGGGGGTGGGTTATCGATGGCTTGCCAGACGGCGAAACGGCGTAACCGATACCCCAAAGGGTTATCGGGGGCCTGGTCAGTCAGGTCACTGGCCACCCTCAGCAGCACGTCACGGTTGCCACGCACGTCTCCCGGAAGCAGCTCCGACTGAACCCTTGCCTCAGTAGAGGCCTCCTCCGGCTCGGGCGAGTGATCCTGACCGTTGGCCGGCGGTGACGAGCCCCGCACGGCCAGTGGCCCACCGTGCGCGACCGGGACCAAACGGTCCAGGGCCTGCTCAAGATCCACCAGCGGTTCTTTTGGAAGCCCCTTCTCGGACGCTGGCGAGCGAAGGCCGGTCACGGCGTCGAGGCAATGGCGCAGGGCCGCTTCCTTGGCACCCTGCAGTTGGGCAGCCAGAGAGGTGGCCCGCCGGATCATGGTAGTGAACAGCCGAGACCGCCACGCTGACCCCTGACGCGCCGGCCTGGGGTAGGCCTCCTCCCACCAGTGGCTCAGGGCGTGCTGCAGTAAATTGAGGGACAAAGCAAAGCGGACGGCGTCGCGGTCTCTCTGCAGACAGTGCAGCAGGTGCGCGAGGACACGAAGGTCTCTGCCCCTATCAGCCAACAGGCAAATCGCTTGCTGCTCCGCACCGGCCCAGTCGATCTCGCCATGTTGCAGAGAGCCCGCCTTCATGAGCTCTTCATCCAGCCAGACGTAGGCGGCCTCGTCGGTCACCGGCTGACCGATCCCCTCACCCTCCGCCAGTGGGTCCAGCAGGGGGGTGAGATCCGCCTCCCGGCCTATGCGCCGGGGTAGCTCTACCATCGGCATTGCGCCCTCAGGGGTTGCAAGGCCTCGCCAAGCCCATTGAGGTCGAAACGCAAGCCGTCCAGGTCGTGGCTCTCGTTACTCTGCAAACTCAAGGTGCCTCCGGCCAGAAGCTCGCGCAGAGTCTCGATCGCCGGCAGGCCGCGCCCTCCGCTGAGCACCCGGCCGCCATCACGCAGCCGCCAGGTCTGCCTCAGGCGGGCCTCTCCCAGGCGCAGGGTCAAATCGACGCGCCCGACTCCGGCAGGCTCCGGCAGGTGGATCTCAAAATGCGTGATCTCGTTGTGACAAGCGAGGACGAGGGTGGGTCGGGGCGGAGGTGTACCGAGAGCCGGCGCAGTAAGCAGCACCCGGTCCGCATCCTCCACCACCCTAAGCCCGGCATCCGCCTGCTCGCGGCCCCGCTCCTGGCGCGCTGCGAGCTGCCACAGGGGCGATTCGAGCGATGTCGGCTCAGCAGCATCCGAATTGGGTGGGAAAAGAGCATCGTAACAGGCAAGTCGCTCGGCGCGGCTGGCCACTCCCGCACACGCCGCGGCGCTCGGGCCATCGGCGCCAAGGAGGGCCGTCACCGGTAGCAGCGACAGACCGATCAGCAGCGATGGCAACATCCAGGGCCGATGGCTCATGGCAGGTCCCCGTCCAATTGCAGTTGCCGGCACTTGTGAGCCAGTGTCCGCTTCGGCAGACCCAGGCTAAGCGCCGCCTTGGCACGATTGCCGTTGAACTGGCGCAGCTTTTCGCGGATCAACCGGGCTTCGTAGGCGCGCACCACCTCGCGCAGGTTGAAGGCCGCCCCCCAGGATTCAATCCCGGAGGGGGATTCTGGCGGAGCAGTCTGGGGCAGCAACTCGGGGCCGATCGGCTGACCAACCGGCGCCATGGCACAGGCGTACTCCACCTGGTTCCGCAGTTCACGCACATTGCCTGGGAAGTCGCCAGAGGCGAGGTGGGCCAACGCCGAAGGGCTCAGGCTCGTGGTTGGTCGACCCTCCCGGGCGGCATAAGAAACCGCAAAGTGCTCGGCAAGCTCCGGGATGTCCTCCCGGCGATCCCGCAGAGGCGGCACGCTGAGCGGGAACTGGTTCAGCCGATAGTAGAGATCAGCCCGGAACTGCCGTTCGCGGATCAGCTTCACCAGTGGCTGATGGCTCGCGGAGACCAACCGAATGTCTGCATGCCTTTCTCGACCCCCACCCAGCGGCCGGTACCGGCCACTCTCAAGCACCCGCAACAGCTTGGCCTGCAATGCGGGCGGCATGTCGCCGATCTCGTCCAGGAAAAGCGTGCCACCGTCAGCAGCCGACAGCAGCCCTGCGCGATCGCGGGTGGCTGCGGAGTGCGCCCCGCGCACGTGACCGAAAAGCTCGGACTCCAGCAGGGTCTCGGGGATGGCTGCGCAATTGATCGCCACGAATGGGCCATCGCGCCGTGCCGAACAACGATGCAGGGCACGCGCCACGCATTCCTTGCCGGTGCCCGTCTCACCTTGCAACAGCACCGCCAGGCCGGTGTCCGCGGCACGCACCAGCCGCTCCCGCAGGCGCACCATTGCCGGCGAGTGGCCAATCAGCTCCCGAGCCAGTGAGTCAGCCAGCGCGTGGGAGCGCTGATCCTCACGCAGTCGGCGCAGGGAGTCACGAAGATTCTGATCCTGCCGGTGTGATCGATCCTGTGCCAACAGCCGGTACCAGAGATGGCAGAGCAGACGCTCCAGTGCGGCAAAATCGGCACTGCCCTGCAGCGCGGCCAACGTGGCCCGGGAACCCGCCATTCCCCAAACTCCCAGCCAGTCGTACGGTGCACCGGGTGCCCGCAGCGGGCGACAGTGCAGATCCCAATCCCCTCGCAGATTGGCGGCCTCAGCCAGAAAATCCGGGTGGTTCATGCGACCGCGCAGGGCATTGACCCGACCAAGCAGCGGCGTACCACTGCGAATCACGTGGGCGAAAGGGTGACGAAAATCGTCGCAACGGTAGACTGTATCCGAACCATCTGCGCAGAGCCTTCGACCGTCGGAGTCCAGCGCCAGACAGCGGACCCAAGGCAAACCGGCGGTCCTCGCGAGTAGCCTGCAGGCATTACGGCGCACCTGTGCCGGAGATGAGCTCTCGACCAGCGGCAGGATCGAGGCGAACCCGGTCAGCGCCGGTACAAGGCGCTCGCCATCTGTGACTGGCGTCCCCCCCACCATAATCACACCACCTCGGCCCGAAACGCACCGCTGTCCTGGTCCACTGCTAGCACCAGGCGCTGGAGCGTGGCTTTGCGAGCCCTGTGCTCGAGCAGGGTTCGGGAAACAGGTGGCAAGAGCTCACCCTCTATTATGGCGTCGAGCATGCGAGCGCCATTCTCCTGCTGCGTCGCGCGCTGACAAATGGCAGCAGAAAGTTCCGGGTCCAGTTCCACCTCTGCCTCTGCATGCCGATGCCGAATCCGTGCAACCAGGCCTGCCAGGCGTGCGGTGACAATCTGTTCCAGGACAGCCCGGGGCAGGGGGCGGAAGGGCACAACCGTCATCCGCGCCAATAGCGCGGGCTTGAAAAAGTCCGCCAACAGGGGGTGAAGGGCCCGGTCCAGGGACTCGGCCCCACCGCGATGACGCAGTATCTGCTCCTGACCCAGGTTGGACGTCAGGAAAAACACCGCGTTGCGGCAGTCGATGCGTCGCCCTTCCCCATCCGCCAACTCCCCCTTGTCGAACACCTGGTAAAAGAGATTGAGTACGTCCGGATGGGCCTTCTCGGCCTCGTCGAGCAGCACCACGGAGTAGGGCCGCTGGCGCAACGCCTCGGTAAGCAAACCGCCCTCGCCGAAGCCCACGTACCCGGGCGGAGCTCCGATCAGGCGCGCCACACTGTGCTTCTCCTGGTACTCCGAGAGATTCACGGTGGTAAGGAACGACCGGCCACCATAGAGCTGCTCGGCCAGCTGGTGCACGGTTTCCGTTTTTCCTACGCCGCTGGGCCCGACCAGCAGGAAGGCACCCGTAGGCCGGTCCGGGCGACGAAGGTCAGCGCGGGCGGTAAGCAAGTGGCGGTGAATGCGGGCTATGGCCTCATCCTGACCCTTGATCTCCTCACCGAGCAGGTCTGGCAGGCAGGCCAGGCGACTGAATTCGTCGCGGCTCATGCGATTCACCGGCACACCGGTCCAGTCCTCGATAACCCGGGCAACTTGAGGCGCCTCCACCGTGGCATTGACGAGGGTGAAGCGCGACTGAAGTGAAGCCAGCGCCTCCTCTTGCCGGGCCAGCTCCGCGATCAGGGCCTCCCGATCCACATCGGCCATCGGGGGTTCGGAGAGCAGCCGCCGGTGGGAGGCCACAATGGCGTCGACTTGCTCGCGCTGCGCCTGCCAGGCGGACGCCAGCTCGGTGCGCCGCGCACAGAGGGACTCGCGGTGCTGGTCCAGGGCCTCCCGACGCTCGACGGTGGTGGTCCGGCCCAGTAGCGTCTCACGCGCCACCTGGGCTACCTCCCGCTCCACGGCGGCCAGTTCACTCTCAAGGTGAGCCAGTTGACGAGGAGGGGCCTGCAACGCCTGGGAGACTCTGGCGCAAGCGGTGTCCAGCACGTCGATGGCCTTGTCCGGGAGTTGTCGCCCGGCCAGATATCGAGCCGAGAGTTCCGCCGCTGCCCGGAGGGCGCTATCCCCGATCAACACGCCATGGCTACGCTCGTAGGCATCGCGCAGGCCGCGGAGAATCACCAGCGCTTGCGCAGGGTCAGGCTCAGCCACGGCCACGGGTTGGAAGCGTCGCGTGAGGGCCGGATCCTTCTCAAAATACTGCTTGTACTCCCGCCAGGTGGTGGCGGCAATGGTGCGCAGTTCCCCCCGTGCCAGGGCGGGTTTGAGCAGATTGGCGGCATCTCCCCCGCCAGCAGGGTTGCCGGCACCGATGAGCGTGTGGGCCTCATCAATGAACAGCAGGACGGGGTGAGTGGCTTCGCGGGCTTCGTTCACCACGGCCTTGAGCCGCTTTTCGAACTCGCCCTTTACCGCGGCGCCGGCCTGCAGCGCCCCCAGGTCCAACACCCGCAGGTCCACTCCCCGCAATACCCCGGGCACCTGGTCGGCCACGATACGGGCGGCCAGTCCCTCGACCAGCGCGCTCTTACCGACCCCCGCGTCGCCGACAATAATCGGGTTGTTTTTCCGCCGCCGGGCCAGGATATCGACCACCTGGTCGATCTCATGATCCCGGCACAGCACCGGGTCGAGCTCCCCCTGCTTGGCCTGCCAGGTCAATGAGTGGCTGAACCGAGCGAGGGCGCTGTCGGACCCGCCAACGGCGGGCGATCCTTTGTCATGCCGGGCCGGCTCCGTTTGCTCGGCGGACCCGGCAGTCAGCACACTGAAACGCTGCAGCAACGCGTGGCGATCGAGCACTACTAACCGGCGGGCGCAATCGCCCCCCAGGTAGCGGTCCGGCTGGTGAAGCAGTGCGAGCAGGATCGGGCCGCTGCGCAGGTTGGTGTGCTCCAGTTCGGTGCTGGCCAGCAGCCACGCATCCTGCAACAGCGCGACCAACAGCGGGGAGAAGCCAGGCGTCTGATCGTCCGCCGGGACCAGCGGGGCAGCATCGGCCAGAATCCGGCTGCGCAGCGCCGCGGGATCGAGGCCGGAGTCCGCCAACAGCCCCCGAACATCGCTCAGCGGTTGCTCCAGGAGCGCTCCCAACAGATGACCAGCGCGCACCTCCGGGGCCCGGTGCTCGATGGCAAGGCCGGCAGCAGCTTCTAGTGCCTCACGGGTCATTGGGTGAAGGCGTCGAATCAAAGCGCTCAATGTGACTTTGAGCATTCGCTACTTCCCTGTCTGTTCAATGATTTGACTTAACAATCCCGTAACCTCCGCGGCCTGTTGATCGAGGGACCAGGACATCGCCAGGTACAGGCCGACGGCCACCAGCCCGAACAGACCGTATATCAGCCAGAGCGGGATCCCCGTACCGGAATGACTGCCACTGCGCGTGATATGGCGCTCCGGCTCCGTCAATCCCTCGTTATCAACGCCCTGCAGACTGGACAGCTGGTCGCCCAGCGCACGGACGATGCGCTGGTACTCATCTTGTCCACCGGGTTGAATGCGATAACGCCCCTTGAAGCCGAGGCAGAGGCAGAGATAGATGAAAGTCAGTAACGATTCATAACGCTTTGGCTCCTGTTGAAGTCGGGCGAGTATGGAGAAGACCTTTTCCCCACCCCAGGTTTCGTCGTGGAATCGGGACAACAGTGAGTACCGGGACCAGTTGCTCTGCCGCCCCCATTCGGTACCCATTACCGCCTCATCAACGAAGGCACACAGCACGTAGCGGAAGGCCAGCAGCGTGGACTGATCGTAGCCCTGCCCGGTCAACTCCTGCTGAATGGCCTGGATTTCCTCCACCACCTGTTGGTAAAGCCCGGCGACGTTATCGAGGGTCGTCAAATCGCGGGCACGAATCACCATACCGAGCAACGGATTGGCAGCATCCACAAACGGATTGAGGTGGTATCCGCGCAGCCGGAAGCCCGACGGCGCCTCCACGGTGCGAGGCTGGGGACGGTCGGCCGCAAGTCTTCCTTGGCCGATCGGTGGGGCCGTTGCAGCAGGCTCCTGTACTGAAATCGCCATAATCAACTCCTGATGGCCCAGAACTGAATGTCCAGTCCGGGAAACTCACCACCGAGGTGGAATGCGAAGCCCCCCGAGCCGGTCAGCATTTCCCAGGTCTCACTGCGCTGGTCCAGTTGGAAGTAGACATGGCTCGCGTGGTAAGGCAACTGTCGAGGGGCTACGGGCAGGGGCGTAAGCGGTATACCGGGTAGTTGCAGGCTCACCAGGTCACGAATTCGTTCAATGCTGGCGACCTTGACCTGCTGCACAAAGCGCCGGCGCAACGTCTCAACCGGCAGGTCCGCATGCACGGCGACGATAAATTGGGCGTGCTCGAGTAGCGCACGGTCATTCAACGGGGCGACCATGAGCCCGTAGTGGTGATCCTCCAGGGGAATGGCCACGGCGCGGGCCTCAAGCACAGTGGATAGCGCTTGGCGCAGCCCCTGCATCAGCGCGCGGAAGGCGGCATCGGGGGCGTCGTGATCGTAGGCCGGGTGACTGCTTGGCAGTCGCGACTGATCGGTGAATGTGGCCAGCTCACCGCACGCCTCAAGCAGGTGGCTATAAAGCGTCTCCGGGTGCAGCCGACGGTGCTGAAGCAGATGCTGGAAACGCGGCTGCAACCGGTTCAGCAGTTGTAACAGCATGAAGTCGGAGACGTCGGCCACTCCGGCCTGCTGGGGGGCGGCCAGCCGCTGGGCAATAGCGCGCGCCCGCGTCTGCATCAAACCGGCTACCTCACCGATGAAGCGTTGCAGCCCCGGGACAACGCGGGTGGTCAACGCCGTCGGGATGAAGTGCGGATCCAGTACCAGGGCACCGTCCGGGCGCCGCGCCTGGATGCGCGCCACTGCCAGGCAGGCGTAGCCACTGCGGTCGTCGCGCTCCAGCAACAGCCGCGGTGCGGCCCGGGCCACGGCCATCTCGGTGACATCGCCCGGGTGAGAATGCAGATCACGGATCTGCCGTCGGTGCAGACGGTACCGGCTGTCCGCCTGGGGGGCATCCTCCTCGCCCACTTCTGCCACGCCATCACCGGCGAGTGGCAACCCCAGGTAGACCCGCTGATCGGCGATCCCCGCCTCTTCCACGACCAGCGGTGCGGGTGCCAGGTCGTCGCCGGGCAGGTCGAAGGCGGTGCCGTCTGGCATGACCCCTCGGGCGCAAATCAGCGCAATCCGACCAAACCCGAGGAACTCACTGTTAATGTCGAGCTCCAGGAAGCCATGGGCATAACCACTTACCCCCTGCAAACGCAGGTCAAGCAGACCCTCGAGACTGCGCTGTTGCTGCTGGAAGTGCTGAGGTTTGATAAACGCGCCTTCGCGCCAGACCACTCGGTTTCGGCTCACCATCAGTCCTCGTCCTTGAGTTCGGCCTCGTGCCGGCGCAGGCGCACCAGAAAATGATAATCCTGACCGCGCGATTGCACCCGCAGGACCTTCTTCCACTGCGCCCGGTCCGGCTCCGCGTAGTAGGCGACCACGCCCAGGTAGCGGCTGTCGCTGTCCAGAGCCTCCAACTGGAAGACCTTGAACTGCCCGGGTAGCAAGGTGAAGTCGTCATGACTCAGGTAGTTAGTACCCAGAGCGTCCTCCAGGTCACCCTCCAACTCGTCGTAGTCGGCCGCCATCAGCATGGAGTCATCCTTGAGTTGCAGGACACGAAACATCAGCGGCGTACCCTCATCGAGCGCATTAGGGTTGACGTCCTCGTCCGCCAGGAGGCTCAGACTTGCCGTGGAGGGGCGGTCTTCGGGGTGGCCAACCGGCGTCGAGGGGTCCCAGATCACCTGCCCCAATTTGCCAGCCGTCTCCAGCGGTGCGGCGCACCCCGAGCCCCCGAAGATGACCATCAGGCATAGCAACCCGAGCAGCCCGCGCCCATTCTGGCACCGCTTGAGCGTCATCGTTTCTGCCCCGCAGGTTGCCCCTGCACCGCCGCCTGGTCATAAGCCTGCCCGAAAACTGCCCAAAAGAGCCGGCCAAAACCCTGTTGGCGATCGGATGACAACTCGTCGAAGTAGTGACAGTACATGCGCCAAGTCCATGCCTCGTCCCGCTCCGCTGGCCCGGCTGGAGGGCCGTAGGCCTGGAAGCGGCGCAGGAGCGCATCAGGCGCCAGGGCTTCCAGGAGGGCCTGTAGCCCCTCCTCTATGGCCACCTCTGTTGCCCTCTGGTGGTGATCGAGCTGGCTCAACGCCTCAGTAATGGCCGCCCCGGGGGCCAGATGAACCGGACTGCGTTCAGCAGAGAACAGGGTCCGGACCGTCTCGGGATACCCCTGATCGAGGCGAAGGGGGTTATCCTCAATCGGCTGCATTCGCCACTCTGGCCACGGCGATGCACCCTGGCGACGAGCCCGATGCAAAGCCAGCAAGCCCTTGACAGTGGCTTTCAGGGCCTCGCCGGCCTCTGCCAGAAACACTGCTCGCTCTTGCGGATCGTGAAAATCCAGAGTGACACCCAACCCATCGAGTAGCGGTTGCACGGCATCGGCCGGCGCCACGGGTTCCGCACTCAACTCCGGTCGCTGCATACGCGATACACGGCCATCCTGGCAGTCAGGCCCTACCTGCGGTGGCTCATTGGCAAGCGGACTCCGGGCTTGCCCGTTGTCGCGGGGAGGGAGCAGATCAATGCTATCGCCCGAGGGCCCCAGGGCCGCCAGCGGATCCCCCGAGAGATCCATGGGCTGCGCCATCAGGGGCGGACGATCGCTGCCGATCACCGCCGTGCGGCCTCCGGTGAGGCCTTCCAGATCAGCGTCGCCGGCCGGCGATGGTCCGATGTGATCCATATGCACCTCGAGCTGATACCTGCCCAGCACCAGTAAGTCGCCCTCCGAAAGCGCCACGGGTTGGCCACGCCCCAGGGCCCGGGTGGCACCATTGATGTAGGTAGCGCCGGATTCGTCTCGGAGAATGAATCGGCCATCCCTGTAGTGCAGGGAGGCATGCACCGGACGGACTGCACCTTCGGTATCTGGCAGGGTCCAGTCACAGGCCTCGGGGTCGCTGCCAACGTAGCCGCCCCGGCTATCAAAGCAGTGCCGGACACTGAACCGGCTCGACAGCGTTTCCGGGTTGGCGACCACCAGAGTCAGCGTGGGTCTTGGCAATGAGGTCACGGGCTCACTCCCTTATCTGGAGACGCACGCGCCGGTGGCGACGCATGGCATCGGTTGTCGGATCAAGAAAGCTCGTCCAGCCCAGCCGCTCGGGGTGCCTGGCCGAGAGTCGGAGCGGTTGGACCTGATCAGGTAGCAACTCCAACTCCAGGTCGTAAGCCAAAGGGTCACGCAATAGGAAATCGACCACCGCCTGGAGCGCCGCACCGTCACGACCGTCAGGCAGGAAGTCGGCCATGCGCTGGCGCGTCAACCGACCGATGCGGACAAGGAATTTGCCAGTGATATCCACCACCCGCTCACCGATGACGAAGTCACGGCCCAGACCCATGCAGGCCGTTCCGCAGCGGCTGCGCTGGTCACCAGGCACGGCCACCCATCGCTCCTGCCATGGCAGAACCTCGACCTCTTCGAGGTCGAAATAGTGGGCCAGAACCCCGCTGACCACCTCAGAGGAGCGTGATCGCCCCGCCACCAGGCCAACGTAAGCCAGCATCTTGCCCCAATTGATCGCGCTATCCGCCCGCAGATCCTCATCGGCCAGTCCGGTCAGGGCAAACAATGCCTTGGAAAAGCCATCCCGGGCGCCGTCCTCGTAGCGCACGTAGTGGCGGTACTTGCGCCAGGTGAGATGGAGTAGTGTCAGCAACCGATGGTGAAAAAAGTCCAGCAGGTCCACTGCTGCGCCCTCACCATGGGCGCTGGCGTGACCCAACTGCTCAAGGTAGTAACCCGGCAAGGGTGACTGGGCCCCATGCAAACCCAAGAAGCTGACCTCGACGACGTGACCCTCTCGCGGGCACGCATGAAGCGCGACCACATCAGTGCCCGGGAACCCCAGCGAGGCGGAGGACTTGAAACGCACCCCCGCTACCTGAAGTGGGGCCTTACCCTCGTCCTCCGGCCGACACCCCTGCGCCCGCATGAGCAACTCGACCAATTGGTAGAAGTCGTAGCGCGGGGCACGGGCAACCAGCGGTGCGGCGCCTACATCAGCGGCTGTTGCCCGGGCTGCCACTTCCATGTGTAGCGCTCCTGGTTCTTGAGATTGACGACCTGCAGTTCGTGGAAGGCATTGATGCTGGCGTACAGTGCGAAAAACCGGGCCAGCACACAACCGAACTGATAGAGCCCGCCCTCGTCTCCCAGGGCGGCCTCATCCAGGGTGACCACCGATCGCATACCCCGCACCGGTACACCCCGGTGCAGACGATCTATCGCAGATGTCTCGATGCCCCGAATGCCCGCCAGTCGCTGCTGCGAAGCCCGTTCGGCCTGGCGATCCACCAGGGCCCGGAAATCGTAGGCGCGCAGCACCGAGCGCAGGGCATCCGTGTGCAGCAACGAAAGGTAGTTGAGAGCCAGGTTGGAGATCAGGGTCCACAGCAATTCACCGCCGAGCTGCGGCCTGAGGGTGGGCGTCGGCCGGGTGACATTGTGAACTTCGACCAGCGCGGGAGTATCGTCGGCAAAGTCTGAAATATCCCCGACCGCAAGCGCTTCGGGCAACCGGCGGTTGGTGCAGGTCAAACGCAGGGAGACAGTCTCCTGATCACCTGGTCGCTGCACCTCATTATCCCGTACAAACGCGATGTCGTGGTCGAAACCGTCATTGCGGAGGCTTTCCCGCAGGCGCACCCGGTAGTAGCACCCCTCTCCCCCTCGATCTCGCTCCAATTGGTGTTGAAAGCTCTCAAAAGGCGCATACCGGCGTGGCTTGCCGCGAAATCGGCCGTTTCCGGTGGTCACCCACCCTGCCACTGAATCGACGCTGTATATTTCGCAGTGATCCGGATTCCGACCACCGGGAACGATACGGTACTCGGCACGTTCTCCGGTCAGATCGATGGGGTCTGCGTCCTGCTCGAACAGGTTGACGGCAGGGGCGCAATGCAGCTGGAAATGCTCAGCCTGCACTCGGGCTTCCACGGGGAGAGTGCGCGCAAAACGGAATGTGAGTTCAAACCGTTCGGCCGGCCAGTGGGGCAGGGCGTCGGATAGACCCCGCAGATCCAGGAAGCGAAAGGCATCCGGCAGGCAGAGGTACTCCTGCAGAATGCGATACCCCTGGAAACTGTTGCGGGGATAGGGCAGCACTGCCTCATCCCGCTGAAAGCCTACTGCGGTGATGCTATCCGCCGGTAGAAAGCTGCGGTGCCCGCTCACTACCAGATCGATGCCCTCCAGGTAATGCTGCAACCACAGATACAGGGTGCGTGCAGTGTAACCATCGCCACCCAGGAACAGGCGCAAGGGGTCTGGCTGAAGCTCGGCGAGCGGTTGGTCACTGTGTACCCGGAGGCTGAGTGTTACCCGGGAGCGGCGACGGGTCCGGGCCGTATCGACCCCGGCCACCGCCAATGGGTAAAGGGTGACATCGCGGCTTGTTCGGAAGCGGCACGGCACGCCCTGTACAGGCGCACTGGTCAGTAGCGTCCCCCGCGCCAGCCGGTGACCGCTTCGAAGTGCGTGCCATCTGGGATCGAAACGGACGATGGCCATGCTTGGTACGGGGCGCAAATAGTGAGGCCAGAGCAAGGCGATCAGTGAGTGAGTGAGTTCGGGAAACTCATCCTCGACCTTTTCCCGCATCCGCCCGGTAAGGAAGGCAAACCCCTCCAGCAGACGTTCCACATCGGGATCATCGCCGCGCTCGGAGAGAAACTGGCTGAGTTGAGGATAGGCCTGTGCGAACTCCCGGCCTTCCTGCCGGAGGTAGTTCAGTTCGTCCCTGAAGTATCGATTCAGCATCTCATTCCATGGAGCCGGTCTAGTCAACAAACCGGTAGCGGCGGCCGTTGAGCATGAGGTCAAGGGTGGTGTGCCGCCCCTGTCGGGAATCGTCGACCAGGGCATGAACCCTGAACCACAGCCGGGTCGGTTCACCGGCGGGTTCCAGCACTTCCACCGAAACCCGACGAATCCGTGGTTCATAGCACTCGATGCAGTCCTGAATGGCCTGCCGGATGTTCAGACGCAAGTCCAGCGCACCAATACTGGCATCATTAAAGTCCACCAGACCCAGCCCTGGGGTCGAGGCGCAGTGCCCTGGATGGCTGTTCAAGAGTTCCAGCAAGTGCGATTTGATCGAGTCCACCACCCATTCGGTGTCGGCGGGCCGTTCGGTCGGCGCGCAAGGCACGCCCAGACGTTCGAACAGACGCAGGCCACGAGGAGGATCCAGCCACGGTTGCACTGCCGTCACTCCTTGTCCAACCGGCCAACCAGCGACAACTCGAAGTTCGCTCCCATGTATTTGAAATGGGGACGCACCGCGAGGGATACCTGGTACCACCCGGGGTCACCTTCAACGTCCGAGACCTGGATAGAGGCGGCGCGCAGGGGCCGGCGGCTACGGACCTCCGCGGGTGGGTTTTCCTGATCGGCAACATACTGGCGAATCCAGTCATTCAACTCGCGCTCCAGGTCCTGCCGCTCCTTCCAGGCGCCGATCTGCTCCCGTTGCAGCACCTTGATGTAGTGGGCCAGCCGGTTGATGATGAACAGGTAGGGTAGTTGCGTACCCAACTTGAAGTTGGTCTCTGCAGCCTGGCCCTCGGCTGTATTGGGGAAACGTCTGGGCTTTTGCACCGAGTTAGCCGAGAAGAAGGCGGCATTATCGCTGTCCTTGCGCATGGTCAGCGCAATAAACCCCTCTTCGGCCAGCTCGTACTCGCGCCGATCGGTGATCAGCACCTCGGTGGGGATCTTCGCCTGCAACTGCCCCATGGACTCGAAAGTGTGGACCGGCAGGTTCTCCACTGCCCCGCCGCTTTGCGGCCCGATGATGTTGGGACACCAGCGGTAACGCGCGAAGCTTTCGGTCAACCGCTCGGCGAACAGGTAGGCAGTGTTGCCCCACAGGTAGTGATCATGGCTCTCGTTGACCGTTTCCCGGTAATTGAAGGTCTTGACAGGGTTCTCCACTGGATCGTAGGGCATTCGCAGCAGGAAACGCGGGGCAGTAAGGCCAAGGTAGCGAGCATCCTCGCTCTCTCGCAGGCTGCGCCAACGGGCATACTTCGGCCCCTGGAACGTAGCGGCCAAGTCCTTGATATTAGGTAGCTCCTGAAAACGATCTATACCGAAAAACTCCGGAGCCACCGAGGAGATGAAGGGAGCGTGGGCGGCGGCACCCACGGCGGCGCTGTATTGCAGCAACTTGATATCCGGTGTACTGGGCTGAAAGTCGTATACGCCAATGACGCCAGCGACCGGGTCGCCGCCGAACTGCCCGTAGCCCGAAGCATAGACATGCTGATAGAGCCCGCTCTGGGGAAGCTCAGGTGAAAACTCGAAATCCTCCAGCAACTCGGTCTTGGTCGCGTGGAGGAGGTTCAGGCGGATGTTCTCGCGGAAATCGACCCGGTCCACCAGAAGCTTCAGACCTCGCCAGGCGGCCTCAAGACGCTGGAACTCGGGCAAATGGAGGATCTCGTCCACCTGTGCCCCGATCCGGCGGTCCAGTTCCACGATCATCCGGTCGACAACCGCCTTGTTGACCTGCGGTGCCTCGTCAGGCGCTTTCAATAGCTCGCTGATGAAGGCGGCAACGCCCTGGCGGGCCACATCATAGCCTTCATCCTCCGGCGCCATCCGGGTCTGGGCCATGACCTGGTCCAGCAGCGATGCGTCGCTCGCCGTTGCCGCGGCTCGCTCAGATACGACTTCACTCATCGGGGTGGCTCCTCGCTTCCGTTGCGAACACCGATCACTCGGTGTGATCCTCTGGTGGGGTAACGCGGCTCAGCTCATCCAGCAACTGGTCCCGGACCTCCTCACTGTCCAGCAGTTCCTGCAACCGCTTGCGGAAAGACGGCACGTTGCCGAGGGGGCCCTTTAGCGCAACCAGTGCCTCGCGCAGCTCAATCAGTTTGCGCAGCTCGGGTACCTGGCGGGCCAGCCTGTCGGGCGCAAAGTCCTCCAGCGCCGCGAAGGAGAGGTTGACCGGCAGATCGTTGTCCTCCCCGCTGTCCGCAAGGCGGTTGGGCACAACCGCTTCAAGCCCCAGCTCGGCTTCGGAGAGCACGGCATGGAAGTTGTTCTTGTCCACCGAGACCGCTGTTCGTTCTTCGATGGGCGCCTCTTCGATACGGCCCTTGAAATCGCCCACGACCAGAAGCTTGAGTGGCAGTTCCGACTCGGCCTGCTGATCGCCCGTGGCGGGCACATAGCGGATGTTGATGCGCTCTCTGGGCGCAACCGTTCCCTGGTCAGTCATGGGTTCACTCCCTGTGGTGGATCTGCGTGACGGCGTGGGACACAGCGCAAGGAGGCATGAGCGCCAACGGGACGCCATCAGAATGAAGCTGCGGGGTGCAGGTACCGGGCAACCCGGCGGGGTGTGGAGCAGGACAATCCATCGCCTGATACGCTCTTCCATGAGTCTGAAACGGCCCGTTACAGCGTGCCTGTTAGCGAGCGCCCAACGGGTTTGTGCAGCAGCCTTCCTGACTGCGTTTTTTTACCAGTATCACACGCCACATTTGGCCGCAACCCTATCGCGCACTATGGACGCCTACCGGCAACAACAACAGCAGGCCCGGGTGCAGCCGGCAGCGTAAGTCGCATCCCTGCCAGTCTGCCCGTGCCCATTTGACGCCCCCCGGCAATCGCCCTAGCATTGGCCTCGTCTAGGATAGAGACGTCACGCACTGCCACGGAGCCGGCATGCCCCAACACAACGGACTGTACCTCGCCCTGGCGCGCCCCGGCGCCGCCTCGGCCTCGCTGCCCCAGGTCACCGGGTT